>DCFV01000165.1 GCA_002314435.1 Acidobacteriaceae bacterium UBA1795 | reverse complement strand
TTGGTGAAGCGGTCGAGAAAGACCACGACCGCCGAAATCAGCAGCAGCCAGTGAAGACGGCGCGGAACGGCAAGGTTCACTGTGCAGCCTCCGGCGGGGTGACACCCATGTCCTTCAGCGCAGTGTGGCAGCGTGTGCACACGTTCTTCCATGTGCCGTAGTCGGCCACCTCGGGCATGAAGTTCCAACAGCGGGCGCACTTGTGGCCGCTGGCAGGGAGCGTCTCGACGGTGAACGAGGGCCCCTCGACTACCTTGACGGCGGAGACGTTGAGAATCTCCTTCAGGCCGGCGGCGTGTTTGCGCAGCAGAGCGAGTTGCTCCCCCGCGGCAACGATCTCGACCTCAGCTTCGAGGCCCTTGCCGATGCGCTTGGCCTGGCGGGCTTCTTCGAGTACGCGCAGCGCTTCGTCGCGGATGGCGAAGAGTTGCTTCCACTCTTCGATCAACTGCGCTGGGTTCTCGCTGTAGATCTCCTCGGGCTTGGGGAACAGCGCAAGATGCACGCTGGCTTCGCGACCTTCGACCTTGGGTAGATATTCCCAGACTTCATCGGCGGTGAAGCTGAGGATGGGCGCTACGAGGCGGACGAGCGCTTCAGCAATCTGCCAGAGCACAGTCTGAGCGGAGCGGCGTGCGGGGTTCGACGGCGCGAACGTGTACATGCGGTCCTTGAGCACGTCGAGATAGAAGGAGCTCAGGTCCACAATGGCAAATTCGTTCACGGCCTGGTAGACACGGTGGAACTCAAACGCCTCGTAGAAGCCGAGGATCTTTTCGGCGAGTTCGCGCGTGCGGGCCAGCATGTAGCGATCGAGCGGCAGCAAATCCGTTTCAGGCACGCGGTCGCGCACGGGGTCGAAGCCCTTGAGATTGCCGAGCAGGAAGCGGAACGTGTTGCGGAGCTTGCGATAGAGCTCGGCGCAGCGCTGCATCAGGTTCTCGCTGGCGGCCATGTCTTCGCGGAAGTCAACGGAGGCAACCCAGAGGCGGACGATCTCGCCGCCGAGGCGCTCGGCGATATCGACGGGATCGACGCCGTTGCCGAGGGATTTCGACATGGCGCGGCCTTGCTCATCGAGGGTCCAGCCGGCGGTGGCCACGTGTGAGTAGGGTGCGCGGCCGCGCAGTGCGACGGAGGTCAAAAGGGACGAGTGGAACCAGCCGCGGTGCTGGTCGCCCCCTTCGAGATAGAGAACCTTTGCGCCCTCGTTGTTCTGGAACGACTTGTAGGCGTCCTTGAGATCGCGATCAGACTCGGCAACGGCGAACCAACTGGTGCCGGAGTCAAACCACACGTCGAGAATGTCAGTCTCTTTGCGGAAGGCCGTGCCGCCGCAGTGTGCGCACTTGGCGCCGGAGTGCAGCAGGGCAGAGACGTCTGTGGTGTGCCAGGCTTCGGCGCCCTTGCGCTCAAACAGGTCAATGACCTTGCGGTTGAGCGCCGGGTCGATGATGGGCTTGTCGCAACCTTCGCAGAGGAAGACGGCGATGGGCACGCCCCAGATGCGCTGGCGGCTGATGCACCAATCTGGACGTGTGGCAATCATGTTGGTGATACGTTCTTTGCCCCACGCTGGATCCCAGACGACCTTATCTATTTCGTCAATGGTGTGCTGACGGAAGGTTTTTTCACCTTGCGGCGCCTCGATCTTCGTGTCGAGCGATATGAACCACTGCTCGGTGGCGCGGAAGATGACGGGGTTGTGGCAGCGCCAGCAGTGAGGATACGAGTGCTCAAGGTCAGACGCGCTGAGCAGCGCACGGCGCTCTTCGAGCATGGCGAGGATGATGGGATTGGCGGCCCACACCTTCTTGCCTTCGAACGGCGGCGGCGAGGCCAGCGGCCAAGCGGACTCGTCCACGTGCAGGTAGCCGGCGGAGTCGACACGGCAGGTCTGGTCGAGGCCATAGCGCTGGCCGGTGTAGAAGTCGTCCGCGCCATGAGAAGGAGCGGTGTGGACCGCGCCCGTGCCGGTGTCGGCAGTGACGTAGGTGGCGAGCACGCCGAGGATGCTGCGCTCGAGGAACGGGTGCTTGAAGGTGATGTTCTCGAGGGAACTTCCCTTGAAGCGGGCCAGTTCTGAAGTGGTGCCCAGCTTGCAAGCCGCAGCGACGGCTGGCGCCAGCTCAGCGGCCACGATGTAGACAGGGTCGTTGGCGGCGTTGGCGGCCTTTGGATCGCCGCTGGCAGCGAGCGCCACGTACTCGAAGTCGGGATGAAAGGCCACGGCCATGGACGCGGGGATGGTCCAGGGCGTTGTGGTCCAGATGACGGTGTAGACTTCTCGGCCGGCGAGTTCGGGCGCGACTGCCTCTGGCGCGGACGTGAGCGGATAGCGCACGTAGATGGCGGTCGAAGTGTGCTGATCGTACTCGACTTCGGCTTCGGCCAGGGCGGTGCGGTCGTGGATGCACCAGTAGACGGGCTTGAGGCCGCGGTAGACGAAGTCCTTCTCGAGGAAGCCGTAGAAGGCCTCCAAGGTACGCGCCTCATAGTCGCGGGCCATGGTGCGATAGGGGTCGTCCCAGCGGCCGAAGCAGCCGATGCGCTGAAACTGGGAGCTTTGCAGGTCGATGTATTTCTGCGCGTAGGCGCGGCAGGCATCCAGCACGGCAGGAGCGGGCATTTCGAGCTTTTTGCGGCCGAGTTGCTCGTCCACCTTGATCTCGATCGGCAGGCCGTGGCAGTCGAATCCGGGGACGTAGGGGGCATCGAAGCCAGCCATAGTCTTGGACTTAACGACGAAGTCCTTGAGACCCTTGTTGAGGGCGTGGCCCAGGTGAATGGGGCCGTTGGCGTAGGGGGGGCCGTCGTGGAGGAGATAGACGGGACGTCCCTTGCCGGCCTTGCGCAGTTCCTCGTAGAGGCGCAGTTCGGTCCAGCGAGCCAGGCGAAGTGGTTCATTCTGTGGCAGATTGGCCTTCATGGGGAAGGCGGTCTGAGGCAAGGTTAAGGTCGCCTTCAACTCCGGCGCTGGAGACATTGTCACTCCTGGCATCAAACGAGATATGTCAACCTCCAGTGTAAATTGTTCGCGCAAAAAATGCCGGTAACCTGACGGCGGCGGACGCGTCTATTATTTATGGGAACTATGCGCTCCGCGGAATATGAGAGGCTGGAGAGTAACGGCGAAGGAACAGGCCGGGACGAGCGCAAGACAAGCACGCCCGGCGTCAAGCATAATGAACTTACGGTCCTGAAATTGGACCGCGCCCCGGCGGGGCACTCGCGGGCAATTGAGCCGGCGGCAGACATGGCAAATGATTTTCTGATGCAAACTTCGGCGGACAACGAAGCAGCAGCCGCGGCGCTGCCAGCAGGGCACGAACTCGATGCTTTTCTGGGCAGGGCCTTCGAAGAGCCGCCTGTGTGGCGGACGCTCTACGAGAGCGTGCGCGACGTATTCTTCCCCGTTAAACTCCCACCGCTCGAACTGACCTCAACACCGATCCCGGTGCCGGACCGCATGGCGGTGAAGACCAACCCGTGGGCGGTAGGCATCTCCACCACGATCAACATCCTCATCGTGCTGTTCGCCATCTGGCTGGGCATCAAGACGGTGGTGAAGATGGTGAAGCCGGCGGTCACGTCCACCAATATCGATGTGGGGAACTTCGAGCTGAAGGCGCCGAATGCTGCGACAGCGGCGGGCGGCGGCGGCGGCGGCGGTTCGCATGACATTGTGGACCCGATCAAAGGCAAACTGCCTCCGCGGATGAAGGACCCGCTGACGCCACCGATGGTGCCCGTGCTGGATCATCCAAAGCTCGCGGTTCCGGCGGCGATCAACGTGCAGCCGAATATTCAGCTGCCGGATAACCCGAATCTGCCGAATTTTGGTGTGACCAAGTCCGCAAACGTGACGCTGGCCTCGAACGGACAGGGCGGCGGAGCCGGAATGGGCACAGGCTATGGCGGCGGTATCGGCTCTGGCACAGGAAATGGATACGGGCCCGGCTATGGTGGCAACGCTGGCGGCGGACTGTACGCGATAGGCGGCGGTGTTTCGGCCCCGGTGCCGATCTTTACGCCTGAGGCTGAGTTCAGCGACGAGGCTCGGCGCGCCAAGTACCAGGGCATCTGCGTGATTTCAGTGATTGTGGATGCGCATGGCAACCCGCAGGAACCGCGCGTAGTGCGCACGCTGGGCATGGGCCTTGACGAGAAGGCGCTGGAAGCAGTGCGGAAGTACAAGTTCAAGCCGGCGATGAAGGGCTCGATGGCGGTGCCGGTGCGCATCAACGTCGAGGTGAACTTCAGGCTGTACTAAGCTTTGTCGGATGCAGAAAAGGCGCGGCTTTGGCCGCGCCTTTTGTTTTGCGTCATGAAGGTTCAGACGGCAGCGGGTGCTGCTGCTTCCCAGACGCCGGTGGTGAGGTAGTCGTGGATGGACGCGGCAGCTTTGCGGCCGGCGCCCATGGCCAGGATGACTGTTGCGCCGCCTGTGACGATGTCCCCGCCGGCAAAGACGCCGCGCTTGGAGGTGCGGCCAGTGCCGGGCTCCGCAACGATGTAGTTGCGGGCATTTGTCTTCAGGTCCGGCGTGGTGCTCTGGATGAGCGGGTTGGCCGTGGTGCCCAGGCCGATGATAACCACGTCGGCGGGAAGCAGGAACTCCGAGCCAGGGATGACGACCGGACGGCGGCGACCACTCTCATCGGGCTCGCCAAGTTCCATGCGGACACAGCGTGCGCCGGTGAGGCGGCCTGTGTTGTCGCCTACGAACTCGACGGGGTTGGTGAGCACGCAGAACTCAATGCCTTCGTCGCGGGCGTGCTTCACTTCCTCGACGCGGGCGGGCATTTCGGCCTGCGAGCGGCGATAGACGAGTGTCGCGGTGCGCGCGCCCAGGCGGCGGGCGGTGCGGACAGCGTCCATGGCAGTGTTGCCGCCGCCGACCACGATTACGTTGCGGTCGCGGCAATCGTAGATGGGCTCGTCGTACTCGGGAAACTGGTAGGCGCGCATGAGGTTGGTGCGGGTGAGGAACTCGTTGGCGGAGTAAACGCCATTCAGGTGCTCGCCGGGAATGTGGAGGAACTGCGGCAGGCCGGCGCCTGTGGCAACAAAGACGGCGTCGAAGCCCTCTTCGTGCATGAGTTCGTCGATGGTGACGCTCTTGCCGACGACGACGTTGGTTTCGAATTCAACACCCATGCGGCGGAGGTTCTCGATCTCGCCTTTGACGATGGACTTGGGCAGGCGAAACTCGGGGATGCCGTAGACGAGCACGCCGCCGAGTTCATGCAGCGCCTCGAGAACGCGGACCCGGTGGCCTTTCTGAATGAGGTCGCCTGCGGCGGAGAGGCCCGCAGGGCCGCTGCCGACAATGGCCACTCTCTTGCCGGTGGGCGGTGCGATGGTGGGCAGGCCAAGTTGGCCGCTGGTGCGTTCGTAGTCGGCGATAAAGCGCTCGAGGTTGCCGATGGCGACGGCTTCGCCCTTCTTGCCGAGGACACAGCCGCCTTCGCATTGGTTCTCCTGCGGGCAGACGCGTCCGGTGATGGCGGGCAGGGCGTTATCTTCGCGCATCTTGGCTGCGGCGGCAAGGAAGTCTCCGGCGTAGATGAGTTCGATGACGGAGTGGATTTTGACGCCGACTGGGCACTTGATCTCGCAGCCGGGCTTCATGCACGAGATGCAGCGGCTGGACTCGATGAGGGCCTGATCGGAGCCAAGTCCCAAGTTGACTTCGTTGAAGCAACGCGCACGCACTTCCGGCTCCGACTCCGGCATGTGCACGCGAGCTATCTTCATCCGTTCCTTGAGTGGCAGGGTGTTCTGCTCAGACATAGTGCTTCTCCCCGGCCGCCACTTCGGCCCGTATGCGGGCTACCTCTTCTGCTTGACGCGCTTTGAACTGCTCGAGCGAAGCGCACTCCTTGTCGCGATACATTGCGTTGCGCTGCATGAGGACTTCGAAGTTGACCTTGGAAGCGTCAAATTCGGGGCCGTCGACGCAGGCGAACTGGCTTTCGGCACCGATCAGCACGCGGCAGCCGCCACACATGCCGGTGCCATCGACCATGATGGAGTTAAGGCTGACCATGGTCTTGATGCCGAGCGGCGCGGTGATGCGTGCGACGGCGCGCATCATGGGCACGGGACCGACGGCGAGTACGAAGTCAGGTGCGTGGCCAGCGTCGATCATTTCGTTGAGCTTTTTGGTGACCAGGCCGTGTTCGCCATAGCTGCCGTCGTCGGTAAGTATGAAGGCTTCGCTGCTGGCGTCGCGGACTTCGTCTTCAAAGACGACCATGTCTTTACTGCGCGCGCCTTCGACAAAGATCACGTGGTTTCCGGCCTGCTTGAGGGCCCGGGCGGTGGGCAGGGCCATGGCGGTACCGACGCTGCCAGCGAGGATCATGGCGGTGCCGTAGTTCTCGATCTCCGAGGGGCGGCCCAGCGGGCCGACGATGTCCAGGATGAAGTCGCCGGCTTCAAGCGAGTTGAGCAGGGTCGTAGTTTTCCCCACAGCCTGAACGGCGATGGTGACGGTGCCGGCGGCGGGGTCAGAACCTTTGATAGTGAGGGGAATGCGTTCGCCTTTCTCATGCAGGCGGAGAATGACGAACTGCCCTGGGCGCTGCTTGCGTGCAATGCGGGGCGCTTCAATCACGAACTGCTTGATGTTTTGCCCGACAGTCCGTGCTTCGAGAATCCTGTACATCGATCCGAGCTCCAGTCGTACGGTAAGACGCTTGAGTACAAGGGGCTCTGTCGAGGGAGATAAATGGGAAAAGGTCCTCGCGACGACCCCTTAAAGCGGTAACGTATCACGCACGATGCACCGAACGAGGTGAGCTGGAACACACAAGGCGGGGCACACGGCAAAGACGCGACTACACGCAGACAAGATGCTACTGGAGCGGGAAGCTTCTGAATTGGAAGGAGATTGAGGAGAGATGGTGCGCCCGGAAGGATTCGAACCTCCGGCCTACTGATTCGTAGTCAGTCGCTCTATCCAGCTGAGCTACGGGCGCATTTGGCTGGGAACCAAACCTAAGACAGATTAACAGGGAATTCGTGACGGTGCAAACGCCCGATCTTACGCTGCGGGAGCGGCTTCCGGCTCGGGCTGAGGAGGAATGAGGGACACCTCCTCGACGATTTCCAGGCCTGCCTGGCGCACCAAGCGCGCTACCGTCGCGGCGTTGAGCCGGGTGGCGTCGTACTCCACGAGAAGGGTATGGGCTTCGCGGTCGAAGACGAGGCGGCGAATGCCGTAGACTTCGCGGGTATTGGCCAGCGCAAACGTGACGGCCTCAGTGGGCGGGGTGGCATAGCGGAAGAGGATGTCGACCGTGGTCATAGTTCTGATGATAGCAAGCGGCGAGAACGGAGCCGTACCGGCTAGAGGTTCTTGAGATAGTTGCGGATCTCGGGATCGGACCAGTCCGTGGCACCGATGAACTTGCGGCGGATGATGCCATCGCGGTCGATCACGTAAGTTTCGGGCCACATCTCGGTATGGAAGAGGTTGGCGGCGGTCTGGTTGGGATCGCGGACCGTGACGAGATCGACGTGGCGGTTGCGGATGAAGTTGGCGTAGGCGCCAGGATCTTCGTCAATGCTGACAGCGAGGACGACGAGGTTTGGGTTGTCGTGGTGGAGCTGCAGGAGAGAAGGCATCTCCTGCACGCAGGGAGCGCACCACGTGGCCCAGAAGTTGAGCAAGATGACCTTGCCGCGGTAGTTAGCCAGATGCACGGAGGAGTAGCCGTCGGAGACGGTGAAGTCGGGGGCAACCTTGCCGGTCTGCGCGGGATGCGCACCGCGGTCGCAGCCGGAGACCATGGTCAAGGCCAACAGGGGAGAGAGTACAAAAAGGCGAAGGAAGCGCACCTTTCTATAATACTGAGCGGAATGGTTGAAGCGAAAGGGCAGCGAGTGACGGAAAAAGGGCACGAAGAAGGCGGCGGAGCCGCAAGCGACTTGAAGCCGGTGCTGGGACTGACGAGCGAGCCGGCCGAGCCGATGGCCGTGCCATCGCTGGCGGGCACGTTGTTTGACCAGCCGGAGTCGGCGGAACTGCTAGAACTGACGGTGATTGTTCCGGCGCGTAATGAGGAGGACTGCCTGGGTGCATGCCTGCAATCGCTAGTGACCCAGTCCGATGAGATTTTCAAGCTAGGGCGAGACTGGGAGTTGGTCGTGGTGGACGATCACTCGACGGACCGTACAGAAGAGATCGCTCGGAGCTTTGCCGGGGTGACGGTTCTGCAGGCTGCGAAGCTGGAAAGGGGATGGACGGGGAAGGCCAACGCCATCTGGACAGCGGCGCGCAAGGCACGCGGCAAGTGGCTCCTGTTTACCGATGCGGACACGATCCACGAGCCGGGAAATTTACACCGCGCTCTTCATGAGGCCGAGAAACATAAGGTGGGGATGCTGAGTTACTCGCCACGGCAGGTTGTGCAGGGGCTGGTGCAGCGGACGCTGATGCCGCTGGTGTTCTGCGAACTGGCGCTGGCCTATCCGCCAGCCAAGGTGAGTGATCCGAACCAGCGCGTAGCCGCGGCGAACGGGCAGTTTCTGCTGGTGGAGCGAGAGGCGTATCGGCGCATCGGGGGCCACCCCGCAGTGAAAGACAAGGTGCTCGAGGACGTGGAGATGGCGTTCACGGCCAAGCGGCGCAAGGTAGGGCTGCGCTTCCGCTATGCGGAGGATGCAGTGGCGACGCGAATGTATCGGGCAACTGCCGCGATGGTGGAGGGTTGGACGAAAAACCTCGCACTCTTGTTTAACAATGCGCTATCTCTGGCGCTATGGCGCGCTTTGGATATTTTCCTTCTCTTTGGATTGCCTTTTCTGGCCGTCGAACTGTGGAGTGGGCGGTTCACGCCACATTCGTTACAGTGGCTGACGGCGGGCTGGGTGCTGCTGATCCTGTGGGCCCGGAACCTGATCCGCTTTTACGTGCGTGTGGCGAAGTCGAATTTTCGCTTTCTGGACTGTGCTCTTTCGCCCCTGGGACTGCCTTTGTTCGTGGTGCTGCTCTATCGAAGCTGGTTTCAGCATCAAATTCTGAAGCAGGTAAGCTGGAAGGGCCGGACGTACGGCGAGTGACGGGAAGAATGAAGCGCTGGAAGGGGCTGGCGCATCCCTTGTGCGGAGAGACTTTTGCATGATTGAACTGACCCGCCGGGCTACGTTTTCTGCCGCGCACTACTATTGGAACGACGACTGGACGCCGGAGAAGAATGAACAGGTATTTGGTCGCTGCGCGAACCGCAACGGGCACGGACACAATTACACCCTCGAGGTGACGGTGGCTGGCGAGCCGGACCCGGTGACGGGCTTTGTGGTCGACCTGAAATGGCTGAAGGACGTGATCGAGCGCGAGGTAATGGCGGCGTGGGATCATCGCCACTTGAACCTGGAGGTGCCTGAGTTTGCCAACGCTGTTCCGACGACAGAGAACCTGGCGATTGCTGCGTGGAGACGGTTGGAGCCCGCGGTGACGGCGGCCAAGGGTGCGAAGTTGAGCCGGGTGCGAATCTACGAGACGCCGGAGATTTTTGCTGAGTTTCGCGGGGGCCAGGCGTGAAGGCGTATTTCGGACGGCGGTACATGCTGAGCGCGAGTCACCGGCTGCATGCCGAGTCGCTTTCGGATGAGGAGAATCGTGCCGCCTACGGCAGGTGCAACAATCCGCACGGGCATGGCCACAACTACACGGTGGAAGTGCTCACGGGCGGACCGGTGGACCGGGCTACGGGCATGGTGATCGACCTGGTGGCGTTGGATGCAGTGGTGCGCACAAAGGTGCTGGAGCGGTTCGACCACACGAACTTGAATCTTGATCCGTTGTTTGCGGATCAGGTGCCGACCACGGAGAATCTTTGCAGGGCAGTGTTTGATTTGCTGAAGGACGCGCTGCCGGCAGGCGAACTGGAGTACATAAGGGTGGAAGAGACTGAGAACAACTTCTTCCAGTGTTCAGCCGCATGAAAGCGCGAAGAAGAGAGGCGTCCCTATTCCCCGGGGGCGGGAGGTTGAGTGAGATGGCGCAAGCGATGGCAGTAACCAAGCCGGTACGGCGAGCGGCAGAGGCTGTGGACGGGCTGAGCGAATTCAGTACACAAGAGCTCTACCGTGAGATTTTGAACCGGCTGGGCGAGGACGCGACGCGCGATGGACTGCTGGCGACGCCGGGCCGCGTGGAAAAATCGATGGCATTTTTGACCAAGGGCTACGATCAGAATCCGACGCAGATTCTGCGTGGTGCGATGTTCGACGTGGACTATGACGAGATGGTGATCGTCAAGGACATCGAGATGTTCTCGCTGTGCGAACACCACATGCTGCCGTTCTTCGGCAAGGTGCACGTGGCGTATATTCCCAACGGCAAGGTGATCGGCCTGAGCAAGATTCCACGGCTGGTGGAAGTCTTCGCGCGTCGGCTGCAGGTGCAGGAGCGAATGACGCGGCAGATTGCAGATGCCATCCAGGAGGCGATTGAGCCGCAGGGTGTGGGCGTGGTGATTGAAGCGCGCCACCTGTGCATGATGATGCGCGGTATCGAGAAGCAGAACTCGTCGACGGTGACGAGCGCAATGGTGGGCTGCTTCCGGCAGAAAGAGACGCGCACGGAGTTTCTGTCGCTGGTGCGGCAGCCGGGTACGGGCACACTCTGACGCAACGCGGTCCGTTCAACTAGAGTAGATGGGTGAACGGACTGTTAGTGATAGACAAGCCGGGGGGCATGACCAGCCATGATGTCGTCTCCCGACTGCGCAAGATTACAGGCGAGCGCTCGATTGGGCACTTGGGCACTTTGGACCCTATGGCGACGGGTGTTCTGCCGCTGTTGATGGGCAAGTTCACGCGGCTCGCGCAGTATTTTTCTTCGGCAGAGAAAGGTTATACCGGCACAATTCGTTTCGGCTTTGCTACGGACACGTACGACGCAGAGGGCAAGACAGTCGGGTCAGCAGTTGAGCCCTCGCTCACGCTGGAAGCGGTGCGTGCAGCGGCGGCACGCTTCGACGGCGAGATGCAGCAGATGCCGCCGACGTTTTCTGCGAAGAAGGTTGCCGGAACACCTGCTTACAAGCTGGCACGCGCAGGCAAGCCAGTGGAACTCAAGCCGGCGACCATTCGTATTCATCACTTTGAGATTGTGTCGCTCGCGGGCGCGGAGGCGGAGTTCGCCCTGAGCGTGAGCGCTGGCGGCTATGTTCGCTCGGTGGCGCACGAACTGGGTCAAGACCTGGGTTGCGGCGCGCATCTGAGCAACCTGCGGCGCACGCAGGCGGGCGTGTTTACGCTGGCTGAGGCGCGGACGCTGGAGTCGCTGGAGACGTTGCAGGGTGATGTGGAGGCGCTGGAAGCGGCCTGCATTCATCCGCGCGACCTGCTGCCGGAGATGCCAGCGGTGACAGGGGACTTGCTGACACTGGGACGACTGCGCAACGGCGCACAGGCCAATCTGCCGGAATTTTCGCAGGCGCCGCTGGTGAAGGTGTTCGCGGGCCAACGCGAACTGGTGGGGATTGCGAAGCGCGTTGCGGGAACACTGTTCCAGCCTGTGGTGGTAATGGGATGAGGACAGAGGACGGATTCGTAAAAGCTACTTTTGCAGGAGCGGCCTGAGGGCGCGCAGCAGCGTGGTGGCGATGATCTCTGAGCCCTTGGCTGTGGGATGAATGCCGTCGGACTGGATAGTGTCGGGAACGTTCACCAGGTCCTTATAGATCATGGGCACAATGGCTGTGTGATGCGACGCCGCCAGGTCGAGGTAGATCTGGTTGAACTGATGGATGTAGTCGGCACCGTAGTTGGGTGGCAGGGTGATGCCGGCGAGAAGCACCTTGATGTGCGCGTCCTGCAGTCCCTTCATCACGGTATCTAGGTTGCGTCGCGTCAGGTCGAGGGGAATCCCACGCAGGCCGTCGTTGCCGCCGAACTCAACGATGACGACGGCGGGATGAAGTTTGAGAATAGATGCGAGCGAGGCTACGGCGTCCTTGGTGGTTGCGCCGCTGGTGCCGCGATTGGCAACGGTGTACCGGTAGCCGAGGTTATCGAGGTCGCGTTGGAGGGCGGCAGGGTAGGCCTGGTTGGTGGAGAGTCCGGCTCCGGCCGTAATGCTATCGCCAAAGCAGACGAGGAGCAGCCGGTCGTCTGCAAACAACGGCGTTCCGAAGATAAGAAAGAAAAATGCGGCAAGAAGCGTACGGCGAACGTCCACAAAGGTAGTGTAGACGAGCTAGGCAAACAGCAGGGAAGTGGCGCCCACGCGAGGGAGGCAGGCGGGTGATCGAAGTACGGGACGTGAAGAAGTGGATCCAGAACGGGTCGCGGCGCGTGGAGATTCTGAAGGGCATCTCTCTGCA
>DCFV01000033.1 GCA_002314435.1 Acidobacteriaceae bacterium UBA1795 | reverse complement strand
ACACACCTGCGCAGAGGTTCCTTAGACAAAGCATGCTCCTGATTTGCGCAATCGGAGGCTGTTTCTCTCCGACGTTTTCCGGATTTGGAATCCTTCCCCCAAATGCTGGCAGAGTATATAGCTCGTCAGTGTATCTTTCGCGAACCCTTAATACCTCAGCCAAGGTCTGCTGCGCGCTGCACTGCGCAGCCTTTTCACGCGGTACACGATCGTCAGCACTGTTACGGTGCCGCAACTCAGCAGGCTGGCGGTCATGCCGAAGATGAGCGCGCGATCCTGCTGCAGCACGCCGTGAGCGATGCCCACTATCTGCAGGATGCTGAAGCCGCCAAAGGTGATCAGCGAGATGCCTTCGTCGGTCTTCTTGCGCCAAACGGCGATGACCTGTGGCACAAACAGCAGGGCGTTGCAGAACAGGCCGAAGCCGAAGAGCAGAGCTACAGTTTCTTTCATCCCGGCAGAACCCCCGCGCGGCGGCGCGCTCTTCTCACTCTATGCGAGTGCGGCGTCGCAGGGGTGTGTAGAATTTTGTAAGGGGAATTTGAAGGCAACTGATGACCTATTTCGATCAGGTGAATGAAGCGGCGCAGTTTTTGCGCGCGAAGATGGACAGGCTGGCACCAACGGTTGGTGTGGTGCTGGGCTCGGGGCTGGGCTCGGTGGCCAACGCCGTTACTGAGGCCGTAATTGTGCCTTACGGCGAAATCCCCCACTTTCCCCAGTCCACCGTGGAAGGCCACTCCGGGCGCATTGTGGCCGGGCGGTTGGGCGGCGCGCCGGTCATCATCATGCAGGGCCGCGTGCATTCGTACGAAGGCTACTCGCCCGCTGAAGTGACCTTCCCCATGCGCGTGCTGGGCATGCTGGGCGTGCAGGCCGTGGTGCTCACCAATGCCGCCGGCGGCATTGACGAGAACTACCAGCTCGGCCAGCTGATCACCATCGCCGACCATATTAACTTCATGGGCTGGAACCCGCTGGTGGGCCCCAACGAGCCGCGCTTTGGTCTGCGCAAGGGCACAGGGCTGCGCTTCTTCGACATGACCGAGGCCTACAGCGAGCGCCTGCGCCGGCTGGCACAGCAGGCAGCGGCCGATGAGGGCATCTCGCTCGACGAAGGCGTCTACCTCGCCGTGAGCGGCCCCAGCTTCGAGACGCCGGCGGAGATTCGCGCCTTCCGCACCATGGGAGCCACGCTGGTGGGTATGTCCACGGTGCCGGAGACGATTGTGGCGCGCCACATGGGCATCGAAGTGCTTGGCATCTCCTGCGTCACCAACAAGGCCGCGGGCCTGAGCACGACCCCACTCAGCCACGAAGAGGTCTTCGAGACGGGACGGCTGGTGGAGCGGCGACTGGCCGGCGTGCTGGAGCGGGTGGTGGTTTGGATTTCGACACTGCTCGAAGCCGAGCGATGAGCGCGGAGGACACAACGGCGCAGCTGCCGTTTCCGCCTGTGGTGCTGGGAATTGCCGGCGCTTCCGGCTCGGGAAAGACCACACTGGCCGCCGAACTGGCGCGTACGCTGGGCGGCTTTCACTTCCCTCTCGACAACTACTATCGCGACCTCTCCCACCTGCCCGCGGCCGAGCGCGGGCGACAGAACTTCGACGATCCGGCGCTGATCGAGAGCTCACTGCTGGCTGCGCACGTGGCCGCGCTGGCACGGGGCGAAACCATCGAGCGGCCACTCTACGACTTCACCACCCACACCCGCGTCCCGGACCGCACTGAAACCGTGCGCCCCGGTGCGTATCTGCTGGTGGAAGGGCTGTTTGCTCTCTACTACCCCGAACTGCTGCCGCTCTATGATCTGCGCGTCTACGTAGACACACCCGACAAGCTCTGCTTCGCGCGCCGCCTGAAGCGCGACACCGAGGAGCGCGGACGCACGACCGAGTCGGTGCGCCAACAGTACTGGGCCACGGTGCGACCGGCGAGCATCCAGTTTGTGCGTCCGTCGGCGGCCAACGCTGACCTGATAGTGGACGGATCTGAGGCCCTCGACTGGAAGGTCGAGCAGGTTTTGGCAGCACTGCGCACGCGGGGTCTTCTGCGGCTGCCGGGCTAAGCCCGACTCCCTTGAGCGGCAAACTTCCGTGCACGGCATCCCACAAAGGTTGTACTTCCAGCCTGCAAAACCGGGGCTATGCTTGCGGTCTGGTTACGTTTTTGGTCCGTTCACGGAACGTTCACACGCAAACCGCGACACGGGTGCCATTCAACGGTATCGTTGATAGAGAGAGACAAAATGCAGAGATGGCTGACAAACCGTAAAGAGCAGGCGGCTGGCTGGCTGCGTATGGGCGTGAGCCCACAACGGCTGGCGCTCACGCTCGCGCTCGGTTTCGCCATTGGATGCCTGCCGCTGGTAGGCGTCACCACGGCGCTCTGCGCCCTGGTAGCCATCGCTCTGCGGCTCAATCTTCCGGCCATCCAGGCAGCCAACTACGCGGCTATACCCCTTCAATTAATTCTGATTGTGCCGCTGATGCGGATGGGACGCTGGATGTTCGCGAGTCGGCCGCAGGCGTCGCTGCAAGCCACTTTGCAGGGCTTTTCGTGGCATGCGCTGTATGCCTCCGGCGGCAGCCTCGCCGAGCAGGCGCTGGGCGCATGGTTTGTGCTGGCCACGCCTACGGTTCTGCTGATGACCCTTTGCCTGACGCTGGTGCTGCGCCGTGTGCCCGCACTGGCTGAGTCGCGCGGCGAATAACGCCGGACACGTTTTTGTCGATAAAGCAGCTATAGATAGACGTACACGATACGCCACGTTGTACGGCCTACATAGAGGAGAGACGGGAAGGCCCGCCTTCGGCTTGCGAAGATGCTGCCGGGGCGGGCCTTTTCGTTGCCCGCGGTGCAGGATCAGCCCGCTTCGACCAGCCCGTAGCGACGCTGCCAGGCTTCTTTGAGCCGGGTGCGCACGCTGGCACGTTCAGCCTCGGTCGCCTCGCTCTTTTCCGGATCGGTATTCACAAAGCGCGCCGCTTCCAGCTTGGCCACTTCCAGCAATTTGCGGTCGCGCAGCAGGTTGGCCACACGAAAGTCGGGCAAGCCCGCCTGCCGCGTGCCGAAGAACTCGCCCGGGCCGCGGATGGAGAGGTCCAGCTCGGCCAGTTCGAAGCCGTCCTGCGTGCGCACCATGGCGTTGAGCCGCTCCTCGCCGAGAGGCGAAACGCGGTCTCCTGTGACCAGAATGCAGTAGCTCTTGGCCGCGCCTCGGCCTACGCGCCCGCGCAACTGGTGCAACTGCGCCAGACCGAAGCGCTCGGCGTGCTCCACGACCATGACGGTCGCGTTGGGAACGTCCACGCCTACTTCGATCACGGTGGTGGCGACGAGCACGTCGATCTCTCCGCGCTGAAACCGCCGCATGATGACTTCCTTCTCATCTGCGTCCAAGCGGCCATGCAGCAGGCCCACGCGCAAGCCGCTTAGCGGGCCGGTGCGCAGCTTCTCGTGCATGTCGACGGCGGACTTGAGACCTGACTTGGCCGTGGGATTGGCCTCGAGCTTCGCCGACAGAAAGAGATCGGCAGTCTTGCCTTTGCGCGTGCGTTTGGGCGGCACAGGCTCGGGCGCAGCGGTGGCTTCGTCGTGCGAGAAGTCCAGCTCCGGCTGGTCATCTTTTGCGCCTTCAATCACTGGGTAGACGATGTAGGCCTGTCGCCCCTGCGCCACCTGCTTGCGCACAAACTCCCACACCTCATCCGCGCGCTCGCCCGGCACGCGGCGCGTGACGATGGGCGTGCGCCCCGGGGGCAGCTCGTCGAGCACGCTTACGTCCAGATCGCCGTAGAGTGAGAGCGCAAGGGTGCGCGGGATCGGCGTTGCGGTCATGACCAGCACGTCCGGCTCCGGCTGGTTGGGCTTCTTCATCAGCTTGAAGCGCTGCAACACACCGAAGCGATGCTGCTCATCGACAACGACGAGACCGAGACGGTCGAACTCGACCTTCTCCTCGATGAGCGCGTGGGTGCCGATGATCAGTTGCGCTTCGCCGCGGTTGATGAGGCCACGGGTTTGCCGCTTACGGTCTTCGTCGAGTGACCCGGTGAGCAGAACAATGCGGTAGCTGCGCGAGGAGCGTTCCAGCAGCTTGCGCGCGGCCAGATAGTGCTGCGTGGCCAGAATCTCCGTCGGCGCCATCATCGCGGCCTGGTAGCCGTTCTCCATGGCTACCAGCATGGCCTGCAGCGCCACGATCGTTTTGCCCGAGCCCACGTCGCCCTGCAGCAGCCGGCGCATGGGGTGGGGCTGGCGCATATCCTGCACAATCTCGCCCAGCGTCCGTTTCTGCGCGGCCGTGGGATGAAACGGCAATACCTCGCGGATGGCCTCACGGACAGTGTCCGTGGTGGCAAAGCTCACGCCGGTGCGCTCGCGCATGCGGCGGCGCTTGAGTTCGAGGCCAAGTTCCAGAAAGAACAGTTCCTCAAAGATGAGCCGCCGGTGAGCGGGCGTGGCCCAGGCCTGCAGCTCAGTCAGCGGCGTGCCTTCGGGGGGGAAGTGCACCTCGCGCAGTGAAGTCTCGCGGTCAGGCAGGCCGAGCCGGGCCAGCATCGCGCGCGGCAGGCACTCCGGCATTGCACCGCGCATGGAGTCGAGCAGGCGGAAGAGCACCTTGCGCTGCCAGCGGGAGGCCAGGCGGCTGCCGCCCAGCGACTCGTAGACCGGCGTGATGCGGCCCACTTCGAGCAGCCGTGTCTCGGCGTCGTCGGCGTCGTCCGGCAGCAGTTCCCACTGCGGCTGGATCATCTTCAGGTTGCTGGTGGAACGGGAAGGCTCCACCTTGCCGTAGACAGCTATGGTCTGCCCGGCGTGGAACTTTCCTTCGAGATAGCTGGCGTTGAACCAGATGCATTTGAGCGCCAGACGCCCCTGGCCGATCGTCAGCTCGAACAGAGGCATGCGCCGCGTGCGGAGCAGCGCCGCACCGCGCACTTCGGCGATGACGCTGGCAACTTCGCCAGGCTTCAGTTCGTCCAGGCTGCGCGGGTTCTGGCGGTCTTCGTAGCGGAAAGGAAGATGGTAGAGCAGGTCTTCGGCGGTCTGGATGCCCTTTGCGGCAAGCATCTCTGCCACGCGCGGGCCCACGCCGCGCACGTACATCACCTGAGTTTCAAGACCGGGCACACTCTGGATGCTACTGCACCGGGGGCGTCGGCGGAAACGGTCCCACTAGCCGGTGATAGCGCTGCGCGCGGTGCGTACCTCTGCGGCGAGTACGCGCAGAACCCTGAGCGACAAGCCGGGGTTCTTCAGCATCAGAGCGGAGAAGTCCTCTGTGGAAACAAAGCCCAACTCGGCGCCCTTTTCGGCCTTGCCGGTCAGCGTGTAGGGCTGATTGCCGATCACCCCGGGCAGACCAAGCAATGCGCCCTCCGCCACCTCAGTGTTGATCAGCGGCTCCCCGGTCAGGGACGTCATCGAGAGGACGGCCCGGCCGGAACGCAGGATGTAGAGGCCGTCGGGCGACTCGCCCTGCAGGAACAGGATGCGGTCGTCGTCGCAGACAATGGTCCTGGAATGCGCCTCAAGCGCGGCCAGCAGCTCCGGATCAGCTACAAAGGCGGAAGAATCAAGTTTCACTGCGAAAACTCCAGGATTCTGAGCTTGGGCGGAAAAGGATGCCTTGGATGCACTCATGCTCAGAGCATGGTTTCATTTACTGCGGCGCGTGGGTGTGATCCTTGTCACATATTCTTGGTTACGAATCCGAAGCCCTGTCCTGGTCCGGCCTTTCAGCCGGACCAGGCTCAGTGTGCAGGCGGGCAAACCGGCGCCTTCGCGGGTGTGTCGGCGGTTTTCGCGAACAGGATGTACTGCCCTTCCCAGGCCTTTTCGCGCTGCAGCACGATCCAGCCGGGAGTGTGCTCAAGCAGATAGGCGATGGGGTGGTTGTCCATTACAAGGGCGTGATCCACGTTGTACTTCTTCATGAGTTCCAGGGCATTGTTGCCGGCCATGATGCGCCCGTACTCGTCCATCACGCCTACCTGGTCAAAGCTGTCGAAGCGCGAGTCGATGAAGCTGGATTTGCCCTGGAAGGCCATCATTCCGCCCACGTAATCCCAATTGAATGTGCGCCACGAGGACTGGATCATGGGAATGGTGCGCATGGGGAACATCATGTCGAGCCGCTCTTTGAGCGCCGCCTCGCTGGGAAACTGCACGGCGATCACCACAGCCGCAATCACCGCCATCAGGACGTTCATGCCGGGGATGGTGTTGGCGTCCGGGTCGAGCTTGAAGGCGCGGGCGAGGTCGCGGGCCAGCATGGGGGTGGTGAGCACTGCCGCAAAGTAAGAGAAGCGGATGTGCGCCACGGCGGCGTACCAGGCGAGGAAGACAAATGCCAGTTCGTAGAGCTTCCACTTGCGCCCACGGACCAGGTTCGCAACCACCATCAACACAATGGAGACAATCACGAAACGGCCAGCCAGCGTGTCGAGCTTGATGGGCAGCCACTCGGCGATGGTGGAAGTGCTCACCTTCTGGTTTACGACCATGTCGAGCGGGCTCAGCATCAGGTGCCAGCCGTAGGGGTTGAGCGCCAGCGCGGCCACGCTGGCCGCAAGCACCATCAGGAGCCGGTTGCGGTCAGGGCGGCTGAGGGCCTGCTGCTCAAATGCCCCTAACTCCACGTGGAATAATCCGAAGCCGATGTACATCGCGAGCAGCACGATTCCAGCGAACCAGAAGCCATGCAGGTTGATCCAGAGGGCAAACAGCGGAGGCAGCAGCCAGATGAGCCGCTTGTTGCCGCGGTCGAACTCCTCCAGAATCAGCAGTTCCGACGACATGGCCAGGTAGGCGAACTCGATGGTCCTAGGGCCGGAGTTGACTGTCATCAGCATGAAGGCGATGGCAGCGGTCCAAAGCGCCGCGTCGGCACTGCCGCCCAGCCTGTAGCCGCGGTAGTAGACAAACAGGATGTTGGCGCCGAGGAGCAACCAGCTCACAAGGTAGATGCCCTGCAGACCGAAGGTCTGGTAGCTGAACAAGAAGGGCAGCTCGGAGAGCCACTCCCAGTCGATCCAGGCATGCCCTGCCACGGTGAACGAATACGGATCGTGCCAGATGGCGTGATGCGTGCTGACGAAGATGCGCGCATTGGCCAGATGCCACCAGATGTCCGGGTCGACCAGCAGCGTCTTGGCACGATTGAGCGTGGCGGCCAGCAGGGTGGGCAATGCCAGCAGGATGGCGGCATTCATCAGGTGGCGCGAACCAATTCGCGCCTTCGGCGAGGAAAACCAGGAAGCAGAACGCACGGGCGCAACCGCGGGTTCGCTTGATGTGGGGTCCATACCCACTACAGTATCCGGGGAGGTACCGATTGGGTACCCGTGGCGCAGGAGAAAACGTTAAATCGGACCAACGATGGTAACTTCACGGGAGACGATGATTCCCTGCGGGCTGCAAGTGGTTTTGACTACAGCACGATAGCGCATGGAGGTTACTTCGGTGTCGGGTCTATGTACCTTAGGGGGATTGACCCCCGGTTTGCAGCCAATCACAATCAGCAACACGTAAAGCCCTCCGCCCGCCGCACCCAGAAAGGTTCCGCCCGGATTCCCACTCGGCGGATTAAAGCGGAGAACCGGACCATATTCCTCATGCGCAGCAAGTTAGGCGCATTTACACGAAACATACGCTACGCTGACCAAAAACGAGAGAAGAGCACGAATATGATTCGGATCGGGTTGCTTTCAGAGGACAACGCACTCCAGGCACTTCTTGCTTCCGCCCTGGGGAAGGACTTCTGGGTGCAGTCCGTGCTGACCGAACAGCTAGTGCGCCAGATGGTCGATGCCGCCGAATGCGATGTGGTGCTCGTCGAATTGACCTACAACGCAGAAAAGATGACGGAGCGCATGGAGCGAGCCCGCCGGATTGTGGACCTGGATGTTCCGGTGGTAGTACTGGCCGATGACAGCCTGCGCGCCTCAGCGCTCGAACTGGTGCGACAGGGCGCCCAGGGCTACTGTCGCCGTCCACCTGCGATCCGCGAGCTCAAGTCCCTGCTCGAGCGCGCCGCCGAGAACTCGGCTCTCAAGCAACAGTTCCAGAGCGCGCAAGCGTGCGTTGAAGCGATTTCCACCTGCGACCGGCTCATCGGCTCCAGCAGCCCTATCCGGCAGGTCTACCACCTGATTCAGCGCGTCGCCAGCCTGAACGCCTCAGTGCTGGTGACCGGCGAAAGCGGCACCGGCAA
>DCFV01000126.1:16587-16931 GCA_002314435.1 Acidobacteriaceae bacterium UBA1795 | reverse complement strand
GAGTCGACGTCGACTACCCCGGGCATCGGCCACAACCTGCAGGAGCACTCGATTGGGCTCATCCGCGGCGGCCGTGTGAAGGATCTACCGGGTGTGCGCTATCACGTGGTGCGCGGCACTCTGGATTCGGTGGGTGTGGCCAACCGGAAGCAGAGCCGCTCCAAGTACGGAGCGAAGCGCGCCAAGGGCGGCGCGACGCCGGGCAAGAAGTAAGCGCTCCGCGCGGTCCTCGTTGTGAGAGGTCCTGCGCTGTGCGACGGGAGTCGGTTCCGGGGCGGGGTGTTTGGACCCGGACTGGGGTAGCAGAAGCTGAGCGCTGTGGCGCTCGAGGAATTTGAGGAACT
>DCFV01000126.1:16045-16228 GCA_002314435.1 Acidobacteriaceae bacterium UBA1795 | reverse complement strand
TGATGTGGGGCGGCAAGAAGTCGACCGCGCAGGGCATCTTCTATAAGGCGATGCAGAATCTCGAGTCCCGTGGTGGCGGCGAAGAGGCCATCAAGCTGTTCAAGAAGGCCGTGGAGAACTGCAAGCCGCTGCTTGAGGTCAAGACCCGCCGCGTGGGTGGCGCCAACTATCAGGTGCCGATCG
>DCFV01000126.1:15372-15798 GCA_002314435.1 Acidobacteriaceae bacterium UBA1795 | reverse complement strand
GCCAACTATCAGGTGCCGATCGAAGTGAACGCCGACCGGCGTACCTCGCTGGCGATTCGCTGGCTGATTACCTACGGCCGGGCGCGTGGCGAAAAGGGCATGGTCGAGAAGCTCTCGAACGAGCTGCTGGACGCGGCGAATGGTCGCGGCGCGGCGATGAAGAAAAAGGAAGATGTGCACCGCATGGCTGAGGCCAACAAGGCTTTCGCCCACTACCGCTGGTAGAGCGGCGCCCGAGTGAATGGTGGCCCGGCGCAGATAGTCGGGCCCAAGTTCGGAAGTAGTTGTGATAACCGCGGGCAGGACGCCCGCAAGGAAGAAACGCCGTGGCTCGCACCATCCCTCTGAATCGCTGCCGGAACATCGGAATCATGGCGCACATCGACGCCGGAAAGACGACGGCGACAGAGCGCATCCTGTTTTATA
>DCFV01000126.1:12853-15046 GCA_002314435.1 Acidobacteriaceae bacterium UBA1795 | reverse complement strand
ATGGAGCAGGAGCAGGAGCGCGGCATTACGATTACCTCGGCTGCAACGACCTGCATGTGGCGCGACATTCGCGTCAACATCATCGACACCCCCGGCCACGTGGACTTCACGGCCGAGGTGGAGCGCTCGCTGCGCGTGCTGGACGGCGCGGTGGCAGTGTTCGACTCGGTGAGCGGTGTGCAGCCCCAGACCGAGACGGTTTGGCGCCAGGGTGACAAGTACAAAGTGCCCCGCATCTGCTTTGTGAACAAGATGGATAAGAACGGCGCGGACTTTGAGTACGTGCTGGACACCATCCGCAAGCGGCTCGGCGCGCGCCCCGTGGCGCTGCAGATTCCGATCGGCGCCGAGGCGAACTTCAAGGGCGTTATCGACCTGGTCGAGATGAAGGCGATCCTGTGGCACGACGAGACCATGGGTGCCAAGTACGACGTTGAAGAGATTCCGGCCAACCTGCTGAAGAAGGCGGAAGCCTTCCGTGCGCAGCTGATCGAGACCATCGCCGAGACCGACGATGTGCTGCTCGAGAAATTCCTCGAAGGCGAGATTCCTACCAAGGAAGAGCTGAAGGCTGGCATCCGTAAGGCGACCATTGGCCTGAAGGTTTTCCCGGTGATCGCCGGATCGGCATTTAAGAACAAGGGTGTGCAGACGCTGCTCGACGCGGTCGTGGACTATCTGCCGAGCCCGCTCGATAAGCCTCCGGTGGAGGGTATCAATCCTTCGAATCACTCCGAGACGATCGTGCGCAAGGCGGAAGACAGTGAGCCGTTGGCGGCGCTGGTCTTCAAGCTGATCAACGATCCGTTCGGCAAGCTGTCGTTTATTCGCATCTACTCCGGCGTTCTCAAGACGGGCGACACCATTCTGAACCCTCGCACCGGCAAGACCGAGCGTGTGGGCCGCCTGGTGAAGATGCACGCCAACAAGCGCGAAGACATCACCGAGATTTATGCCGGTGACATCTGCGCCTGCGTGGGCTTGAAGGATCTGAAGACAGGCGATACGCTCAGCTCGCCGTCGGCGCCTGTGGCGCTAGGCGCCATCACCTTCCCTGAGCCGGTCATCTCGGTGGCTATTGAGCCGAAGACCAAGGCTGACCAGGAGAAGATGGGCATCGCGTTGGCGCGGTTGGCCGATGAAGATCCGACCTTTAAGGTGCACACCGACGAGGATTCGGGCCAGACGATCATCTCCGGCATGGGCGAGCTGCACTTGGAGATTCTTGTGGACCGCATGAAGCGCGAGCACAAGGTGGAAGCCAACGTGGGCGAGCCCAAGGTGGCCTTCCGCGAGACGATCCGCAAGGTGGCCGAGGCCGAAGGTAAGTACATTCGCCAGACCGGCGGCTCGGGCAACTACGGCCACTGCTGGCTGAAGATCGAGCCGAACGAGCCGGGCAAGGGCTACGAGTTCGTCAACGGCATCAAGGGCGGCGTAGTGCCCAAGGAATACATCAAGCCGATCGATCAGGGCGTGCAGGGCGCGCTCGAGCTGGGCATCCTGGCCGGCTATCCGATCGTGGACGTGAAGGTGACCTTGTTCGACGGTAGCTACCACGAAGTCGATTCGAACGAAATGGCCTTCAAGTTCGCCGGTTCGATCGCGTTCAAGGAAGCGGCGAGGAAGGCTTCGCCGGTCCTGCTGGAGCCGGTGATGGCGGTCGAAGTGACGGTGCCCGAGGAGTTCATGGGTACCATCATCGGCGACATCAACTCGCGCCGCGGACGGATCGAGGGCATGGAGCATGCCGCCGGTTCGCAGGTGATCAAAGCGATCGTGCCTCTGAAGGAGATGTTCGGTTACGTGAACGACATCCGTTCATCGACACAGGGCCGCGCATCGTACTCGATGCAGTTCGCGCGCTATGAAGAGGCACCGCGCATGATTGCCGATGAGATCATCGGCCGCGCGCAGGGCAAGTAAGCGCTAGAGTTTTGGGGCTGGAGCCGGATCGCCGGCGCCCCGGGTGGAAATCGGGCAGTACGAGCTACGAAAGGGATTTGGGGCTGTTATGGCGAAGGAAAAGTTTGACCGTTCGAAGCCGCACGTGAACGTGGGAACGATCGGGCACATCGATCACGGCAAGACGACGTTGACGGCGGCGATCACGAAGGTGTTGTCGAAGCATAATCCGAAGAATTCATTCCGTTCGTTCGATTCGATCGACAACGCGCCGGAAGAGCGGGAGCG
>DCFV01000126.1:12186-12461 GCA_002314435.1 Acidobacteriaceae bacterium UBA1795 | reverse complement strand
GGACGGCGCGATCCTGGTGGTTGCAGCGACCGACGGTCCGATGCCGCAGACCAAGGAGCACGTTCTTCTGGCCCGCCAGGTGGGTGTGCCGTACATCGTGGTGTTTCTGAACAAGTGCGATGCGGTTGAGGATACGGAGCTGATCGACCTGGTGGAGATGGAAGTGCGTGAGCTTCTGTCGAAGTACCAGTTCCCGGGCGACGATGTTCCGGTGGTGCGTGGATCGGCGCTGGGCGCGTTGAACGGCGAGCCGCAGTGGGAAGCGAAGATCGACG
>DCFV01000126.1:11677-11834 GCA_002314435.1 Acidobacteriaceae bacterium UBA1795 | reverse complement strand
TCGAAGACATCTTCTCGATCTCGGGCCGCGGCACTGTTGTGACGGGCCGTATCGAGCGCGGCAAGGTGAAGGTTGGCGAGGAAGCGGAGATTGTGGGCTTCCGCGAGACGCGCAAGACGGTTGTGACGGGCGTGGAAATGTTCAAGAAGCAGCTGGA
>DCFV01000126.1:739-11390 GCA_002314435.1 Acidobacteriaceae bacterium UBA1795 | reverse complement strand
GGCGACAACGCCGGTCTTCTTCTGCGCGGCATTCCGAAGGAAGACGTGGAGCGCGGCATGGTGTTGGCCAAGCCGGGATCGATCACGCCGCACACGAAGTTCAAGGGCGAAGTGTACGTGCTGTCGAAGGAAGAGGGCGGCCGTCACACGCCGTTCTTCAAGGGGTATCGTCCACAGTTCTACTTCCGCACGACGGACGTGACGGGCGTGGCGGAGCTACCTGCGGGCACGGAGATGGTGATGCCGGGCGACAATGTTCAGCTTGAGATTGAGCTGATCACGCCGGTGGCCATGGAGAAGGGCCTGCGCTTTGCGATCCGCGAAGGCGGTCGTACGGTCGGCGCCGGTACCATTTCGGAAATTATCAAGTAGTACGGAAACGATTGGACGTTCACAGTTCGTAGTTCACAGTTCACAGTCCGGCCGCGGTTGAGGCTGGCTGTGAACTGAGAATGAAGAACTACGAACTGGAAGGAAATTGAAATGCGGGAAATTGTGAATTTGCAGTGCACGGTGTGCAAGGAGCGGAATTACTCGACGACGAAGAACAAGAAGACGACCACGGGCCGTCTGGAGTTCTCGAAGTTCTGTAACCGCTGCCGCAAGCATCAGCCACACAAGGAATCGAAGTAAGAGGGCAGTGATCAGTTGTCAGTGATCAATTGTCAGTTTGAACCTTGGCCGAGAAGATGAAGTGGCCGAGCCGTCAACGAACTAACTACTGATAACTGACCACTGTGAGCTGTCTCTAGGGGCGTAAGCTCAACGGTTAAACTGTCGGTCTCCAAAACCGAACTTGGGGGTTCGAATCCCTCCGCCCCTGCCAGTTTTGTACGGGATGTGCCGGGCTAGGAAGCCCGGTGCTAAGGATTAGGAAGTATGGCAAGCAAGGCAGCAATCGAAAAGGGCGACCAGCGGTCGGCCAAGCTGCAGGAGCCGGGCGCGTTCGCCAATGTATCGGAGGGCGCGATGGGCTTGTGGAGCAACATCAACCGCTTTCTGACCGACGTGCGCGCAGAGATGCGCAAGGTGGTAACGCCCACGCGGAAGGAAGTGCAGGCCACGACGACCGTTGTCATTCTCACGGTCTTCGTCTTCGGCGCCTTCTTTTTTGTGGTCGATCTGTTCTTCAACCGGGCGCTGCACGAAATCCTGACACGGCTGGGTGGCACGCAGTAACGGCGTCCGCCGCGAAACGAGAACACGATGGCAGAAGAACAAGAACAGTCCGCCGAGCAGTTGGAGCCCCAGGCACAGCCGGAGCCTAACGCCCGCTTCAAGTGGTACATCCTGCACGCCTACTCGGGCTTTGAGCGCAAGGTGCGCGAGTCAATCGAGAGCCGCGTGGCGGCCTTCGGCCTGCGCGACAGGGTGGGCCGCGTGATGATTCCCACCGAGCCGGTGACCGAGATTGTCAACGGCAAGAAGCGCACGGTGGAGCGCGTCTTTCTGCCCGGCTATGTTCTGGTGGAGATGGAACTGGACAACGACCTGTGGCACGTCTTGAAGGATACGCCCAAGGTCACCGGGTTCCTGGGCACGGGCGATAAGCCGGTGGCGCTGAGCGAGGAAGAAGTCAGTTCTATTCTCTTTCGCAGCGAGACCAGCAAGGACAAGCCGCGGCTCAAGATCAAGTTTGAGAAGAATGAATCCGTTCGCATCACCGACGGGCCCTTTGCCAACTTCAACGGCGTAGTGGATGAGATCAACGAAGATCGTGAGACGCTGAAGGTCATGGTGACCATCTTCGGACGGTCCACCCCGGTCGAGCTCGAATTCGGCAAGGTTGAAAAGATTGAGTAGTTGCAGCTTCGGGCCATTAGCTTTCAGCTTCTAGCCGGCCGGGTTCCCTGGTAGCCGCCGGTTGCAGGCAAACGCCCAAGCGCAACACCAAAATTCGCACGAAGAAGTAATCCGTTGATGGCGGGATGCCAGGCGCCCTCAACAGATTCCAGAGGAACCAATGGCACCTCCGAAGAAAGTAAGCACATACGTCAAGTTGCAGATTGAAGCCGGCAAGGCCACGCCTGCACCCCCGGTCGGTCCCGCGCTCGGTCAGGCACAGGTCAACATTATGGAGTTCTGCAAGCAGTTCAATGCTCGCACGCAGAACAAGGAGATGGCCGGTCTCATCATTCCGGTCGTCATCACCGTGTATGCCGACCGCAGCTTCAGCTTCGTCACCAAGACGCCGCCGGCGGCTGTGCTGCTGAAGAAGGCCGCCGGTCTGCAGAAGGGTTCCGGCACGCCGAACAAGGATAAGGTGGGCAAGGTGACCGAGGCGCAGGTGCGCGAGATCGCCACGCAGAAGATGCCTGACCTGAACGCCTCCTCCGTCGAGACGGCCATCAAGAGCATCAAGGGTACGGCGCGTTCGATGGGTATTGAAGTAGTCGCCTAAGTCTGGTTCTGCTCGTACACAGAAAGGCCCTCCCATCGGGAGGGCCTTTCTGTGTCTGCTAGTTGCGCTGGAACGAACAGCCGGGTGTGAACAAGACCGTGCGAAGCCTAGCGGATTGCGCGGGCGTACAGAATGTAGGCCCGGCCGCTGCGACCAGACGCACAAAGGCCCTCCCGTAAGAGGAGGGCCTTTGGAGGTCAGCGGCAGCGTGCGCGAACTTGAGCGGCGCTCTACTTGGGCGGCGCCGGCGTAAAGACTTCGCGTTTGCGGCCTGGTTCGGGTTTCGCCTTGGGTTTCGGCGCTTTCTTCGTTTCTTTCTTGCCTTTGTCTTTATTACCCATGCGAGCAAGCATGCCACAGAGGGGCGGCTTGCGCAAAGGCCCCAGCGGTAAATCTTCTGGGTTCCGGCTGCAAGCCGCCACCCGGTTTATGGTTTTTCATCGGCCGGTTTCTCTTCGGCTTTTTCCACGGTAATGGTGTGGTTCAGGTGGTCGTGGTTGAGGATGGCGTTGAAGACCAGCCCGTAGGTGCCGAGCGTTTCGCCGCGGTAGATGGGGTTGTTGCCGAATAGGAGCACGTGGCCTTGGCCAAGATGCGCATCCACAACGACGGCACGCTCGGCAATTGAGCCGCCTTTCTCGAGCAGTCCGTCGAGCAACAGGTCCTTGGCGCCAGAGAGGCGCAGTACCACGCTGGGCCGCTGATCCTCAGGGATGAGCATCAGGTTGTTGCGCATCTGCTCCTCGTTCAGCTTCTTGGCTTGCCAGGGCTTGGTCTGTTCCAGCGGCTCGGGAACCGCGATTTTGCGAGCCTGCGGCTCGTCGCTGTCCTCAATGCTGCCACGGCCGGTTGGCCTGTCGGCGTAGGGGTCCATCAGCGTACGCCCGCCTCTCTGTCCAAGAGTGTTGCTCACACTGAACACCATGCCGTCGGCGCTGATGACAGGGACACTCTTGTCGTAGCCGAAGGCTACCGGGCTGTCGCGGTCCACGAAGACCGTGTTGAGCACCGTGCCCACCACACGCGCGTCGCCGCGTGCCACGTTCACGCCGGGCGCAAAGCCCATGTCGATGGCGAACTGCGCAGTGTCTTCGCTGGTAATGAGCAGACCACCCTTTTCAATGAATTCCTTTAGGTGCGCCAGGCCGTCATATCCGAGGCCGGGGCGCATGTCGTCGGTTGAGTCGATGCGGCCTAGGTTCGGTGTCAGGTCCGACTTCTGCCACGGCATCGGGTTGTTCCAGCGCGGCAGACCGTCGATGATCAATTGCGAAGAGGCTCGGCCCACAGGCGCGAAGATGATCACGTCGTACTTCGCGCGCAGGTTGTCCTGCCTGGCCACAGTCTGCGTGCTGATGTAGTCGAAGGGAATGCCCGCGTTGTCGAAGGCGTAGCGCCACCAGCCCTCAGTCTGCGTCGCGATCCACGTATGCATCATGGCAATGCGTGGCGCGATTGCATCGTGTACGGGAACCTGCGGAGCCGCCAGACGTATGCCGCTCAGCCCCAGATCGTGCAGCGCGCCTTTCAGCGTGTCGTCAGCTACGCCGCTCACCAGCAGGGAGCCCGCGCCAAAGTGCGTGCCCGCTGCGTCGAAGGGCTTCTCGGCGACCTGGACCTTTGCGCCTTTCAGCTTGTAGACGAGCGAGAGTAGGGACACTTGGCCGGTATTGGCGATAGCGACAACTGAACCGGATCCGTCCAATTTGCCTGCGAGAGCGGATGCATCGGTCACGCGGGTCATAGCGGCCTTCAGGATACCCGCATCGAGTACACGCACCACGTTCACGTTAAACAGGTGGCTGAACGACCAGCCGGTGTCGTCGTAGGGATGCTTCTGCGGATCGTCCGGTGCCCAGAACTGGTGGTCCAGAAGTGCGTCGGCAATTCGCGAGTACGGTTGATCCATGCGCACCACGAGCGATCCGGCTGGGAGGGTCTGCTGTTTCGGCTTGTCGGCGCGCTTCTCGCCGGGCAGCGGGCAGGTGGCGGCTGCAATCAGTTGCTGCACTTCCACATGCTGGTGCTCGAGCACCTTAAGGAGCTCGACGGTGCGGTTGGCCGAGGCTGCATCGGGAGGAAGTACGTAAGCCGCAGGCCCCTCGAGCGAAGGCTTCTCGATGCTGCGTTTGCTCTTCCTGTAGTAGTTCTCGAGGAAGTGATGCGTGTGCTGCGAGAAGTAAGAGAGTGTGGTCAGCAGTGCCGTTTCCTCGTAGTTGTTGTTGTCGCGCTGCGACCACTGCACCATCGGCAGCGGCGGATTCTGCCGATACCACGTGCGCGAGTAATCCTCGGGATCAAGAATGCGCTTCTCGGTGTCCGCGCCGCCGTTGCCGAAGGTCTCGTAGAGGCGGCTGACGCCGTTGTGCATCGCTGCAAGGAACATCAGGTAGCCCGGGCTCCACGTGTCGAAGTCGCCGTGCGTAAAGGCGCCGGGCATGCCGAAGTTCTGCATCTGCGCCACGTTGTTCCAGCCCAGCTCAGCCCACTCGTCGGCCAGCAGCGGATCAACCCATGCGTTGTACGGGCCGTCGCCGACGGTGTTGTCGTAGAGGAAGGGCACGGACTCGTGCAAATCGTGCAGCACCTGTGCGTGCCATCCCAGATAGGTGTCGAGCACGTTGCGCGTCAGGTCCAGCGTCATGCCCATGGCGTCGCGGTTGTTGTCGTGTGCCACGTAGTGGCCCCAGTAGATCAGGTGCGGCCACTTCTGGTCGGGGTGCGCCTTGTGCCATTTGTAGATATCCACCATGCGGTCTCGGCCATCAACCTCGACGACGGGCGTAATGAGTACGATCATGTGCGAGCGGATGTACTTGATGTAGGGCGAGTCGTCGACGGCGAGGCGATAAGCCAGTTCCATCAGCGCTGTGGGTGCGCCGGTTTCGGGCGAGTGGATGGTGCCGGTGATGTAGTACACCGGCCACGACTTGTCGATGAGCGCGCGCGCCTTGGCGTCATCCATGCCCAAGGTGCGCGGATCGGCTAACTGCGCCAGCCGCGCATCGTTTTCTTTCGCTCCGGCCAGCAACTCGGGGTCACCAATGGCTGCGGCGATCATTTCGCGACCCTCTTCCGTGTGGCCGATGGTGAAGACCTTCACGCGCGCGCTGGCTGATTCCAGCATGCGGAAGTACTTATTGACTTCTTCTGCATAGGGCAGCATGTCCGGCGCGCCCGACACATCGCCAAGCACCTTCTCCGGCGTGGGCACAGTCTTCGAGGTGGGCAGATAGCTCACCAGGGGCGACAGGAAGGACTTGTCGGTGGTGTATTTCGCGATCTTGTCTGAATACTGCTGATCGATGGGTTGCTTCGGGTCGCGATCGTAATTCGAGTTCAGATCCTGCGCCCGCAGGCGGCTCTGGGCGCAACACAAGGCAACGAGAGTAAGAAGACAAGTCGGAGAGAAGCGTCTCATAGTCCTCATTTCAATTGGGTGTTGCAGAAGCGATCCGCGGCACGGCGCGAGCAGCCGGTGTGGTGAAGCAAAACATTGGTTTCGAGCAAGGGCCGAAGCCGCCCCGGGCGAGTCTTGCAGCGACTCAGGCAGCGAGCGCCTGCTGAACAGCCGCGCGGGGAGCGGAAAAAGCGGTATCCCCAAACTATACGGTGGCAGGGGGAAGATTCCCAAACGGCGCGGGACAGTCTGAGAAATTGGAAGTTATTGGCCTCGGCGACCGGTGATTCTGCGTGGATTCACACCAACAGAAAATAGGAGTCATCCATGCGGATGAAGTGGCGCGGAACTGCAGCTTGGTATGATGAGTGCAAACAAACGCACAACAGACGAGCAAAATCGGCAGGCTTCCGGACGATTGCCCGCGAAGAGTGCAAAGTCCAACGAGACCGACCTCGTCGTCTACGAATGTTCCCGGGGATTCTGTTCCCACGGGCGGACGAGGAGCCGCAGAGCCGATGGTCGCAACGGAAGATAAGCCGCGCGTGCTGGTGGTAGACGACGAGCAACTCATTGCAGACACACTTGCGCTCATCCTCAATCGCAGCGGATTCTCTGCCACCGCCGCTTATAGCGGTGAAGAGGCAGTTGAAGTTGCGTCCGTTCTGAATCCGGACATCCTGATCAGCGATGTGATCATGTTCGAAATGACAGGCATCGATCTTGCCATTCATGTGGTCAAATCAGTGCCTGGATGCCGCGTGCTTCTGCTCTCCGGGCAGGCAGCTACGGCCGATCTGCTGCGCAGTGCCGAACAGAGGGGACACAGCTTCGAGATCATTGCCAAGCCTGTCCATCCGCGGGCTTTGCTCGAACTGCTGCAACGGAAAAGCTGAAACAATTCCTGCCGTGTACAGTCTTTACAATAGCTACAGTGCGGTTTTGCACGAGCACTGGATCGGCCGCGGCCCGATGCCGCGGCTTGGAGACAATGAATGCCCCTGATGAAGACCTCGAATCCCGCTCTTAGCGAGAAAACGTTCCAGAATCTGCCCGGCAGTGGTTACAGCGGCGCGCTCGATGTGAGCCAGCGCATGACGCTGAGCGGCACGGTGAACAAAACCGGCGTGCTGCTCGTGTGCGCCGCAATCACTGCGGCATGGGTCTGGCATTTGTTCGTCCAATCGGGCAGCCTGGCTGATGTTTCTTCATACCTAATGGTCGGCGTCTTCGGCAGCTTTATTGTGGCGCTCGTCACCACATTCAAGAAGGAGTGGGCGCCGGTTACGGCACCTGTGTATGCTCTGCTCGAAGGCCTGGCAATGGGCGGCATCTCCGCTCTGCTTGAGTTTCGCTATCCGGGCATCGCGATTCAGGCCGTGGGCCTCACATTTGGAACGTTGCTGGTGATGCTGCTCGTCTACAGCTCGGGCATGATCAAGGTGACCGACAAGTTCCGCATCGGCATTGTGGCAGCCACCGGTGGCATTATGCTGTTCTATCTGCTGCAGATGGTGCTGAGCTTCTTCCACGTGCGCTTTCTCGCGGTGAATGGCTCGGGCAACATCGGCATCATCTTCAGCCTGTTCGTTGTGGCCATCGCCGCACTGAATCTTGTGCTCGACTTTGACTTCATCGAACGTGGAGTCCAGTTCGGCGCTCCCAAGTACATGGAGTGGTACGGCGCCTTCGGCATCATGGTCACCCTTGTGTGGCTGTATTTCGAGATCCTGCGTCTGCTCTCGAAGACCCGCAGCCGCAACTAGGCGCGCTTCACGGAAAGCGTCGGCAATGAACAGAAAGGGCCGCTTCCCACTGGGGAGGCGGCCGTTCAGCTTTCCGGAGGTGATTCGTTTATTCGCCTGTGGCTCCAGACACAGGGCTCACCAGAACCTGCTTTGGCGCGGTCACACTGGTTGCTGGACCGCCCACCTTCAGATTCATCCCTTGCACCTCCGGCTTGTTCTTTAGTTCGGCGGAAAAGCTCAGCCGGTACTGGTTCTCGAACCGCACGCGCAGGTCCTTAAAGTAGGGCTCAAACGACACCGGATTTCCAATGCCTTGCCAGTAGCTGGCGCCTCCCGTGGCCTCTGCCACTTGCAGCAGCAGGTTCTGGCCGCCGCTGCTGATGGCGGGTGAATTGTCCGCGCTACCGGAGTCGGTCCAGTAGATTGAGTAGACCACCAGCCCTGCGCGCACAGAGTTGTTGATGGCGGCCGTCACGTAGGAATCACTTGGGTCATAGCGCGGGTTGTAGTTGTCCACGCCGTCCGTGATCATCACCACCTCACGCCGTGCTGTCCGGTCCTGCGAGGGCCAATGCTTGGCCAGGTCCGAGAGGCAGAAGTAGGGACTGCCGCTCTGTCCGGGTTCGCCGCCGGGCAGGTGGAATCCTTTCATCACCTGGACCGGATCGGACGAGAGCGGGCTGCTGAATGCGGCGCGGCCGTTCTCCATGTATGCGAGGGCCACGCGTGTTTCCAAGGGCAAGACCTTCACAAAGCTCTGGATCTCGCCCACTTGCGATCCCAGTGAGCTGCGCGCGCTGCCGTCGATCAAGATTACGAGTTCGAGCGGGCTCTGCTCGCCGCGCAAGGCGTCCCAGCCGGTCACGCCGGAGAGCTTTCCGTTGATCTTCACCTGCAGGTCCTGCGGCTGAATCGCAGGGGCGGCTTCTCGGTTCCCCTTGGCCAGAACGGTGATTACCGCCTGTCCCTGTCCGGATTCGCTGGAAGCCGAAAAAGCCGGACCAGCCGCTGCCAGAATGCCTGCGGCCGCCACTGCGGCAAACTTGAACGATCTCATCAATTTGAACCTCCGAGGCGCGTGGCGGGTTAGCTGAGGTACCGCCCACCGAGCCTTATCTCGTGCAATCTATTAGTTAGATGGAGTTTTGCGGCTTTTGTTGCGGCGGAGGAGGAGTTCTGGTCGCTTGCAATTCAGCCGCCATTCCGGTATTCTCCATAAATGTGCGCGGAAGTGTCTTCCGGGCCGTCAATACGACCACGGTTTCTGGGTCTGTTCGAACCTGCGGCGGGGAAGTAATTTGCCGGTTGTATGGGTTCCAGGCTCCCCGCCATGCGGGGCTGGCAGAGGCGGTGGGAGACGAGGGACGAATGGCAAAAGTCAGCAAAAATATTGCGAAGGCGCGCGCCGCTGTTACCAAGCCGGCGTATCCGCTGCCTGAAGCGGTCGATCTGCTCAAGCAGGTCAAGTACGCCAAGTTCGACGAGACTGTGGATCTGACCCTGCGTCTGGGTGTCGATACCCGTCATGCCGACCAGATGGTCCGCGGCACGGTGGTTCTGCCTCATGGACTGGGCAAGACCAAGACCGTGGCTGTAATTGCCACCGGCGACCGCCAGAAGGAAGCGCAGGAAGCGGGCGCTGATTTCGTGGGCGGCGAGGAGATGGTCGAGAAGATCCAGAAGGAAAACTGGACCGACTTCGACGCGCTGATTGCCACTCCGGACATGATGAAGGTGGTAGGTCGTCTGGGTAAGGTGCTTGGCCCCAAAGGCCTGATGCCGAACCCCAAGACCGGCACCGTTACGCTCGACGTGGCTGCGGCAGTCAAGGAAATTAAGGCCGGTAAGGTGGAATTTCGTGCTGACAAGACCAGCCTGGTGCATGTACCTGTGGGCAAGCTGAGCTTCGCCCCGGAGAAGCTGATCGAGAACGCCTCCACTGTGATCTCTTCGATTGTGCGCGCCAAGCCTTCGGCGGCCAAGGGTAAGTATGTCAAGAGCATCACGCTGAGTTCGACGATGGGCCCCGGCGTGCCGCTGGATTCGGCTGTTGTGGACGCAGCGGGCAAGCACTAAGCCAGTGCCGGCAGCCAGTTTTCTCTGGCAGCTAGAGCGATTGCAGAACAGGATTTGAACGGCGCCGATGGGCGCGACCCGTTGAGGGGAGCAGGAAAATGGCGATTTCAAAAGCGAAAAAGGCAGAGAAGGTTCAGCTGCTGGCCAAGGAGCTCGAAGGCTCCACGACTGCGATTATTGGCACGTTTGCCAAGCTGACCGTGGCGCAGGATTTTGCGCTGCGCAAGGTAGTGCGTGAGTCCGGCGGCAAGTATCGCGTGGTCAAGAACAAGTTGGCGGCGATCTCAAGCAGGGGTACCGAGGTCGAAGAGGCTCTGAAGGGCCTGAAAGGCGTGAGCGCCGTGGCGTTCACCTCGGGCGATCCGGTGGCGCTGGCCAAGGGCTTTGCCAAGTGGGTCGGCGAGAATGCTGAGTTCCAGTTCAAGCTGGGCATTGTGGATGGCAAGCTGCTGACGGTTGAAGACGTCAGGGCTCTGGCCACCATGCCGGGCAGGGAAGAGATTTTCTCGAAGCTGCTGTTCCTGATCAATGCGCCGGCGCAGCGTCTGGCAACGGTGATCAATGCCACCGGCCGCGACTTGGCTGTGGTGCTCGGGCAGGGTGTCGAGAAGGAAAAGTTCGTCGCAGCGTAGGGCGGGCTTCCAAGACAAGTTTTGGCGGTAAAGCAGGCGGAAAGTGCGCAGGTCTGGCGCATCGGAAACTCTCAGTCTGAGGTTGCTGCCGGGTACATCAATTCAAACGGTTCTGATTGGAGAAGAAAAATGGCGGATCTCGCACAGTTGGAAGAGCAGATTGTTGGCCTGAGCCTGCTGGAAGCGGCGGCTCTGGTGAAGAAGTTGGAAGAGCGGCTTGGCGTTTCGGCGGCTGCGGCAGCCCCGGTAGTCGTGGCGGGTGGCGCTGCAGGCGCGGCGGCTCCGGCGGCTGAGGAGAAGACCGAGTTTCAGGTCATCCTGAAGGATGCCGGCGCAAACAAGATCAACACCATTAAGGCTGTTCGCGAAGTCACTTCGCTCGGCCTGAAGGAAG
>DCFV01000126.1:0-480 GCA_002314435.1 Acidobacteriaceae bacterium UBA1795 | reverse complement strand
CTCGGCCTGAAGGAAGCCAAGGATCTGGTCGATGGCGCTCCCAAGGCGCTGAAGGAGTCGGCGACCAAGGATGAGGCTGAGGCCATCAAGAAGAAGTTCGACGGCGTTGCCACCGTCGAAATCAAGTAGTTCGGCACGAAAGTTGCAAGACGGCCCGAGACGCGCTACGATAGTCGTTGCGCGTCTTTCCGTCCCTTTTGGCTTTTGTTGGGAATTGGGGCGGAACGGGTAGACGCGTCTTGGGATGAGCGACAGGGCACAAAAGCGTCCGCGGACTGGAGAAGTGCCAAGCACTCCAGTTCCGGCTTGACGCATGGAAGTAAGTGCTTAAGGGTCAATAGGATAGGCGGAGTTCCTGTTGACGGTGGCGAGCGGCTGGCGGGCGAGCGCAGAAGCGAGCTTTGGGATCGGCGAGAGTGGGCAGCAGAATTCGGATGGGGGCACAGGCAGTAGGCCGCGCTCGTGAGGCATTGCGTCCTT
>DCFV01000096.1:22406-29892 GCA_002314435.1 Acidobacteriaceae bacterium UBA1795 | reverse complement strand
ATCGCCTCGGCAATGGCGTGCGCTTCTTCAAGCGAAGGCAGCGTCTCAAACGCAAGCAGGTCGGGCGCGCACTCTGGCTGCGCTGCAGCCAGCACCTCAATGCGCCCACGATGAAAATCGACCAAATCAGCAAAGCTGCACTCGTAATTGCCGTGATACTCGGCGCCGTTGTGCAACATCGCGCCGTAGGGTCCCAGGGATGACGCCACAACGACGCGGCGCCCGGGAGACTCTGCGGCGGCGGTGCGTGCCAGCTCGACTGCACGCAGAAGAGCACGGTCAGCGCGCTCCGTCGCGAGGCCAAACTCGGCGTAGCCCATGCGCGAAACCTGGTAGCTGGCCGTCAGCAGACAGTCAGCGCCCGCCTCAAGATACGCGCGGTGCACGGCGACGATCTTCTCCGGCTGGTCTTCCAGCACATGTGCGGACCACAACGGCCCGTCGATCTTCGCGCCAAGGTATTCGAGTTCCGAGGCCATGCCGCCGTCGAGCACGTGCACGCCGCGCAAAATTGCATCGCGATGATAAGGGGCTTGTGTCATCAGTTGAATGTCGGCCGGACGGCCTATACCTTCTGCGTGCGCTTCACGTCGCGCACGCCGTTCACGCGGCGCAGGCCCAGCACCATGCGGTTCAGGTGGCGCAGGTCGAGGGCCTCCACAATGAACTCGAGGACCGCCTCGCCGTTTTCATCGCGGCGAATGTCCACGCCGCGGATGTCGGTGTTTTCGTCGGAGATGACGGCGGTCAGTTCCTTCAGCATGCCGGTGCGGTCGTCGCAATAGACGGTGATCTTGACCGGGTAGCGCTGCGCGTGCGCACCGCCCGCCACGGCCGGAGCCGCCGACCACTCCACCGCGATGCGCCGGTCGCTCTCGTACAGCAGGTTCTGCACGTTTGGACAGCTGCGCGCGTGTACGGCCACGCCCTTGCCGCGCGTGACATAGCCGACGATCTCTTCGCCGCGAATGGGGTTGCAACATCGGGCGCGATAGACGAGCAGGTCGTTCTGCCCCTCCACCTGCAGCGAGTCCGAACCAGTCAGGTGCAGCTTGCGCACCGCGTCGGACATCGGTGCGACCTCGCCCGGCTTGGGCTCCGTGCCTGGCTCAGCCTCAGGCGGTGCGGCATAACCCGGCGCCAGCTTGTTCAGGATCTGGTGAGCAGAGTGCTTGCCCAGTCCCAGTGTCGCCAGCAGGTCAGCCGCCGTGGCCACGCCATATTCGTTGGCAATGCGGCCCAGATCCTGGTCCGCGATCTGCGCCATCGGCACCTTGAACTTGCGCGCCTCGCGCTCCAACAGCTTGCGGCCGATTTCGACGGCGCGGCGGCGCTGGTCCTCGTTCAGCCAGTGCTTGATCTTGTTGCGTGCGCGAGGGCTCTTGACGAAGGTGAGCCAGTCGCGGCTGGGTTTGTGGTCCTTCTGCGTGACGATCTCGACGATGTCGCCGGTGCGGAGCTTCGTACGCAGCGGCACCATGCGCCCGTTCACCTTGGCGCCCACGCAGGTGTGGCCTACTTCGGTGTGAATCGTGTAAGCGAAATCGACCGGCGTGCCGTCGGCCGGAACCACAACGACCTTCCCCTTGGGCGTAAAGGTGTAGACCTCGTCGGGATAGAGATCCATCTTCAGGCTGGAGAGGAACTCGTTGGGGTCGGTCATCTCCTTCTGCCACTCGACGAGCTGCCGGATCCAGTTGAGCCGCTCCTCGTCGCGCGCGTTCACCGTGCCCTCGCCGGCCTTGTACTTCCAGTGCGCGGCAATGCCTTCCTCGGCGATACGGTGCATCTCCTCGGTACGGATCTGCACTTCAAACTGGTGGCCACCCTCGCCCATCACCGTGGTGTGCAGCGACTGGTAGCGGTTCGCGCGGGGAATGGCGATAAAGTCCTTGATGCGGCCCGGCACCGGCCGCCACAGTGTGTGGATGAGGCCGAAAACCGCGTAGCAGGAGGCAACGTCCTGCGTGATGACGCGGATGGCCAGCAGATCGTAGACCTGCTCGAAAGAGACCTTTGACCGTTGCAACTTCTGGTAGATGGAGTAGAGACGCTTGATGCGCCACTCCACGCGCGCCTCGATGTTGTTCTCGCGCAGCTGCTCAACGAGCATGTCTTCCACGCCCTTCAGAAACTGCTCGCCCTCAATGCGGCGCGCCTCCACTGCGGCCGAAACCTGTTCATACGCCACCGGATCGGTGTAGCGAAAGGCCAGATCTTCGAGCTCGCCGCGTACTTTGCCCATGCCCAGCCGGTGGGCCAGCGGCGCGTAGATGTCCAGCGTTTCGCGGGCGATCGCCTCTTGCCGCTCGGGCTTAAGGTGCTCCAGCGTGCGCATGTTGTGCAGCCGGTCGGCCAACTTGATGAGCACCACACGCACGTCCGTGACCATGGCAAGCAGCATCTTGCGCACGTTCTCGGCCTGGCGGTCTTCGCGGTTGGCGAACTGGATTTTGTCGATCTTGGTAACGCCCTCGACGATGTGCGCCACCTGCTCGCCAAACTTCGCGGCAATGTCCTCGGTGGTGGCGGGCGTGTCTTCCACGGCGTCGTGCAGCAAACCGGCGGCAATGGCCGTCGAATCCATCTTCATCTCTGCCAGAACTTCAGCAACCTCAAGCGGATGAATTACGTAGGGCTCGCCGGAGGCACGCATCTGGCCCTTGTGATGCTGGACGCAGAACTCCCAGGCCTTGCGGAGAATTGAGACGTCATCGTTGAGGCGATTCGCCTGAACCTGGCGGATAAGCCGTTCGAAGCGCGCATCGATTTCGTGGGGATCGGAGAGGAGAGGCTCGGCAACAGGAACCCGCGAAGCAGCCGGAACGCCCTCCGCATGAGGAGGCGTGGCGCTAGGGGTCTCTGCCGGAGTGGGTTGCCGGGCGGTCGCCATGCTTCATTATAGGCCGCTTGCGTTCCCATTGTGTGAGAGCGGGCATCGGCTGCTGGTACAAGGAGGGCTGCCCTCGCGGCTGCGCAGCCGGTACCCCCGCTTTCATCGCCTGTCTTTGGGTCGGCGAACTAATTCCTTTCACGACCTAGTTATACCTCTACTTATCTTGTTGGGCGCCAACAGAATAAGTAATGAAAGTGCCTTTCTGGTAAGTTCATCACGAGCCGCAAGTTCGCGTCCAACAGGCCCCTAAAAAACAAATAGTTTTGGGCGCCACGGATAAGAAAAATACGCGGGTTATGCCTTCGAATACTAGCTGTTTCCTTATTGGTACGTCGGTGTTGCAAGCCGCTCTGCCATGTGTTGACCATCACAGCCCATCGCCTACACAAGGGGAGTAGAGTCCCCTCCGGAGTAGAGGTCCAGAACGGAGGAACTTATGTTGAAACACCTCTTACTTACAGCTATGACGGTGGCTTTTGCCATCGGTATGGCCTATGCAGATCAATCCCGTGGAAAGATCGTTATTCCGGTCACCAAGACTTCGCCTACAAGCGGGCAGCAGATGTATGCCGGCTATTGCGCGCCGTGTCATGGCGTGGACGGCAAGGGACATGGACCGGTTGCTTCGGCGCTCAAAAACCCGCCGACCGATCTGACGGTTTTGAAGAAGAACAACAATGGACGGTACCCGGACACCCATATCGTCGCTGTCATGCAGTTTGGCACCGACGTCCAGGCACATGGTTCGAACGAAATGCCGGTATGGGGACCCATCCTCGGCAAAATGAACACCACCAACGCTCAAGATAAGCAGCTCAGAATCAGCAATTTGAGCCGCTATATCGAGAGCATCCAGGCAAAGTAAGCGCGGCCCGCCGGTCCCCGGAGCTCCTGAGGCTATCATTCCTTAGGAACCCCATGACCAAGCCGCACAGACCGAGACCTGCCAACCTCCAGAAGGCGCTCCGGGCCAGCAAGCCCGCAGCGCCTTCTGCATCTTCCCCCACCACCCGCCCCGCCACAGCCCCAACACGGCCGTCGCAACCAGGCGCGCGCATCAGCCGCCGCGCAGCCGACCGCCTGCGTGCCGGCCACCTGTGGGTCTACGCCTCGGACATTGAGCACCTGGAGGCCGCCCCGGACGATCCGCCTGCCCTGCTGCCCGTGGCCGACAATCGCGGCCTGCTTCTGGGCACCGCGCTCTACAGTCCCGCATCCCAGATTGCCCTACGGCTGGTTTCTCGCGAGGAACTGGATGAACCGGCTTGGCTTGCCCTGCTGGAGTCGCGCCTGCGCGCGGCGATCGAAACGCGCCGCCGGTTGCTGAACCACGAAACCGACTCCTGCCGCCTATGCTTCAGCGAAGCCGACGAGCTTCCGGGGCTGGTGATCGACAAGTACGGCCCGCTGGCCATAGTGCAGCGGCTGACGCGCGGCCTGCTGACCCCCGGCGTGGCCGAGGTTTGCGTGCGAGCTCTGCGCGACGGCTTGGCCCCAACTTCAATTCTCGAACGGCCCGATCCGCGCATGCGCGAGCTGGAAGGACTGGCCGCTCCCGACCTTGCCCCGCTGTGGGCTGCGGACACCGCTGCGCCCCTTGCCAGCACGCAGTTCCATCTGAATGGCCTCGCGTTCCACTACGACGCCAACGCCGGGCAGAAGACCGGTGCCTTTCTCGATCAGCGCCTGAACTACGCTGCTGCCCGCACATGGGCGCGCGAGCTCGGCACCACCGGCCGCGCTCTCGATGTCTGCACCTACCAGGGTGGCTTTGCACTGCACCTGGCGAGCGTGTGCCAGCGTGTGACGGGCGTGGACACCTCGCGTGCATCGCTGGAGGTGGCCGAACGCAACTTGGCGGCCAACCAGGCGCAACTGAGTGCCGAGGTCGATTGGGTTGAGGCCGACGCCTTTGACCTGCTGCGTGGATGGTCCGACGCGCGCGAGCAGTTCGACACCATCGTGCTCGACCCGCCCGCCTTTGCCAAGTCAAAGCGCGCCGTGGAAGGCGCACTGCGCGGCTACAAGGAGCTGAATCTGCGTGCACTGCGCATGCTCCGCGCTGGCGGCCTGCTGGTCACCTGCTCCTGCTCGCACCACGTCAGCTGGACGGACCTGGAAGGCGCAGTGGCTTCTGCCGCAGCCGACGCCCACCGCCGGGTCCGCCTGCTAGAACGGCGCGGCGCAGCACTCGATCATCCGGTGATACTCAACCTGCCTGAGACCGAGTATCTGAAGTGCCTCGTGCTGGAAGTGGAGTAGAAAACTACCCAACTCACGCAGTGCGCGCGTACTTGCCGCCCAGCCAGCGCGACGGAAGCCACCAACGCCGCGTTTGCGCGGCCTGGGCGGTGTCCGGATCTGTACCCGAATCTGAGCCCGAGCTGAAGCCGTGACCCATGCTCTCGGTATGTCGAGTCTTGTCGGCTTCGCTCGGTACAGCGCCCGTGCGGAACTGCTCCAGCGCTTCCTTCACCTGCGCGCGAAGGGCCTCTGCTTCAAACAGGCAGGAGCGCAGGTAGGCCGAGGCCGTAAGCCCAGCCGAAGCGGCTCTCTGCTGCAGCTGCGCTCTCTCTTCCACGCTCAACCGTACAGTTACGCTGGCTGATCTGAGCTGCGCACTGGACGCGGGTTGCGGCGCAGCCTTCCGAACAGTCGGCCTCGGCGCCCATTCCGCAATGCGCGCGGGAGCCGGTGGTTTGTGCCCATGCGGTTTCGAGCGAGGCGAGGAACGACGGCTGGCCGAGGCTTTCGCGACCGAGTGCGCGGCGGAGAAAGGTGGCGGAGCGACTGGGTGAATGCTCGCGTGCGTGCGCAGAGCCTGCTCATAGCTGAGGGTAGCGATATCGTCCTCGAGCCCGTCATCCTTCCAATCCGGATCAGGACGCGACTGGGTTGCGAAACCCGTCAAGTGGCTGGCGAAGCTCTTGTGCTTTGGAGAGGCGGACACGGCTGCGTTTCCCGGCATGCTGGCAAGCATAGGACGCAACCGAAGGAAACAATAGGGAATAGCGGCCGATTCTTCCTGGAGCGCGTCCCGTTTCGGCACAGCTCGCGCGCTGCACCAGGTTGGAACTGCACCGGCTCAGGCGAGGCAAATCACAGACAGACTGGGCGGGCCTTCGCGCTCGGGCAGGATGCGCCCCGGCAGCTGCAGCAACTCGGTCATAGCCTCGGCCGTCATGGGGCGGGCAAACAGAAATCCCTGACCGTAGCGGCAGCCCAGCTGGCGTAGCAGCCGGTACTGCTCAAAGGTCTCAATGCCTTCTGCCACCACCGACATCTTCAGCACGCGCGCCAGTTCAATGATCGTTCGCACAATCTGCAGCGGCTGGTCGCCTTCCGTCATGCGCCCAACAAACGAGCGGTCGATCTTGAGCACGTCGAAGGGGAACGAGTGCAGGTAACTGAGCGAGCTGTAGCCGGTGCCAAAGTCGTCCATAAGCAGAGAAATGCCCAGCGCGCGCAGGTCCGTCAGCACCTCCCGCGCGGTGCTTATATTGGTCATGAGGCTGGATTCGGTCATCTCCAGGCCAAGCTGGTGGCTGGGCGTGCCGGTCTCGAGCAACAGCGACTCAACGTGGTCTGCCAGGTCCCGGCGAGAGAACTGCCGCGCCGATAAGTTCACGAAAACGCGCAGGGAGCTGTTGCGCGGGTCGAGCCGGTTCCACTCCTGAATCTGCCGGCAGGCCTCGGCCACACTCCAGTCGCCGATGGGCAGAATCGCCCCGTTCTCCTCGGCCTGGGGAATGAAGCTGGCGGGAGGCAGCAGACCGCGCTCGGGATGTTGCCAGCGGATGAGCGCCTCCACACCGACGATGCGGCGCGTGAGCAGGTCAATCTCCGGCTGGTAGTGCAGCACCATCTGATGCTGATCCACGGCTTCGCGCAGATCGTCTTCGGTGGGCCATTCTTCGCCCGCCGCTGCATCCACCGCGCGCGGCGCGCAATGCCGCGCATGCCACGGCGTGGCTTTGCGCAGCCGCTGCAACTCCATCTGCGTCGACACCATGCCGGCCATGCTCTCGAGCCGCTCAATCTGCAGCGACGTAAATGCCGATCCGGCATCCTTGCAAAACACGGCGAGCATGCCCAGTACCCGGCCCGCGGCGGAGTACACCGGCACACCAGCCAGAGAGCCAAAGCCAAGCTCGCGCACATGCAGCCTGTGACGCTGAAACGCTGGATGGGAAGGGATGTTCTCCACAATCACGGGGCCGTCGGCCGCGTAGACCATCTCAAAAATTGAATTCTCCCGCGGCAGTTCGCGCACGACAGGTCCGTAGCGGGATTTGGTCCACACACGGGTCTTGTCGGCAAAAGCCACTGTTGCAGCAGCGGCGCCGAAGTAGTCCGCGACGAGGTGTGTGATGACGTCGTAGCAGGCCTCTGGGGGAGTATCGAGGATACCGTAGGATTCCAGATCGGCAAGCCGCGCTGCTTCCAGATCGTTGCCGGCTTCGCCGGTGTCGCATTGCGCCTGCTGCATCTCTGCTCCATCCATGCCCCCGGCTTACGATCAGGCAATCGATGCGGCAACACTGCGCGCCTTGCACTCCGGCCACGCCCGCTTGAGCGCCGGGCCGGTCT
>DCFV01000096.1:5480-22085 GCA_002314435.1 Acidobacteriaceae bacterium UBA1795 | reverse complement strand
CCGCATCTTCTACATCGGTGCGCAATGCCGCGGACTTGAGGCCCTTTCTGCACTTCCCGGGCGGGTTGCCGCAGAATCGGTGCAACGTATCACCGGGAGACAGCCTTTTGTGCCGTTTCCGTCCAAAGGAAGGTGAGTTGGTCCGCGTCGTCCTGGATCTGCTGCTCCACGCTGACGCCGGCTGAGTGGCCGCCTTTGAGGCTGTAGTGCAGCAAAACGGGACGGCTGCCTGCGTTGGCAGCTTGCAGGAGCGCGGTCATTTTGCGCGCGTGCAGTGGGTCCACACGCGTGTCGCTGTCGCCGGTAAAGAACAGGATGGCCGGGTACGCTGTTCCCTTCTTCACGTTGTGGTAGGGCGAGTATTTGAGCAGATAGAGAAACTGGTCCTGATCGTCAGCCGCACCATACTCGGTGGTCCAGTGTGGCCCCTGCTCGAATTTCTGGTAGCGCAGCATGTCGAGCAGCGGATATCCGCAGACGATGGCACTGAACAGTTCAGGATGCTGCGTCATGGCCGCGCCCATCAGCAGGCCGCCGTTGGAACGGCCGGTGATGGCGAAGTGCGCAGGTGTGGTGTACTTCTGCTCGATCAAGTATTCCGCCGCGGCGAACCAGTCGTCGAAGACGTTCTGCTTTTTCTCGAACATGCCCTGCTCGTGCCAGTGTTCGCCGTACTCGCCACCGCAGCGCATGTTGGGCAGCGCGAACCATCCGCCCTGCTGCAACCACCACGCCCAGGCCGGGTTCCATGCTGGCGTCTCGCTCAGGTTGAAGCCGCCGTAGCCGGTCATAAGCAGCCGCTCGCTGCCGTCCTGCTTCAGTCCTTTCTTCCCGGCGATGAACATCGGCACCTTGGTCCCGTCCTTCGACGTGTAAAAAACCTGCTTCAAGTCGTACTGGCTCGAGTCAAAAGGCACCTTGGGTTGCGCGAAGATCTCGCGCTTGCCCGTCATCGTGTCGAGCCGGTAGAGCGTCGGTGGCTGAATGTAGGACTGGAAGCTGAAGAAGCCGTAGCGGTCCGTCGCGCGCCCGTTCACGCCTGAGGCCGAGCCAATGCCGTCGTAGGCAAGCGTGCCCGCGGGCTTACCGTCGAGCCCGTAAATGTCGGTCGCCGACTTCACGTCCTTGAGCCGCCTGACGTAGAGCTTGCCGCCCACGATGGAGAAGCCTTCAATCACGTCAGCCGTCTCCGGAGCGATGGTCGGCCACGCGCTCGGGTCCACGCCCGGATCGGCTTTCAGCACGCGGCCCTTCGGCGCCTGGTAGTCCGTCTTCACAAACCACGCGCCCTTGGCGTCGATGGCCGCGAAGCGCGCGTCGATGCCCCACACCAGCACGGTGAACGGCGAGTCCGGCTTGCTCAGGTCGCGGAAGACGATGTCCACGCGCCGGGGCGGCACGCCGCGCTGCACCGTAACAACGAGGTAGCGCCCATCATCGGTGACCGAGGACGTGCATAGATCGATCGGGCCCAGTTGCTCGCCGTAGAATTCGTGGCCAAACAGCAGAGTGTCGCGCGCGTTCCGCGTGCCCAGCTTGTGTTCGTAAACCAGCGATCCCGCCTTGTCCGTACGCGAGTAGTAGAGTCCTTTGCCGTCCGGCGTGAAGTCGATGGAGTAATAGACGCCGCTGGGCAGCTCGTCCTCAAGCGTCTTGTTTGCCTTCAAGTCGAAGACGCGCACGGTCGTCTCGTCGGCTCCGCCCTGGCGCACACGATAGGCGATCAGGTTGCCGTCGCGCGAGACATCGGCCAACGCGATCGACGTGTTCGCATCGCGGCTCAACGCCGCCGGGTCAATCAGCCGCTCGTCCTTGCCCGTCCAGCCGCGGCGCACGTAGAGCGAGGCCTGGTCCTCGTCGGAGAGCCGCTTCATGAAGTAGTAGCTCTCGCCGCGTTGAATGGGCATGGTCCAACTCGCCACGTGCTCCAGCGCTTCCAGGTCATCGACCGCCTGCGCACGCACATGCGCGCCCTTGAAGTAGCGCGCCGTGTAGGCGTTCTGGGCATCGATAAACAGGCGCGTCTCCGGGCTCTTCGCATCTTCGAGCCAGCGGTAGCTGTCCGGGATGCGCACGCCGCCGTAGTTGTCCGTCGCCGGATCGGCCTCAACGGCCGGAGGCGCGCCCAGCAGCACCCCGTCGCCCGTGTGAATCGCCTGCGCCGCAGCCGCCATCGCCACGGCACTCATCGCCATTCCGAGGAAAGCCTGTTGCACACCCCGCTTCATAGAACCCAGCATACTCGGCGGGGCACGCGCAAACCCCGCTAAAATCAAGAGAAGTGACAGCTTCGCCCACAACCGGGCCCGGCAGCCCGCCCGCTTCGCGCTGGGCGCGCCTCATGGGCATGCTGCGCCCCTCGCACGCGCACTCGGCCTTTTCAGCCACCGTGCTGCTGATGGTCTCCACGTTTCTGTCGAGCATCTTTGGCCTGGTGCGCAATCTCTACATCGCGTGGCTCTTCGGACGCAGCATGGAGGCCGATGCGTTTCTCGCGGCCTTCACGCTGCCCGATATGATCTCGTACTTCCTCGTGGGCGGCGCTGCCTCCATCACCTTTGTCACCATCCTCACGCGCTACCGCGACTCCGGCCGCGAGGCGGAGGGCCAGCGCTCGCTCTCCGTCATCCTCACCACCATGTACCTGGTGCTGGGCACGGCCATCGTACTGGCGGAGATCTTCGCGCCCTGGTATGTGCACGCATGGTTCAACGGCTTTGACCCCGAAAAGTCGGCGCTCTGCGTCAAGCTCACGCGCATTCTGCTTCCGGCACAGCTGTTCTTTTTTGCCGGCGGTGTCTTCGGCTCCGTTCTGCTGGTGCGCAAGCAATTCAATGTGCAGGCTGTGGCGCCACTCATCTACAACCTGGGCACCATCGTCGGCGGACTGTTGCTGGTCAAGCGGCTCGGCGTTTCGTCGCTCGCAATCGGCACCGTAGCCGGAGCGTTCCTCGGACCATTCCTGCTCAACGCCCTCTTCGCGCATCGCGCTGGCACGCGCTACCGGCCCATCCTTGACTGGCACGACGAGGGATTGCGCGAATGGGTGCGGCTCTCACTTCCGCTCATCATCGGCGTCTCGCTCGTGACCGCCGACAACTGGATCATCGGGCACTTCGCCTCGGGCACCAGCGGCGCCATCTCCCTGATGACATACGCCAAGCGTCTATTCACCGCGCCCATGGCAGTGCTGGCGCAGGCTGCAGGTGCGGCGTCCATGCCCTTCTTCGCCAGCCTGTGGGCCAAGGAAAAGCGCTATGAGTTTGCCACCAACGTGGCCGACTCGGTTTCACGCGTTGCCTGCCTGGGCCTGCTCGCCGCCTCCGGCATGATTGCGCTGGGCCAGCCGTTGATTGAGCTGATTTTTGTGGGTGGACGTTTCTCCACGGCCGACGCCCGGGAGTGCGCGGCCTACTTCGCCGTCTTCTCGCTCTCCATGTTCCTCTGGTCAGCGCAGGCCATCTACTCGCGCGCCTTCTACGCTGCAGGCAACACCTTTGCGCCCATGACAGCGGGCACACTCGTCACCGTCATCTCCTTCCCCATGTATGCGGGGCTCTACCACGTCTACGGCGCGATGGGCCTCGCTATCGCCTCGGACCTGGGCATCGCGCTGCAGACAGTCGCCATTGCCCTCTTGCTGCACCAGCGGCACATGGTCTCGCTCGCCAGCCTCGACTTTGCCGAGTTGGGCCGCTGCCTCGCGGCCGCCCTGGCCAGCGGCGCCGTAGTGTGGGCTGCATTCTCGTGGACAGGCGCGCGCCTTGCGCCCTACCTGGTACGCATCGGCCTGCTTAACCACCTGAGCCGCGCCACCGGCCGCTGGATCGATCTCGCGCTGCTGCTGGCGGGAACCGCCGCCTGGCTGCTGCTGACCGATTGGGTGCTCACCCGCACCGGTTCCGCGCTGCCCCATGTGGCGCGCAAGCGGCTCAAGCTCGCTTAGGACAAACGCAAAGAGCCCCCTGCCTGCGCAGGAGGCTCTTGCTGGTACGGTCTGCCTCGTCCCTAGACTGTGGCCTTGGGCGTCTCGGCAGGTGCTGCCGCCTTGGTGCCTTCCGGCTTGCGGATGTCGATGCCGCCCTTGAAGAACGCGCCATCCTCAATACTGATGCGCGCAGCCGACACATCGCCGGTGAGTGCGCCTTCCGCACGGATGTCCACGCGGTCAGTGGCCGACACGTTGCCCTTCACCTTGCCCAGCACCACAATCTCGCGTGCGGTGATGGCCGCCGTCACCTGGCCATTGCGGCCCACAGTGAGCCGGTTGCCCGGCAGGTTGATGGTGCCTTCGATCTTTCCGTCAATGTAGAGCGACTCGGAACCAGTGATCTCGCCCTTGATGAAGAGGCTCTTGCCGATGGTGGCCTGCTCACCGACCGCTGCCGTGGCGGTGCGGGCCGGTTCAAACGCAGGAGCAGCCGGTGCGGCAGGGCGCACAGGCTCCGGCGTGGGAGAAGGAGTGACGGGGGCTGACTGGGTGGGTTTCCACATAGCGCTCAAGAGTTGTCCTTTTCTGTCCTGGTCGGACGAGGGGGTTGCCAAGGCAGCGGCCAGTTGGCTGGCCTGTGGTCTCTATGTCGTCTGCGCACGCGCTCGTTCGGCATTCGTCCGCAGTCTGTAGTCCGTTTGTGCTCGGCAATCCCAAGCAACGCACTGCGCCTATTCTAAGCCGTACTCCCGCGCAGAATCGAGCGCATTGCCGCGTGTGCCGTGCTGGTGCTCAATTTTAGCAATAGTCGCCTTCCAGAAAACCGCGGCAATCCCCGGACGTGCCCCTACAATCGCCGAAGAGGAACGAATGCGCCTGCTTGCCAAAACCCTGGTAACCCTTGTGATTCTGGCTGTCTCCGCACTGCCCGTTTGCGCGCAGCAGCCGCCCTTCGACGTGGTCATCGCCCACGGCCACATCCTCGACGGCACCGGCTCGCCCTGGTACTCCGGCGACATCGGCATCCGCAACGGGCGCATCGCGGCTATCGGCAACCTGGAAAGCTCACCCCGCGCCCGCACCATTGACGCACACGGCCTCAGCGTCGCGCCAGGTTTCATCGACATGCTCGGCCAGTCCGAGCTGAGCATCCTGGTAGACCCGCGCCTGCCCTCCAAAATCTTTCAGGGCATCACCACCGAAATCACCGGCGAAGGCAACTCCGCCGCCCCCATCAACGACGCCATCATTGCGGCCGACCGCGCCGGATATGAGCATTACCGCATCACACCCAACTGGCGTACGCTGCGCCAGTATTTTGCGCGCATCGAGCGGCAGGGCATGGGCATAAACCTCGCGACGTATGTGGGCGCCACCAGCGTGCGCCGCATGGTGTTGGGCGATGCCGACGTGCTGCCCACGCCTGCGCAGCTCGAGCAGATGAAGGCTCTTGTGGACGATGCCATGCGCGACGGCGCCATGGGCGTATCAACCTCGCTGCAGTACACGCCCGCGCCCTACGCCAGGACCGACGAGCTGATTGCGCTGGCTGCGGAAGCGAGCAAGTTCGGCGGCATCTATGCGACGCACATGCGCAGCGAAGGCGACAGCGTGCTCGCCTCCATTGATGAGGCTGCGCGCATCGGCCGCGAGGCGCACATCCCGGTCGAAATCTGGCACCTGAAGGCCGCGGGCAGATCCGTATGGGGCACCATGCCGCAGATCGTCGCTCGCATTCAGGCCGCGCGCGACTCCGGCATCGACATCGCCGCCGACACCTACGCCTACACCGCGTGGTTCAACACTTTCTCCGCCTTCATCCCGCCATGGGCCCACGACGGCGGCGATGCTCAATTGATTGCCCGTCTGAGGGACCCCGCTCTGCGAGCCCGCATCCGCAAAGACCTGCTGAGCAGCGGCAAGGACTCCGCCGGCGAGGAGTGGGACAACGAGTGGCAGGAGATTCCCGGCCCCGAAGCCATCCTTGTTGCCGTGGTGCAGAACCCCGAACTGCTGCCGCTGCAGGGCAAGCGCCTGTCCGAGGTCGCCGCGCTGTGGCACGAGGATGCGATCGACACGCTCTGCGACCTGCTCATCACGGACAAGGCCTTCACCGAGGTCGCGGTCTTCGGCATGGACGAGTCCGACGTGAAGCTCGCACTCGAACAGCCGTGGGTCGCGGTGGACAACGACTCCTCCGGCACATCGCCCGAGGGGCTGCTCGGTGCCGAACACCCGCACCCGCGCGCTTACGGCACCTTCCCGCGCATCTTGCGCAAATATGTCCGCGAGGAGCAAGCCCTCACCCTGCCTGAAGCCATCCGCAAGTTCACCGCGCTTCCCGCGCAGCGGCTGCGCCTTGCCGACCGCGGCGTGCTGAAACCGGGGCTTGCCGCCGACATCGTGGTCTTTGACCCGGCGATGATCACCGACAAGTCGACGTACGAAAACCCCAACCAGTTCTCCACCGGCATGGAGTACGTGCTGGTGAACGGCACAGCCGTCGTCGCAGAAGGCAAGATGACCGGCGCGCTACCCGGCAAGGTGCTGCGCGGGCCGGGGTATGGGAAATGATCGCGTGTATAGACCGATCACTTCACCAGTACAGTTCTAAATTCGCCTTGTTTCTAGCTATTAACTAATCTTTAGGCTTGTCTAGAATGGCAATTACCTTGTAGGTCTCGGATTGCTTCTTCTTGCCATCTAGACTGACTACCCACTCGAGCTTTGCCTTATCTCCATGGAAGTTCGCTTCGATGTCGTTCACAAGAGGGACTCTGCAGCTCCTGTGATTTCCGCGCGGACCTGCCATTCGCTCTGCGAATTTGCTTTCACAATTCACGACTGCAGTGCGTCCATCAGGAAGAGCGAGCGTCAATGTTGCGCCTCGCACATGAAAGGGAATCATGTAGGATGACGTGCTAGTGCCGGCTGTGGACCCATTTCCGCTGCAGCTCGCGCTGTACTCTGTTGCGCTACAGTTCGCGCTCGCATTGGAAGTCGAACTGAAATGCCCCGGGACCACATACGAATAATCTGAGTCGAAATCTTTCCGATCAGCGATCTTTACCTGTAGGGTCTGCGAAGCAGCGAGAGCCGAACAAGATAGCAGCATCGTAAACAATAATAACCTCATCCTCTATCTCCGAAAAACAGTAGCGCTGAACTAGCTTTGATAATTATTGATACCACCCCCGAATACAATCGCGAACAAAATCTGCCGAGTACCATGCATGTTGCCCTACTCTAAAGTTATGACTGATCGCGAACTCGTCGCGCGCATCGCCCGCTCGGCTGGCGGTAAGGCCGGCTACAAACAGCTCGTGCGCGAGCTGGGCCTTGGCGGCGGCCGCGAGCGCCGCCAGCTGCTGGAGCAGCTTGAACGCCTGACCGCGCGCGGCGAGCTTGCCCACTTGGACCGCGAGCATTGGAGTATTCCACAAGCCACACGCGGCCGCGACAACCTCGTCGCCGGGCGGCTCGATCTGCACCGCGACGGCTATGGCTTTGTGCGCCTCACGGTGAAGCAGGCCTCCGGCGTGACCGATACCCGGGGCCCCCGCGGACAGGTCCAGGTCCGCGGGGTGGTTGAGGATATCTTCATCCCGCCCACCGAGATCAACGGCGCCATGCAGGGCGATCAGGTACTCGTTGAGTTGGAACCGCCGCGCGCCGACGGCCGCCGCTCCGGCCGCATTGCGCGCGTGATGGAGCGGCGCAACCGGACCGTTGTGGGCACATTTCACTATGCACGCTCCGGCCGCGACCCTGGCCACATCGTCGTTCCCTTCGACGAGCGCATGACGCAGCCCATCCTCATCCTGCGCGGCGATGAGTTACCCACTGCGCCGCCCCAAAAGACCGCGCACCGCGTATTGGGCTCTGAAGCACTCGCTCAACCAAGACACGAAAGCCCGGAGGGCCTTGAAGGCCTGATCGTCGACGTGGAGATCACCGGCTGGCCCACGCCCTTCAAACCCGCCGTGGGCCGCGTGATCGAGGTGCTGGGCTCGCCCGACGACTTCGGCGTTGACGTCGAGATGATGATCCGCAAGCACCAGCTGCCGCGCGTCTTTCCCGACAATGTGCTGGCTGAAGCGCGCACCGTGGCGCATCTGGACAAGCGTGAAGTCGCGCGTAGACGCGATTTTCGCGGGCTGCCCATTATTACCATTGACGGCGAAACAGCCAAAGACTTTGACGATGCGGTGCTGGTACACGAGCGCACTGATGGTGGTTACCAGTTGCAGGTGCACATTGCCGACGTGGAGGAGTACGTGCGCGAAGGCACCGATCTCGACCTGGAAGCGCGGCTTCGCGGCACCAGCGTTTACTTCCCCGACCGCGCCATTCCCATGCTGCCGCAGGAGCTCTCCACTGACATCTGCAGCCTGCGCCCCGGCGAGGACCGCCTCGTGCTCAGCTGCATCATGCAGCTCAGTGCAGAAGGCCGCATCGAGAGCTACGAAATCCTCGAGGGTGTCATCCGCTCGGCAGCTCGGATGACGTATACCGCCGTTCACGCGATCCTCGAGGGCGACGTCGAAACGCGCGCCAAATACCCCGAACTCGTGCCCGACATCGAACGCATGAAGAAGCTCGCCGCGCTGATGAACAAGCGACGCGAAGCGCGTGGGTCCATTGACTTCGACCTGCCCGAGCCGGTGATCGAGTTCGACGACCAAGGCCAGATGCGTGGCGTGACGCGCGCGGAGCGCACCTGGGCGAATCGCCTGATCGAAGAATTTATGCTCGCAGCCAACGAATCCGTGGCCACGTGGCTTGAAGACCTGGGCGTACCCTCGCTCTACCGCATCCACGAGAAGCCAGATGCACGCCGCGTGGTGCAGTTTGAAGAGCTCGCCGCCAGCTTCGGCTACTCGCTCGGCCTGGGCGCGTTGCCTGTGAAGCGCGTGCAGACGCGTGGCGATCGCCGTGAGGCGCAGCGCTCTGGTCGCACTGCGCGCACCCATGAGGTGGCTGAAGACATCGCCGTGACACCGCGAATGTATCAGAAACTGGCCGCGCGCATCGAAGGCAAGCCAGAGGAGCGCATCCTCAGTTACCTGATGCTGCGCTCGCTGCGGCAGGCGCGCTACTCCGAGGTGAACGAAGGCCACTTCGCGCTGGCCGCCCCCACATACACGCATTTCACCTCGCCCATTCGCCGCTATCCCGACCTGATCGTGCACCGCATCACGAAGGCCCTGCTGCGGCGCGGCATCGCCGGACACGGCGCAGTGGCAGAAGATCGCCACGCCTCGCCGTGGACACATCCCAACGAAGGCCTCGCCGGCATCGTCGTCCATCGAGGAAAACGGCAGGGTGCCCCAGGTCTCGCTTCTGAGACCTGGGAGATTGAACCCCCTATTCCCGAGCAGGAACTGGCGCAGATTGCCGACGAAACCAGCCAGGCCGAGCGCCGCGCCGCCGAGGCCGAGCGTGAACTGGTGGAGTGGAAGAAGGTCCGCTTCATGCAGGACCGCGTGGGCGAGGAGTTTGCCGCGCTGGTGCTGAACCCCGCGAAATACGGCCTGTTTGTCGAACTCACCGATCTCTTCGTCGAGGGCCTCGTCCCCATCGACAGCCTGCGCGACGACCGCTACACCTGGCGCGAGAACACGCATGAGATTGTCGGCGAGCGTTGGGGACGCCACTACCGCGCCGGCGACCACGTGCAGGTGATCCTCGACCGCATCCTCGTGCAGGAGCGCCGACTGCAGTTCTCACTGGTGGAAGAAGGTATCGCGCTGACCGGAAAAAAGCCGCCACGCCCGCCCGCCAAGCCGAAGAAGAAAGGCCGCAAAGACGTGACCTACGCGGCCAAGCGGCTTAAGGGCCAGAAGCGAACCGGCAAAAACGGCAGACGGCGTTAGCTGTCTGCCCGCCAGGCTGCGAACCTGCCAATAAAGGGCAGCTTGAACCGCTCGCCGTTAAGCGCCTTCATCAGCAGCAGGACCAAGAGCATGAGCCCCACAAGGTGGATGACGGAGTAGAGCCCGTCCACAATGACGCTCGAATGTAAGACAAGAGCGTTGAGAATGAAGGCGGCACAGTCAGCCGCAGCGCAGGCAATGGCCAGATAGATGCACTGCCAGGCGTGAAAGCGTATATACGGGCTCTTGTTGTACGGCTCCACGAGGAGAAACAGAATCGCCGGGATGATCGTGACATATGCCAGCGCACCCGCGGCATTGTCAGAAAGTCCTGGGCGACTTGCAGTAGAGGGAGGCTGGTTAGTCATCACACTCTCCTTGCTCGCACAGTTCGCGGAATTCACACCGCGGCGTTAAGCGCAGGGCTGTGCCTCGCCGAAAAGGCGCAGGACACACGAATCCCGGGCGGATTTCAATTGCCCACAGGAAACCCCTGCGTCGTAGATTCTGTCAAGAGAATTTCGCCTGCCGTACGCCATCCCCTGGGCCGGCCGGGCCAGAAGACCCATCCCTGGTCGGGCATCCGCTCTGCCGCCTCCATCCCATACAATAGCGAAGGGAGTGTTACGGATGGCGCATACCGTTTTTTGCGTTCGCTACAAAAAGGAGATGGAGGGCCTCGACGAGCCGCCCTTCGACTCGGAGTTCGGCCAGAAGATCTACAAAAACGTCTCCAAGGCAGCTTGGGGCGAGTGGGTCGACCGGCAGAAGATGCTGCTCAACGAGTACCGGCTACAGCCGTGGACGCCGCAGGCGCAGCAGTTCCTGGTGGAACAGATGGAACAGTTTTTCTTCGGCGAGGGCTCGGCCTTGCCGCAGGAATTCGTGCCCCCGGCGCAGTAGCTGTCCGGCGTGCGCCCGCATGGGCCTCCGCTGGTGTAAACTGAATCAGAACCCCTGAGGCCGGCTCCTCCGAGCCGGCTCGATTGTGTCGGGACGTGGCTCAGCCTGGTAGAGCACTCGCTTGGGGTGCGAGGGGTCGGCAGTTCGAATCTGCCCGTCCCGACCATTTAAATCAGTACCTTACGGAAGCGTTCACGCTTCCGTTTCTTACTTTTATGGGGGATTTTGTGGGGACCAACCGCGAATCCTCTATCGCTTCTGCCTACGATACGCACGCGCAGTCGAAAATTTATCGGTCACCGCGCTGGGCCTTTACTGCGATCTGCTGGAGGGGCCGGGGGGGGGCACAGCAACTTGATTCATGAGAAAGCCCAACAGAAATGCGGCGGCAATAAAAGCAACGCAGTACGCGCAGAGACCTGCCCCGGGTATTAATTGAATTGCGTTAGTGGTTAGTTTTTCAATGGCGTGAGCTAGCCCGGCGAACGCATTGTGATCAGCATTCTGGGTTATTGGATTCATCTGCTGCTGCATCCAGACAAGGCCGGTTCGCGGTCGATCCAGTCTCGCCCCGTCTCCCCATCTCTTATTAGCGATGAATCGAAGGCCCTAGATGCTTGTGCCTTTTGACGCGAATCCACCATAGGTCAGGTAGATGCCAATAACGAGCGACGGCGTCATCCATACATAGAAGAGCGGCGGATTGCGCAGCGCGCTCAGGATGAATTCCGATTCAACTCCGGAGGGCAAGAACAAGAAGAGCAGGCCTTTGATCAACGTCGCCCAACCGACAAGAGTGACAACCACCGGCAGCGCACCGCCTGACCAGACGTTATGCGCAAGAACCATCGCGAGCCCAATGGTCAGCGTGATGACGCTGAGAACCCACAACAGCGCAGCGTTATTAAGAAGCGCGGTCATCCAATCCACTGTGGCCTGCCTGTGAAGGAGCATGGATGGTATGACGAGAATGCAATACAGCCCGATTAGCCTGGCGAGAAAAATGGTTCGCGAAGACATCGTGCCCTCCTCTTCAGGGGAGCCGCTGGACGCACTATAGCCCTTTCCCAAGCACGACAGGGAATCTTCATTCCTTCTGAACCCCGTTGAAACCGGTAGCCTAAAGGCGCGACAAGAGGTTGCTGACTGAACAGTGGCGACTCTGGGGACTTTTGTGGAGACATCAGATCGAAAATGGTATGAAGTGGCATGAATCGCGTCTCCCCAGAAGACACATCTAAGTTCATGAAGATAGTTATATTTACCGCCCTATAGCAAACTGCATGAATACTGGGGCGAATACTCGTTTTCCGCAAGGATCGTGACACCGCCGGAACAACGCAAACTCTCGTTTCGGAGTGCTGATGATGAGAGGGCTTAGTCGCCAGGGTTCTCGACGCTTCCCTGCCAGTCAATTTTCGAGTATCTGGTGTTCATGACGGGAGACGCGCACTGACGCTGAAGCGTCAACGTCTTTCCGGAGTACGCGACCCGATGCCGCTCGGGCAGATCTGCACAGCCACAAAAGATGCTGCCCGGACTGGCAAGCAGGACTTCCGCACTGGCAGGAACACTCGAGTATTGATGGGTTCCTTATGCCCCCCTTGGGACAATTGATTCCTCAGTTCACAACAAAAGCTTCAACCGGCGTTGAACCCGCGGGCAATCCCCACCCAGGAAAACACCGCCGTCCTCTCCTGCTTGGCCGAGAGAGCCTGGCTTCTCTCTCGATTCCACCTTTCGGAGTTCGGCAAATGATGGAGACTACCCCCGGTAACGAGATCCCGCAAAACAGCACGACCACGAACGCCCTTTCCCCCTGGCTCGGGTTACAGCTACAAAAGATCATTGATGGCATCTACAAAAAGTACAGAGATATAGACGACGGAGCGGTCGCGACCTATATCCCGGAACTCGGAAAGGCCAATCCCAAGGATTTCGGAATCTGTCTGGCGACTGTCGAAGGCCAGGTCTACACGGCGGGTGACTGGGACAAGGAATTCACGATCCAATCCATGTGCAAGCCCTTCGCATTCCAATTGGCATTGGAACAGCACGGCACCGAAAAGACCCTGAAGCACGTGGGTGTTGAGCCAAGCGGCGAAGCGTTCAATTCCATTGAGCTGGACCCAAAATCTGGGCGCCCGTTCAATCCAATGGTGAATGCCGGCGCCATTGCCGTCGCCTCACTCATCAAGCAGAGCCCGGTGGAAGCAGGAGTCGACGCTTTCGTCGAAACCATGGGGAAAGCCGCTGGGCGTAAGCTGCGAATCGACCAGTCGGTGTTTGCATCCGAGACGGCCACAGGCCACCGGAATCGGGCCATCGCCTACCTGCTCTTGAACGCGGGAATCATCGATGAAGAAGTCCCGCAATCCCTGCACCAATACTTCGCGCAGTGCTCAATGTTGGTGAACTGTAAAGACCTCGCGATGATGGCAGCGACGCTGGGCAATATCGGCAATCATCCGGTGACGAATGAGCGCGTTTTCGATTTCCAGCTCATCAAGCACGTCATGGCCGTTATGTTCAGCTGCGGACTCTACGATTACGCGGGCAACTGGGCCTTTGAGGTGGGTCTTCCCGCCAAGAGCGGTGTGTCGGGCGGCATCTTCGGCGTAGTCAACCGACAGCTCGGCATTTCAGTCTATTCACCCAAGCTGGACGCTCAAGGCAACAGCGTGAGAGGCATTCTCGCCTGCAGAGAACTCGCAAGTCATTTCGGCCTTCACGCGTTCGACTTCAGCAACGTCGGCTCCAGCTTCATGCAATGGCTGCTCTGAATCCCTTTCCACCCTTTCAGTCGCTTGCGACAAAGTCCCGGCGCCGAGATCGCCAAATTACTTGCCAAGCAGAGTCGGCAGAGAAATCTCCAGGTTCCCGAGTTCCGGTCCGGCTTGCGATTGAACGCTGAGATGTAGCGAAGAATCGCTTTACGTAACTCGAAACTAAAAAGAAAAATCCGAGCGGACTGCACTCAATCTGCCGTCCGCTCGGACGAGACTTCATCCTTTATCTATGGCTATAGCTATCCCACTGACCCGAAACTCTGGCGGATTCAATCCGCCAAATTGGTTTGGAATTTCACTGCGCAAACATCGCGGCAACAACTGGCCCTGCTGGCAAAAAATCTCGACACGAGGCCGTTACACCCGCTTGGCTAAGAGCAACGCGGTCATAGCAATCGCGATGCGGCTAAAGTTCTTGGTCCAGTCCCTGGACACATTTCTGGCGCCTGCGAACAGGCCGCCCTGCGCTGCTCGTTTGACATTCTGAGCAGACGCCTGCGAAATACCGTTCGGATGAGCTTGCGCGTACGGCTGGCCATTCTGCACCAGCACCGCCGACCAGCTGCTCGCTCCGGTCTTCACAAGGCTGAAATACGGTTCTTTCGTTGCCATTTTGCCCTCGAATATTGGGGGTTTTATCGAGTTCAGTAAAGCGACAGACCTGCCTTCTGAGTCCTAATAAGCATGCTGCATGAACTGGCCCGCTGCAATGACGCTAAGGTGTAAATTCCTTACCAAAAGTCTGCCCCATCGGATACCTACTAAAAAGCAACAAAGTAATCGGCGTTTCGATTACTCAGACGACCGCATGTGCCCTCCTTCGAGGCCTGATACTGCTCGTCTGCAGAGCTATTTCTTGTGGAATGAAGCTCAAGCACTCTCGTCTCAGCAGACGCACGAAAGTCTCATGTATCACTGTCCGCCTCCCAAGCGCGCTCGCTGCAAAGCAAAACACAGAGCAAGACTTTTCCACAGGATGGTGGAGTGGAGGCAACTCCAGATCGCGTGCGGCGCTAGCAGGGGAACAGCAGATCCGTGGCGGTTTCCAGTCCCCGTGCGCGGGGGCGGCGGCGCGGGACCTGCGGCTCTGGCGCTGCCAGCATGCCGGCAATCTCGCGGAGTTCGCTGCGCGCGGCGCCAATCACGGCAGCGGCGTTCAGGCTTGCGGGCCTCTCGCCTGCGGATTTCAGCTCCGAAACGGCGGCTTTGCGCCCATGGCCCAGCGCCTGGCGCGCGCCCACCAGCGTGTAGCCCTCTCCGTGCACGAGCCGCTTGATTTCGAGCGCCGTCTCCACGTCGCGGCGGCGATAGAGCCGCTGGCCGGTACCGCTCTTGTTCGGCTTCAGCTGAGGAAACTGCGTCTCCCAGAAGCGCAGCACATAGGTTTCCACTTTGCAGATGCGCGCCACGTCACCAATCTTGAAATAGAGACGGTCCGGGATTGTGGGTTCTTCGTGGACGCGCTTGGGGGACAGTTGCGTGGCCATAACAATGCAGTTGGATGCGCGGATCGTCTCGCACATCGCTTCTTAATCCCAGTATAGGTCAACTTTTGCACAAAGTATGTAGCAAAATGTGCAAAAGACGCGTGCGTGTGGCCCGGTCCGGCGGCCGCACGCACAGAAAGTCCCCCACCGAAGGGGTATCAGGCGCCCTGCGGACGGCTGACTGCCTCCCGCGCCGGCACTTGCCGGGGAGCGGCGCGCAGATACTGCTTTGGCCAGCTCACCGGCTCACCCAGCGCCTCCGCTGCATGCACCGGCCAGTAGGCATTCTGAAGTGCTGCACGAGCCACCAGCACCAGGTCCGCCTTGCCCTCGGCCACAATCGCGTTCGCCTGCACAGCCTCTGTGATCAACCCAACAGCCGCCGTGGCAATGCCTGCCTCGGCCCGCACCCGCGCCGCAAACGGCACCTGGAAGCCCGGGCCTGCGGGGATCTTCGCAGATGGCACCATGCCGCCGGTCGAAATGTCGAGCAGGTCCGCACCGTGCGCCTTCAGCACCCGCGCCAGTTCCACCGTCTCGTCCGCCGTCCAGCCGCCTTCGGACCAGTCCGTCGCCGAGAGCCGCACGAACAGAGGCAGGTGCGCGGGCCAGGCCGCGCGCACAGCGTCAGTCACCTGAAGCATAAGTCGAGTGCGGTTCTCAAAGCTGCCGCCGTAGGCATCTGTACGCTCGTTGGCGAGCGGCGAAAGGAACTGGTGCAACAGGTAGCCGTGCGCGCCGTGGATCTCCACAAAGTCGAAACCAGCCTGCTCGGCGCGGTGCGCGCCGGCCGCAAAGGCCGCAACCACTGCGGCGATGCCGGCCCGGTCCAGCGCCCGCGGCTGGCTGTAATCCGGCGAAAACGGCACCGCGCTCGGCGCCACAGTCTGCCAGCCGCCCTCGGACGGCTGCACCAGCCGCTCCGGACCAAACGGCGGCGACATGCTTGCCTTCCGCCCGGCATGCGCAAGCTGGATGCCAGCGCGAACGCCCTGGCTGTGGAGGAAGCGCACCACGCGCGCCAATCCTTCAATGTGCTCATCTTTCCAGATGCCCAGATCCGCGGGCGTGATCCGGCCCTCCGGCACCACGGCCGAAGCCTCAAGGATGACCGCGCCCGAGCCGCCTTGCGCCCGCGCGCCTAGGTGCACCAGGTGCCAGTCGTTCACGAAGCCGTCTTCAGATGAGTACTGACACATGGGAGAGATGCCGATGCGATTGGGAAACAAGACCGAACGAAGCTGCAAGGGAGAAAAGAGAGGATTGCTCATCGAGGAGGCTGCTTCCGGGGCCGCAGATTTAAGGACAGGCCCATCTGAATGGATGCCCGGCCGGGGAATCGGATGCAGACCGGCCGGACAAACCCTTCACTGCTTCTTGAGCACCGCCGTACCGCGCTCATCGGCCAGAATGCCGCTTTCGAGCTTGCGAAACTCTGTCGCGCGGTCTGCAGGCAGCTCCACCTTGCGCACCACGTAGGTGCGCTCATAGTGCAGCGTATTGGCCTTGGCCGTCACGGACGAGTGATAGCTGGCAAAGTCCATGTCGATATCGACCGGGTCCGGCGTCTCATCCACCGCGTAGCCGGCAGGCAGCGTGATGTCGAAGCTGTCGTGCCA
>DCFV01000096.1:0-5187 GCA_002314435.1 Acidobacteriaceae bacterium UBA1795 | reverse complement strand
ATGGGGACAGTGCGCGGCTTGTTGTCGAAGGCCAGTGTGTGCGATCCCACCACGCGCGGCCGCACCAGAAGCATGGGCCCGGCCTGATGCGCATACTGCTTCGCAGTCACCCTGTAGTGCAACTCGAGAGGCTTGTCGAGCGCCGGCGGCTGCACAAACTCAAATGAGTTCAACGTCATCCCGGGCAGGTCATGCGCCACCAGCGTTTCGAAGGCGTCGTGACGTTCCTTGTCATCGGTATATTTCAAAAACAGCCGCAGATCAGCGCCCTCGGGGCCGTAGTGCGAAGTATCGACCGCGCCGGTCAGCGTGCCGTCGGCTGCCAACGTAAAGGCGCCGCGCATCTCAGTGCCGCTGGCATCCGGCACCAGCACCGGCAGTTCGATCACCTGGCTGGCAACGCCCGCGCTCAGCAGCCCGTAGCCGCCCTGCAGATCAGAGCGCAGGTTGCCCACTGGCGTGCGCTCGTCCGTTGGGTCGAAGATGAGGTAACGCTTGCCATCCTTAGCTTTCACCACGGCCTGCAGTCGCTTGTCTTCCACACCCGCTGGAATCTCAATGGCCGTAATCATGTGGTCGCCATACATCGACGGCGACAGTGGATCCACTACTCCGCGCCGGTCGTCCACAGGCACATAGACCGCGTGAATCCCTGCCACCCCGAGCATCGAGATCAACAGCGTCGTTTTGTCTTTGCAGTCCCCGTAGCGGTTGCGATAGATGTCGGCAGCCGGATGCGCCTGCAGCCCGCCTATACCGCGGATCACGATGAAGTAGCGGATGTTCTTCTGGATGTACTCAGTGATCCGCGTCAGCTTTGTATAGAAATCCGGCGCACCGGCGATCAGTTGCTGCGTCTGAGCCGTAATCTCCGTCGAGGGCGCGGGGCGGTCTGCCTCAAGCTTGGAATACCACGCGCCGAGCGCCCTCCACTGTGCATCGATACCCGCCACCGTCGCATCGCCCCATTGCACTGCAACCCGCGCCGCGAGCGCGCTCCGCGACGGACGCGACGGAATGTCGCGCAGGATCAGTGCCGGCATACCCGTCACCTCCCAGCGCCAATGGTTCGGCGCCGTCTCCACCGGCTCAACCGCCGCGTGGTTGTGCCAGGAGACGGTGTGCGCGTGGCCCGTCGGCAGGTCGACCTCCAGCGCCTGGAAGACAACAGGAATTCCGTTCTGAATCTCCCATATCTTCTCCTGCGCATAGGGTGCCATCAGCTCTTCGCTTTCGCAGATCTCTACCGCTCCCACGTCCACGGCGGGCAGATGCACCACGCGCCGCTTCTCCGTCGAAAGCAGAATGTGGTCGCTGGTATCACCCACTTCGACAAAGTCGGTGTCCTGCGCCTGATAGGTCTTCTCATCTGCCGCAATGGTCCACGCACGAAAATAGTGGACCTTTTCGTCCTCGCTGAAGTGCACCTCGCATGTGTTGTCGCGGCCCTGCGGCTTGAGGATGCGGATTGCCTCGCGTTCCCTCTCCACGGCGCGGCCCTGGTCGTCGATCGTCTCCACATACTCGTCGTAGAGAATCACCGCGTCAGCGTCCTTGGCGTAGTCCGGCGTCTTGGTCTTGGCCGCTTCCATGCCCCAGTCCGGCACGGGCAGGCCCTTGTTGAACCAACCGGCAAAGCCAGGCACGCAGAAGCCAGCCAGCACTGCCGCCACGGCCCATCGCAAAGTTCGATTTGTCGCCATACTCAGTTCCCCTTGGACGACGGGGCCGGCGCGCGCGTCAACACAAGCTGCTGCTGGTCGGCCGTGGCCACCTTCTGGTAGAAGTCGTGCAAATCGGCATACGTCTTCGCGTCCAGCACAGTGTAGTTGTACGCAAACTGGCGCACCACGCTCACCGTATTCCCGTCCGCCTTGGCGGCGATGCGAAACACCGCGTAGTTAGGCCAGCTCAGGTTTGTAGCTTGCGGCGCGCCCTCCACGGTATAGCCCTGCGGCAACCGGTAGATGACCTCGTCCTGCTCTCCGCGCGGGTACCGCACGTCGATCGGTACTTCGCGCTTGTCTTCGGCCACAAACGGATGCTTGGCCCGCGACTCGAAGAACAGCCCTGGCAGAAACAATCGCTTGCTTGTGGCGGAACCCATGTTGCCGCTCACTTTCACCGTGGCCAGCAGGTTCGAGTTGTAGTCGTCCAGCGCAATAAAGTGGTCGAAATCCGCCTGCACGCCGTCGGGAATGTCGGTGCGGATCGACTCGCTGAACTGCTTCTTCACCTCTTCGCTGTCGTTGGTCAACGCAAGCTGCCGCCAGTGCAACGCCTCTTGCCCGGTCATCACAAAGCGCACCGTGCCGGTCACATTGCTGTCTGCATCGATCTGCACATCTGCCACGCGCGTGATGCCGGTCTGCCGGAAGTCGCCCACCGGCGTCTGACCGAATGCTGTTCCCTTGCTGGTGCTGCGTATGCCGCCTGCATACAGGTGCTTCCATGCCAGGATCCCGAATGGACAGGCCTTCTGTCCCGGATCCACGAACACTTCCTTGCCGTTCAGTACCACCGCTACCAGGTAGTCGTCCAGCTGATATGTCGACAGATAGCCCGGATCAAAGACGGCTGAGTCGCGATCGACCACCTGCATGGGATAGGCCTCCAGGCCCGCGACGCGCACCAGCGCCAGGTAGAGCAGCGCCAATTCGTTTGAGGAGCCGCTCTTCTGCTGCCACACGTCCGCAGCGTCTTTGATCTCTTTCAGCTTTTCCTTCTTGCGCTCGGCCTCAGACTTCTCTCGCGTAAAGCTGGTGTTGTCCAGCTTCATCACCGCTTCGTAAAGCTTGCGCGCCTTCACTTCCTCTGTGTCGTTGGCGGCCACCAGCCCGGCCGCGGCATCCCGCAGGCCCTTGGATGGATCGGCGAAGCGCTCGGCCTCTTTCAACCAGCGCTTGCCCTCGTTCTGCCAGAACTCCGCCCCGGAAGTGTACTGCGTGTAATAACACTCGACCCGCCACCTCATACTGTTCACCGGCGGCATCCAGTCATCGTTGGGCAGCGCGGGCACATCGGTGACGTCGAATGTGTAGCGGCCAATGGCGTCCTTCAACACTTTCGCATCAGGCTGGGCATGCACCATCCACATCAGCCGGCTCAGGTAGTCGCCGCGGCTGTTGGTGATGCCATAGCTGTGCTCCGGCGGCTTGAACATGTAGTGCGCCTTGTGCACGAAGTACGGCTGCTGCACCTCCCACTGCGGCGACGAAACAATATCGTCACAGTAGCGAATATCCAGCCGGTACTCGATGATGCTGCCCACCTCCACGTTGGGCAGCGTGAACACCATGGTGTTGAGCTGGTAGCCCTTGGTCTTCACATCCGTCAGGTCGCTGGGCTTTGCCGTCAGTGGAATTACCGTACCGTCCGAGTGAATGGTGCGCCCACGAATGTCGGTCACCTTGAAATCGGAGCGGTAGTAGGGAATGTGTACGGTCGCTTCTTCCTTACCCTTCTCCGTCAGGATCTTCATGCGCACATAGAGGCTGTGATAGTGCAGGTTGTCGTCCGTGAGTTCCTCGCGATAGAGGTACACGGCCGCCGCGCTCGGAGCCTTGGGGTCCGAGGTCATCTGCAGCTCTTCCTTGGTTGGTTCCTGAAATTGCGCGAGAAGCAAGGCGGGTGAATGACTGATGGCAAAAAGAAGAGACAGCATGAACGGCAGAGTCCGGGTCCGCATAAGAGCTCGAATGTCCCTCGCCTTCCGTGAAGCTGAAGGCGGTTCCAGATGACTGTTTCGGAATTGCAGAGATTCTATCCCTGTTCCACCCGTGAAGGACAAGCGCGCATGAGAGTTTATGACGCCGGAGTCACGGCAGGCGATAACTGTTTCTGACTCTCCCTATGTCGGACTGGTCGTCACTTTGTTAATGAAAAGCCGACCACACTGAGCCCGATTGCGTAGACTGGTGGGTTCACTCAATCGCTCGAACTGGAGCCGCTCCCGATGCATGTCCGCCGTTCTGCCGTCTTCTACTCTGCCCTCTCGCTCGCCCTTGGCCTTACCCTCTGCGCTGCGCCGCCAGCCCGCGGACAGTGGATCCAGCCCAACCCCGTCGTCACGTATGAGCAGCAGCCCAACGCTCTCAACGTGCGCGTGCGTGGCGGCCTGTTGCGCGTCGAAGTCGATGCGCCTGACGTGCTCCACGTCACGTACACTCTGGCCGGCTCCTCGCGTCCGCCGCGCCCGTCGGACCACGTACTGGTGAAGACCGCTTGGCCCGCCGCCGCGTTCAACGTCACTGAAGACGCCAAGACCATCACACTCACTACCGACAAGCTCAAAGTCGTGCTCGACCATGACACCGGCGCGCTGCACTACTTCTCTACCGCAGGCCAGCCTCTCACCACTGACAGCGCGCGTACGCTGCGCCCAGAAGAGGTGAACGGCGAGCAGACCTTCCACGCCGAAGTGGACTTCGCCATTTACGGTTCGCACGAAGGCTTCTACGGCCTCGGCCAGCACCAGGCCGGCGTGTGGAACTATCGCGGCGAAGAGGTCGACCTGTCGCAGGAAAACACCGAGATTGCCATTCCTCTGCTGCTCTCCACCAACGGCTACGGCATCTTCTGGAACAATCCCTCGCGCAGCCGGTTCAACAACCGCTTCGTTCACTCGCTCTACCTGTCCGCTGAGGTAGCCGACCGCACCGACTACTACTTCCTCTACGGCCCCGACGCTGACCAGATCATCGGCCGCTTCCGCGAAATGACCGGCGAGGTGCCCCTGTTCGGCCGCTGGGCCTATGGTTTCTGGCAGTGCAAGAACAAGTACCAGTCGCAGCAGGATCTCGAAACCGTTGCGACCAAATACCGTGCGCTCCACATCCCCGTGGACAACATCGTGCAGGACTGGTTCTGGTGGAGCAACATGGGCGAGATGAAGTGGAACGACCACTACCCCAACCCGCAGGGCCTCATCGACACGCTCCACAAGGAGCACTTCCACCTGATGGTCTCCGTTTGGCCCTACTTCCGCCCCGGCTCGGACGTCTACGACGACTTCGACCGCAAGGGCTGGTTCGTCGCCAAAACCATTGCGCCCAGCTTCCACCCCGTGGGCCAGGCGCTCTATGACGCCACTGACCCCGCTGCGCGCAAGCAGTACTGGGCTAACATCGACGCCGCGCTCTTTGCCAAGGGTGTGGACGCCTGGTGGCTCGACACCGACGAGCCCGA
>DCFV01000143.1 GCA_002314435.1 Acidobacteriaceae bacterium UBA1795 | reverse complement strand
CTAGTGCCTTGCGATTGGAAAACAAGATGGGGCATGGAGAAGTGGAAACCGCTTCGCGCTTCCCACTTCCCCACACCCCCGCCGAAGACTAACACTGATGGTGGTACAGAAAAACTGGGCCCTTCACAGCTGCGCTAAACTAACTCACTACGTGGTACAAAAGAGCGGGCACGCCACATCACGCGCTTACCAGTCCATGCCAGGAGCTTGTCGGGCAAGCGCGGCTCACGGGCGCAGACACGCCGTGACCGGATGAGATCTGAAAAACTCGCTATCGATTTGGAGAACTCATGATCAGACTGTACAGGTTCCGCACGCTGGCTCTTTGTATTGCCCTGGCACTTTCCGTGAGCATGGGTTGCAACGCAGAGAATCCGATCATACAAACCAACTTCACCGCGGATCCCGCACCGCTGGTTTACAACGGGACGGTTTATCTCTACACCAGCCACGATGAAGACGACGGCACCGGATTCCACATGCTCAACTGGAAGCTTTACACTTCGACGGACATGGTGAATTGGACAGATCACGGAACTGTTGCTTCGCTGGCGACTTTCCCGTGGGCAGTTCAGAGCAACGACGCATGGGCCCCACAAGCGATCGAGCGAAACAGCAAGTTCTACCTCTATGTTCCAATCAGTGTGCCGGGAAGTCCCAAGAATGTGATCGCTGTCGCGGTGGCCGACAGTCCTTTCGGCCCATTCAAGGATGTTCTCGGACATCCACTTATCGACAAAGCCATGGGGAACATCGATCCGACGGTTTTCATCAACGACGACGGTCAGGCTTACCTTTACTGGGGCAATCCGAATCTGTGGTATGTGAAGCTGAACCCAGACATGATTTCGTATTCAGGCGACATTATAAAAGTTGACTCACGGCCGCAGAACTATCAAGAAGGTCCGTGGTTCTACAAGCGGAATGGCAAATACTATATGGCCTACGCTTCTCACTGCTGCCCCGAAGGCATTGGATACGCCATGAGCTCGAACCCCACTGGCCCCTGGGAATACAAAGGCATGGTTATGAACCCGGACGGCAGATCGTCGGGAAACCATCCGGGAATCATCGACTACAAAGAAAGTTCCTACGTCTTCGGCTTCAATTACGCCCTCAACTTCGCACTGACGGATGTTCATCGCGAGAGGCGTTCAGTCACTGTGGCGAAATTCTCCTACAACGCTGACGGCACAATTCCAACCGTTCCGTGGTGGGACAAAGAAGGTGTTCCCCAGGTTGGCACTCTGAACCCATTTGTCCGGGTGGAGGCGGAAACCATGGCATGGGAATCAGGACCAACCACAGGCGTTTGGACGACAGGTGTCAGAACAGCACAGGATGACAAGATTGGCATGTACGTCACCGAGATCAGAAACGGGGACTTCATCAAGGTTCGCGGCGTGGATTTCGGCGACAATCCGGCATCGAGCTTCACTGCAGGCGTCGCAAGCGGCTCCAATGGAGGCTCGATCGAAATGCACGTGGACAGCGTCAACGGGCCGAAGATCGGCTCATTGCAGGTTTCCTCCACGGGCGGATGGGACCAATGGCAGGCGAAGACAACAGCCATCTCCGGTGCTCGCGGGACGCATGACCTCTATTTCTTATTCAAAGGCAACGCCACCGGTCAGCTCTTCAATTTCGATTACTGGAAATTCAACAAGAAGGGCGCCAATGAGCCAAAATCCTGAAAATCAGCAGGCATTCATGGCCGCCTTGAACGAAGCCGAAAGGGATGGAATGGGTTCTCAGATCTATCGTCGTTTCGAATGGAAGATGTCTGTCTTGAGGTTAGGACAGGTTCTCCTGGGGGTGGTGTCACTGGGAGCGGTAGCGATGGCCCAGAGTGGTCCGCTGGTTCTGGAGCGCGAGGGGCGGGTGATTTCATTGGAGCCCTATGCCCCAAACATCTTGCGCGTGACGATGAGCACCGATAAGGCCGCAGCCACAGGCGGGCCTGGCTACGGGTTCGTAGCCCAGCCTTCGGCGCAGGGATGGACGCACGAGACCGATTCGGAAGGCCACGACATATTCCGCTCGGCGCGGATGGTTGTGCGCGTGTCGCCCGGGAACCCTCCCAAGGAGCAACTGCCGCGGCCCATGCCGCTCGATGCGTTGAATCTCCAGCTGCGTGATCCTTACTTCGGAGGCGGGAGCGGGCACGGACCGCACAATGATGCTCTGCTGGTGACCACGCCGGACGGCAAAACACTGCTGCACATGCGCAGCTGGGCGATGCTGCCGGAAAGTGCCGAGGTGGCGGCGGCTGACGCGAGGGCGAAGGGCCACCGGATCATGGCTTCATTCGATTCGCCACAGGGGGAACACTACTACGGACTGGGACAACAGCAAAAAGGATGGATGGACCTGCGGGATCACGAGATCCGCTGCCGGCACGACTACGGCGCGCTGGGGGGCGAGGACGTGTGTGTGCCGTTTATGGTGTCAAGCCGCGGCTACGGGCTGGTGTGGGATAACCCCTCCAGGACCACTATCGACCTGGGATTCAATGGGCGCAATACATGGTCCTCTGAGGTAGGCGACCGCGTTTCGTATTTCGTAATTGCCGGAGAGACCAGCGACGAAATCTACGAAGGCTATCGCTTGCTCACCGGCGTGACACACATGTTGCCAGAGGCTGTCTATGGATACATCCAGAGCAAGGCAATCTATCCCACTCAGGATCAGATTCTCGATGTGGCCAAAGAGTATCGCCAGAAGAAACTGCCGCTGGACGTGATCGTGGTGGACTTTCTCAATATGACCAAACAGGGCGAACTTGACCTGGATCCGAAGCGGTGGCCGGACCCGGCTGCGATGAATCGTGAACTGCATGCGATGGGCGTGAATACGCTGTTGAGTGTCTGGCCGCATTTTGCAGCCGGGACGCAGTTCTATGACATGCTGCTCAGCAAAGGCTGGCTGATCCTCGATCGGAACGGCGCACCGGATTCCGGTGACTACAAAAAGATCATTGGACCGAATATCGACACCACCAACCCGGAGGCCGCGAAGTGGTTTTGGGAGAAGATACGCGACCGCTATGTAAAGCCCTATGGTTTCGATTACATCTGGCTGGATGAGACAGAACCGGACGTCGATCCTGCGAACGATGTGTTCTCGATCGGTTCCGGCATGCGCTACTACAATGTATATCCGCTGTTTCACACTGCCGCGGTGTATGAGGGCTTTCGGCGCGACTTTGGGGAGAGCCGTCGAGTGATGATCCTGGCCCGGGCAGCATATCTGGGGGCACAGCGCAACGGCACGGTCTTTTGGTCGAGCGATATTGTCTCGACGTGGGATATGCTCAAGCGCTCGATCCCGGCCGGGTTGAACTTCACGGCTACCGGGATGCCCTACTGGGACACCGACATCGCTGGGTTCTTCTCGCCATCGGTTCCGTCCGACTACCACGCCGAACACAAGCCCCTCGTAGATGGGTCAGATGTTCGCGGCACGATTGGGAACTATGAGGATTATCCCGAGCTGTTTGTCCGGTGGTTCGAATGGGGCGCCTTCCAGCCGGTGATGCGGGCGCACGGAGAGAGAAATCACAACGAAGTATGGTCATACGGCAAGCAGGCCGAACCGATTCTCGCGAAGTATCTGAAGCTGCGCTACCAGCTTCTTCCGTACACGTACTCGGTTGCGTATCGGAGCTACCAGACAGGCGCTCCGTATATGAGGGCGCTGTTCATGGATTTCCCGTCCGACCCGAAGGCCGCCGATATTCCGGATGAGTATATGTACGGGCCGGCATTCCTGGTGGCTCCGGTAAGCGAGCAGGGCGCAACGCATCGGACGGTGTACTTGCCCGCGGGTTGCGACTGGTACAACTACTGGACCAACGAGCGGCTGCACGGCGGACAGACCATAGAGGCGGATGCGCCCATCGATACGCTGCCGCTGTTCGTAAGAGCAGGAAGCATTGTGCCTGTTGGGTCCGAGATCGACAGCACCCATCAGGTGCAGACGATTGCATCCGTGCGGATATATCCGGGAGCAGATGGCAGCTTTACCCTGTTTCACGATGACGGCACTACCTATGGATACGAGAAGGGTGGCGGATCGGTCACGAGGCTGACATGGGATGACAAGACCCAACGGCTGAATCATGAAGGCGCCCCAGCGTGGCTTGGGCCGGACATGTCTATAGTGACGGTGGTAAGCAAATAGGTGAAAGAAGTGCTGAATACCTGGTTTTCCGCCACTTGAATGCAGATATTTTGTCCACTCAACGAACGGCCCGAATGAAACGGCCCGAAAGATCAGTAGCACCTGTTCTCTCGGGAGGTCGTTTGATCACCCGCCAGTGACTGGCCCGTTGGAGGCAACACGAATAATGAACCGCAGATGATTCTTGTCAGCTAGCGCATCAGCTTTCGCTTGGGCCGCATTGGCGAAACCAGGGCATTCGCAGTTCTTTCGCGACCAAGCCCCAGACGGGCCTTTTCGGCCAGACTGGGAATCGCTCAAGTCCTACCAGTGTCCGGATTGGTATCGCGACGCAAAGCTCGGTATATGGGCGCACTGGAGCCCGCAGTGCGTTCCGGAGGACGGCGACTGGTACGCGCGCAATATGTACATTCAGGGGACGCCCCAATACGAGTTTCATGTAAATTGAGCGATGCAAGACGGAAGCTTCGAAGAAACCGGTTCCCATCGATGCGGAACTGGGGGAAGCGCTCTGGTCGTGGCGGCTTCATTGCCCCTACAACCAGCAGGACGACTGGGTGTTTGCCAGCCCTCACGGCAAAGGCAAACAGCCGTACTGGCCGAGTTCGCTCTACCGGGTCTATCTCAAGCCGGCACTAGAGGCCATTGGCATCACCGAGCCGGTGGGCTGGCACACCCTGCGACATAGCTTTGGAACTCTGATGAAGGCGAACGGGGAAGACGTAAAGACAATTCAGGAACTTCTCCGCCATGCCAACTTCAAAGTGACCATGGACGTGTATACGCAGGCAGTGACGAAGGTGAAGCGTTCTGCGCACAGTCGGGTAGCACGGCAGATTATGGGGCCCATAGAAGGGAAGAAAAAGAGGAGAAAGGGGATGAATAAGTTCGGTTTTTCGTTATCGAACCCTTTCAAACCCTCGGGGTTCGACTCGATTTCCTCTAAGTTATTTATTTTATTGGCGTCCCCGACGGGATTTGA
>DCFV01000089.1:3241-4219 GCA_002314435.1 Acidobacteriaceae bacterium UBA1795 | reverse complement strand
GTTCGGTTTCCATGGCCACACAGATCGCGGGCTCGGCATTGCCAACACGCGCGCCGCGGTGATGGCCGGCGCAGTGCAGGTGCAGGGCACGCTGCTGGGCACGGGCGAGCGCTGCGGCAACGTGAACCTGACCACGGTGATCGGCGGCATGCAACTGCGCGGAGAGGCGCAGTTTGTCCCGGAGACCTCACTTGCAGGGCTGACCAGCCTGGCCCATGCTGCTTTTGCAGCGTTCGGCCTTGAGGCGCCGCACGGCGCGCCAATCGTGGGCACGGGCGCCTTTGGCACTTGGGCTGGCATGCACGGCAGCAGCGAGCGCAAGAACCCAGGTGCGTACCTGTGGTGCGATCCGGCACGAGTAGGCGCCAATCCGACCATCGGTGTAAACCGTCAGTCGGGCAAGGCCAACATCATACTGCTTTCGGAAGCGCTGGGTGTGCCGCTCAACTCCGCACAAGCCCAGACATTCATCGACGCCAACCTGCCGATGATCGAAGGCGGTGGCTTTACGGCAAGCGAAGTGTCCTTCCGCATTGCGTGCATGCGCGTACTAGGGACGCTGCGCAACCGGTTCGGCATCCGCAGCTGGCGTGTGTTTGACGAGTCAGACGAGATCGGTCACCGCTTTGTGCAGGCCTTTATGACGCTCTCAATCGGCGACTCGACAATGGCCACGACGCGGGCGGAAGGCGCAGGCCCCGTGGACGCGCTGACCAAGGCGATGCGGCACGAGTTGGAGAAGTGGTATCCGGCGCTGGCCGAGATGCGCCTGGGCACATTCACAGTGATGGCGCTGGATGTTTCCGCGCATGACTCGGCGGCGTATGTGCGCGTTACTGTAAGCTTCCACGCCGACGGATACGAGCCATGGATCACTGCAGGCGTAAGCAGCGACATGAACCAGGCTGCATTGATGGCCATTGAAGACAGCTTCAACTACTGGCTGATGATAAAAGCAGACGACGAAGCCGAAAAGCC
>DCFV01000089.1:0-2916 GCA_002314435.1 Acidobacteriaceae bacterium UBA1795 | reverse complement strand
AACAGACAAAAGGAAAGGCCGCATCCCACGTGGGATGCGGCCTTTGTACTGGATAGAACCAGGCTTTACTTGGCGTAAACCGAGGGACGCGTATCGAGCGAGCCATCGGCATAGCCCTTGGCGATCTCTTCGATCGACTTAGGCGTGTAGTCGCCAGCGTGGCCAGCCTGGCCGAACTGGGTCATACGAAGAGCGACAACCTTCTTCATGGCCTCGCGAGCCGGCTTGAGGTAGTCGCGGGGATCAAACTTTTCAGGCGTTTCCGCGAAGACCTTGCGGATGGCGCCGGTGATGGCGAGGCGGTTGTCGGTGTCGACGTTGATCTTGCGCACGCCGTTGCGAATGCCGAGCTGGATCTCTTCGACGGGCACGCCCCAGGTTTCCTTGAGCTTGCCGCCGTACTGGTTGATGATGTCCTGTAGATCCTTGGGCACAGAGCTGGAGCCGTGCATGACCAGGTGGGTGTGGGGCAGGCGCTTGTGGATGGCGATGAGCACGTCCATCTTCAGCACGGAGCCATCGGGCTTCTTGGTGAACTTGTATGCGCCATGGCTGGTGCCGATGGCAATAGCCAGCGCGTCAACGCCGGTGCGTTCGGCAAACTCGACCGCCTGGTCGGGATCGGTGATGTGCTCGAGGCCGGTACCACCCGCGCCGTGGCCGTCTTCCACGCCGCCCAGCACGCCGATCTCGCCCTCAACGGTTACGCCGCGCTCGTGCGCGTAGTCAACCACCTTGCGGGTGACTTCAACGTTCTCTTCAAAGGTCGTCGGGGTCTTGCCGTCTTCCTTGAGCGAGCCGTCCATCATAACGCTGGTGTAGCCGAGAGCGATGGCGCTCTTGCAGGTTTCAAAGCTGTTGCCGTGATCCTGGTGCATGGCGATAGGAATCTCGGGATTGAGTTCCGCAGCTGCCTGAATCAGGCGGAAGAGGTACAGATCCTCAGCAAACTGGCGAGCGCCGCGGCTGGCCTGCACGATCACGGGGGACTTGGTTTCCTTGGCCGCCATCATGATCGCCTGAATCTGTTCCATATCGTTGACGTTAAAAGCGCCGACGCCATATCCGCCCTTGGCGGCCTCGTCGAGGAGCTGCCGCATGGATACGAGAGGCATGTCAATTCTCCTTTGGGTTAGTCCCCGCTGCCGTTTCGCTCTGAACCTGCAGGGCGGGAAATCAGCCGTGCGGACGCGGGTACTGCAATCGTCCCTATGGTAGCAGAAGCCGACAAGCAAAAAGTGTGCTCGTGCGCACAGCCTGCAACCCCATCCCCTGCAAGGGAATAGGCCTTTCGGCGGGTACCTGAGAGTCACTTCCAGGCGCCGAGCAGTCTGCGCACAAGAATAAGCTGCCCCAGATGATAGGCGTTATGATCCGCAGTCAACAGTGCCTCACGAAGGATCGTCTGGCCGCCGCCATGGGGAATCTTCGCGTAAAGGTCGGTGGCCGGATCGGTTACCAGATCGCACAGCGCATTCAGATCGCGGCGAAAAGCCCGCACACTCTTCTCCCAGGCGTGCTCGTCCGGCGGCGCGGGGGTCGCGGGCCAGTAGCCGCCCGGCCACTCCGGAGACTGATGCGTTGCGTCGCGTGAGAACTCGAGGATATCCCACTGCGCAATGCGCAGATGCTCGAGCAGTTCCCAGGGCGAGTGGTCTGCACCCTTGGGACGCTTGCCCTGAAGCTCGATGGGCATGTCTTTGACAGCGGCATTGAAGTCAGCATGCGCATGGCTTCCCGTGAGCAGTTGAATGAGATGTTCACGCAGCGCGGCATCGTGGGACATGGGTTCCTCTTCCGGCCAAGCGGACGTCAGGCGAGCGCGGCCTTACGCAGCGTGGGATTCCACGAGAGAGCGGAAGGATGCGCAATTTTTGCGCAGAGACGGCGGGGGGGGGCTGTATCCGCGCGTCAAACCACCTGGTTCTGCGCCGGCAGCGGCTCACCAAGCGTGCGGCTGCGCCAGATGTGCCCGAGCACTGCGGCAATGTTGAACACAATCGGCCCGAGGACCAGCCCGCAAACCCCGAACAACAAAACGCCGCCCAACATCGCCAGGAAGATGGGCACCGTGTGCAGTCGCAAGTGCGACCCCACCAGGATGGGATAGAGAAAGTTATCCAGCGTGCTGATCACAAGCGCCCCAACCGCAAGCAGGATCGCAGCCTGCACCCAGAGATGCAGAGCGGCGAGATAGATCACCACTGGCAGCCATACGATAAACGCGCCGACGCCCGGCACCATCGCGCAGAGCATGGTGGCCACACCAAGCAGCACGGCGCCATTCATGCCCAGAAGCGCGAAGGCCGCGCCCGCCACCAGGCCCTGAATACCGGCAACCGCGAAGCGCCCCAGCACCAGAGCTTGGACGGACGTGCGCAGCCGGACGAATAGAAAGTCGGTCTCCTCCGGCGCAAATGGCAGCTGAGATCGCACAAAACTGAGCGCGTCTTCCTGATCGCGGTAAAGAAAAAAGAGGATGAACAGCATAACGACCACCTGAAAGATGGCCGAGATGGAGTGCCCCAGGAACGGGACGATCTTGCCTGCGATCGAACTGATTCCCTTTTCGAACACCTGGTCAGAATCGACGTTCAACTGCAGAAAGAGCAGCGCTGCGTCCACCCTGGGGTGTTGGGCAAGGAAGACACGGAACCCCTGCTCAGCCGATGCGGTCTGCAGTCCCCGCGCAGACTTGGCCACGCGGACAGCAACAGACTGCACCACGAGCAAAGTGGGTGTGACGATGCTGAGCACCACCAGCAACAGAGCGACCACAGCAGCCAGCGCGTGGCTCTTCATCCGCGCTCGAAGCCACTTGTGCGGACGCGCCGTGACGACGGCCAGAACGACCGCACCCGTGATTCCAGGGAGAAAAGGCCAGATGATAAACAGGCAGAGAGTTACAACCGCCAA
>DCFV01000169.1:13120-21104 GCA_002314435.1 Acidobacteriaceae bacterium UBA1795 | reverse complement strand
CGGGCTCGACGTGGGGCGACTACGACGGCGACGGCAAATTGGATCTGTTCGTTGCGGGCTATGTGCACTTTGACCGGGCGAACCTGCCGCAGGCTGAACAGAACGGCGTACCGAACACCTACTGCACATTTCGCGGCGAGCAGGTGAGTTGCGGTCCGCGCGGGCTGAAGGGAGAGCCGGACCACTTGTTCCACAACAACGGCGACGGCACGTTTACCGACGTGAGCGAGAAGGCGGGCGTGGCGGACAAGCCGGGCTACTACGGGTTGGGCGTGCTGTTTGCAGACATCAACAACGACGGCAAACCGGACCTGCTGGTGGGAGACGACTCGACGCCAAACTATCTCTACCTGAACAAGGGCGACGGCACATTCGAGGACGTGAGCTATGCGTCAGGGTTTGCGGTGAACGGCGCGGGGCAGGAGACGGCGTCGATGGGTATTGCCGTGGGCGACTACCAGAACAACGGCATGCTTGATATTTTCGACACCACGTTCAGCGACAACTACAAGCCGCTCTACCGCAACGAGGGCGACGGCAATGTGACGGACGTGAGCTACGAAGTAGGACTGGGTGAAGTGACGGTTCCCTTCCTCAGTTGGGGCGACGCGTTCTTTGACTACGACAACGACGGCTGGAAGGATCTGATGATGGCCGACGGGCACGTGTATCCGCAGGCCGATCAGTATCCGTGGGGTACGAGCTGGAAGGAGCGGCCGATGCTGTTCCATAACATTGGCGGCAAGAAGTTTGAGGTTGTGCCGCCGGTGGAAGGCACCGGGCTGGCTGACGTGATTGCGGGCCGCGGCATGGCGGTGGGCGACCTGTTCAACGACGGCAAGATCGATGTGGTGATCAACGTGATGGACGGTCACCCTGTTCTGCTACGTAACGTGAATGACGATAAGAACCACTGGCTGGAGCTGAAGCTGGTGGGCGGGCAGAAGAGTCCACGCGATGCGGTGGGCGCGACCATTTACTTGAAGGCGAACGGCATGAGGCTGCGCGAAGACGTGCTGAGCGGCGGCAGCTACGCTTCGAACAACGATCCGCGGCCGCACTTCGGGCTGGGTCAGGCGACGACAGTGGACGACATTGAGGTGCACTGGCCGAGCGGCAAGGTGGAGCACTTCGCGGTGCCGGGCGTGGATCGGATTGTGACGATCGCCGAAGGGACCGGAAAGTAAGCCAGAGATCGAGGATCAAAAACGCGAAGGCCGCGGGAATTCTCCTGCGGCCTTTGTGTTTGTGGCGACGCGTGCGCTCTTAGAAGACGATGCGGCCGGTTAGCTCCAGGCTGCGCGGGCCAGAGCCTTCGGCAGTCTGTAACGCGGTGATGGCGCCGAAGCCGCCGGAGTCGACTTGCATGTTGGGTGGCTCGTAGTTGCGATGGTTAAAGATGTTGGCGGCCTCGGCGCTGAGTTCGAGTCGGGTCTGCTCGTGGAGCACGACAGCCTTCATGAGCGAGAGGGAGAAGTTGGCTGTGCCGGGGCCGACCACGCCGCCGACAGGTGCGTTGCCGAAGCGGCCGATGCCGGTGCCGTCCGCGTCCTGCAGATTCGAGTACGGGAACGCGTCGGGGTTGAGCCACTGCGCGGTGTTGCGCTGTGCGGCATAGAGCGAGACGCCGCTGAGCTGGTCAGGCCGTGCCTGGCCCACAGTGGTGAGGATGTTGGTGTTGGCCGGGTCGACCGACTGCTGGTAGGGCGTGAGGAACGGACCGGACTGTAACACAGTGACGCCTGCCAATTGCCAATCGCCCACGACGCGGTTGAGCGCACTGCGGGTGGAGAGCCAGCGCTGTCCGCGGCCGAAGGGCAGGTCGTAGAGCCAGGTGGTGAGAAAGCGATGACGGCGGTCGTAGATGACGTTGCCATAGTCGAGGCCGGGATGGAAACGGTCCGTGAGGTAGCTTCCACCGGCGACTGCAAAGGCGTTGGGCGCAACGCCACCAGCGTTGGAGAGGTCGCGGGTCCAGGTGTAACTGGAGTCGAAGGTTAGGCCCTTGCCGCTGTGGCGCGAGAGATCGACGGTGCCGCTGTGATAGTTGCTCTCAGCGGCGTTCTGCACGCTCTGGATGATGGACCAGTCGGGATAGGGGCGGTCGGACTGCGCGGTGTCGTAGCCGAGAGTGTTGGGCTGCACCTGGTTCAGGTCGACCATGACCTCGAGGTTGGAGCCGCGGCTGCCGCTGTAAGAGAGGCGGAGGCCGAGCTTGTGTCCGAGGTCCTGCTCAAGTGTGAGGTTCCACTGCTGGACGGATGGATCGCTGTAATGGATGGGGAAGGCGTAATAGAAACCAGCGGTTCCGGAGGCGTCGCCCGCCGCGGTGTTGAACGGATTGGGGAAGGAGATAAGCGGCGTGACGCCGTCGTCCTGGTAGTCCTGGTTGTAGGTTGCTACGTAGCTCGAATGGACGGCCCAGCCGGAGACGAGCGAGAAGCCCAGCGGAGATTCAATGAAGCGGCCCCAGCCGCCGCGAAGGACGGTGCGGTCGTTGCCGTAGGGGCGCCACGCGAAGCCGATGCGCGGACCGATATCGGAGTGATCCGTGTAGCGTAGCGCGGTGGGAATGCCGGCTTGGGATGCGGTGAGAATCGGTGTTGGGGCGATGCCGTTGATGAAGTCCTGCGAGGAATTTGCGAGTGCGGCCGAGTTGGAGACGACGACTGCGCCGGTGACGGAGGTTGACCCGTCGGTGCCGGTGCCGGTCCAGTTGGGCATGAAGGCCGCGGTGTTGGCACGCGTCTCGCGCAGCGGTGGATGCACCTCGTAGCGCAGGCCGAGGTTGAGGGTGAGGTTCGGCGTGAGCTTCCAGTCGTCCTGTGCGAAGAATGCGTAAGAGTAGCCGCGGCCATCCATGGTGGGGTCGTTGGTGGAACTAACTTCCGTGTAGTCGGGATAGCCCAGCAGGAACGCGGTGTACGGGTCGCCGATGGTGGTGCCGACAGTGGACGAGCCATCGAAAACATACCAGCCGGAGCGGTAGTTGCCGAAGACGTTGTCGTCATGATCGGTGAGCCGTTTGAAGTCTAAGCCGAACTTGAACGTGTGCTTGGAGCGAGTCCAGGTTACGTTATCGAGGGCTTGGATGATCTGGCCGCGCTGCACACCGGGGTTGCCGGCGCCGGTGGACATGAAGCCGTTGATGAGCACCTGCGGCGCCGCAGAGTACTCCGTATTCGGCTGCGGCACGGTGAGCCCGGTCTGCGCGAGCAGTTCGGTGGTGGAGTAGCTCTGCGTCTCAGAGGTGTGTTGCGCGTTGTAGCCGGCGCGGAACTCGTTGAGCAGCGTCGGGGTGAGGACGTAGTTGTGCGCGAAGGTGAGGCCCTCGTCAATCTCCGGCGTGTTATAGCCGCCCTGCAGCGGGCTGCCCGCCTCGGCGCAGTAGGTGTAGGTGCACGCGGCCGAAGGCGCGGTGATGACCTGGCGGTTCTTGTAAGAGAAGCGCGCGAAGAGCGACTGCTTGCCGGAGATGGTCTTGTCGAAGCGCACATCGCCCTGATTGGACGAGATGGGCGAGGGGAAGTTGATCTGGTAGTTGTTCGCGTAGGAACTGGAGTCGCCGTAGTTGGGTACCGGCATGAGATAGGTGAGCAGGTTCTGCGAGATGGTGCTGACGGGCACAGCAGTGGAATCGAGCGGCGTGCCGTCGGTGTTGTAAATCGCGCTGATTCCCTGCCCGGCGAGGTAGTCGCTGACGTTGCCGGCGCGCATGTCGGCCGAGGGAACGCTGAGGAGCATAGGCGTTTCACGCGGCAGACGCAGGCCCTCGTAGCTGATGAAGAAGAAGCCGGGATTCTGACTATTGAACAGGGGCTTGAAATGCAGCGGCCCGCCAAGCGTTCCACCAAAATCGTTCATGATGATCTTCGGCTTGGAGAGTGCAAAGGTGTTATTGGAGTTGAAAACAGTGTTCTGGTGATTCTCGAAGGCTCCGCCGTGGAAGTGGATGGTGCCGGCCTTGGAGACGGTGGTGATATCGGCGACGCCAGAGAACTCGGCATTGTTGTTCGACTCGCTGACGCGAATCTCCTCAATGGAGTTGAACGAGGGAAACATTTCGTTCACGGGACCGGAGTACTCGACGCCGACCGAGGAGATGCCGTCGATGGTGACGCTGAGCTGGGCGGCGGTGGTGCCCATGACGGCGAGGTTACCGGAGTCGTCGGTTTGCACGCCCGCCTCAGTGGTGAGCGTGGAGATGGGGCTGGTGGAGCCTGTGGAACGCGAGTAGATGGCGACTGGAAGACTGACGAGTTCGTCGCCGACCTTGGTCTCCGCGAGGTTCGAGACGTCAGTGGTGATGACAGGCGCGGCTGCGTCGTCGAGGACCACGACGGTCTGCGTGTCGCCGGTGAGCTTGAGCAAGGCGTCGAGACGGCGGGTTTCGCGCGCGGTGAGCGACACTGTGGGCAGCGTCTCTTTCTGGAAGCCCTGCGCAGCGATGGTGACGCTGTACACGCCTACGTCGATGTTGCGGAAGCCGTAGTTGCCGTTGGTGTCAGTCGCAGTTTCGCGTACAGCGGTGGTTCCCGTATTCAGCAGCGTAACCTGCGCTCCGGCGACCAATGCACCACTTGAGTCATGCACTGTGCCAAGGATCGAGCCGAAGGTAGATTGCGCGACAAGCGAGTGCGCCCCAAATGTCACTAGACAGCCGATCAGTAGAATCCGCAGCGTGAGCGCGCGGCGATTGAGGACACGGGAACAAAACCAGATCATCCAGTTACCTTTCACCAAAAATTTACGCAGGGGTCGGCGTTTCTTCGCCGCCGAGAGGGTTTCTTTAACAATGTATCGCGTGAGAAGCCGCGGCGGACCCCTATTTTGACAAAAATTCGACGACGGCGGCGCGTGCAGAGCCGCGTTCCGACTATGCGCAGCAACACTCGAACCGCTACGTACAGCACGCGTGATAGTCTGCCGTTGTGCAACCCGAAAAGAAGGCTTCCCCTGAGCTGGATGTGGCTTTATCCTCATGCGCCGAGGCGCGCTTTACCGCCTGGCACGGCGCGACGATCGCACTGCTTGTACTGGGTTATTCAGGCTACTACTTCTGCCGTTCGAATCTCTCAGTTGTGCTGCCGGACCTGATCCAGGACCTGGCGCGGCACGGCATTCGCCCCAGCGCGGCTCAGGTGCGATTGGGATTTATCGCATCTGTGGGTACGATGGCCTACGCTGCGGGCAAGTTTATCTCCGGCTCGATGACGGACCTGTTCGGTGGGCGGCGCAGCTTTCTGGGCGGCATGGGCGGGTCGATTCTGTTCACGTTGTTGTTTGCGTTGGGCGGCGGCTTTCCGCTGTTTACGCTGGCGTGGGTGGGAAATCGCTTTGTGCAGTCGATGGGCTGGGTGGGACTGGTGAAGGTCGCGTCGCGGTGGTTCTCCTATTCCACGTATGGCACGGTGATGGCTGTGCTGAGCCTGAGTTATCTGTTCGGCGACGCGGGCTGCCGCTGGGTGATGAGCGCGCTGATGGCGCACGGCGTGGGCTGGCGCGGAGTGTTCTTTGCCGGCGCAGGTTCGCTGGCGGCGCTGCTGGCGGCCAACCTGCTGCTGTTGCGCGAGACGCCGGAGGAGCGCGGACTGCCCTCGCCGGAGTCCAATCCGCTGAATGTATACGCCGAAAACGGAGCGCAGACGGGCGAAGATCGCGTTAGGCTGGCGGCAATTCTGAAGCCGCTGCTGTCGAGCTTTCCCTTCTGGCTGGTGTGTCTGCTCTCACTGGGCACCACGCTGCTGCGCGAAACGTTCAACTTCTGGACGCCGACGTATTTTGTCCAGTACGTTGGCCTGACGAGTAGCGTGGCGGCTGAACGCAGTGCGCTGTTTCCGTTCTTTGGCGGCATCAGTGTGCTGGTGGCCGGTGTGCTGAGCGACAAGCTGGGACTGAATGGGCGGAGCCTTGTGCTGGTGGGCGGCATGGTGGCCAGCACTGTGTGTCTGCTGGCTCTGGCGCAGACGCCGGGCCACGCAAGCCCGTGGACGCCGGTGGTACTGGTAACGCTGGTGGGATTCCTTATGCTGGGACCATATTCGTATCTGGCTGGTGCGATGAGCCTGGACTTTGGCGGCAAGCGCGGCAGCGCCACGGCGGCGGGCATCATTGACGGCGTCGGCTATCTGGCCGGTTGGCTCTCTGGCGATACTGTTGCTCGCGTGACGGTAGCCTTCGGCTGGAAGAATGCGTTTCTTCTGCTTGCCGGTGCATCCTTTCTGACTGCGTTGGTGGCTCTGATACTCGCGACGCATCAGCGTTTTCACGCGCCACAGAAAACGGAGGCATAGACGACATGCCAGCACTTGCAAATGTGGATGCGGTGTTTGCTCTGCTGGAGGCAGGCGGAGGGGCGGCCTACTTTGGCGAGCCCGTAACGGTGCTGGAGCACAGCCTGCAGTCTGCATGGTTTGTGCAGCGCAAGGGCGCGCCAGACACGCTGATCTCTGCCGCGCTACTCCACGACTTGGGTCACCTGTTGCACGGCGAAGGCGAAGACGCTGCCGACCGAGGGCTGGACACGCAGCATGAAAAGCTGGCCGCGGCTTTGCTGGAAGGTCATTTGCCGGTGGCTGTGCTCGATCCGATTCGTCTGCACGTAGCGGCCAAGCGCTACCTGTGCCACGCCAATCCTCGCTACCTCGCGGCGCTGTCCACGGCGTCGGTGGCGAGCCTGGCACTGCAGGGCGGGCCGATGTGGGACACGGAGGCTGAAGCCTTCCTCGCGCTGCCGTATGCACAGGATTCCCTTGCACTTCGGCATGCCGATGATGCTGCGAAAGTGCCTGGATTGGCGGTGCCGGAGTTGGCTGCGTATCGGCCTCTCATCAACGCGCTGTGGCGTTGACGTCCTATTACTGTTTTGCGAAATGATGCTGACAGTGTTACAAAAGCATTATTGAAACAGGGGTGCTCCAGAATACTGGGGCTGAGACATACCCTCGAACCCGATCCGGATAATACCGGCGTGGGAAGTTTCCGAAGCGGCCTTCCTCTTAATCGTTGTTTGAGTTCTCCTGTTTCATCAGTTTTTGGGATGCAAGGGGAACATCATGGCAACACCAGTGGCCGCACTCCCGGCACAACTTCTGAAAAAATCTCTCGGGCGCATTGCGCCGACAGCCGCATTGTTGCTGCTCTGCGGCACCGCGCCGCCAGCGGTGCGCGCCCAGGCTCAGCAGACGGACCAGTCTGCGGCTGCACCTGCAGCGACACAACTGCCGCACGTGACGACGACCGTGGAAGTGCATGGCGAAGTGAAGGACGAGTACCTGAGCGCATTCAGCACTGCGGGCAGCCTTGACGGCACACAACTAAAGGAGACGCCTCTATCGGTTACAGCCGTGTCGCGCGCAGTGCTGAGCGACCAGATGGCACGCGTGCTGTCGGACGTGGTGAAGAACGACGCGTCGATTGCAGAGGACTACGCGCCGGTGGGCTATTACGGCGATTTTGAGATTCGTGGGTTTCCAATCGACCTCGCCACCGGCCTGCAGATCAATGGCATGACAATCGCCGGCGAGCAGGATGTACCGCTCGAAAACAAGCAGAGCGTGGAAGTGGTGAAAGGCATTGCCAGCACGGTGAGCGGCATTGCCTCGTCGGGCGGGCTGATCAACTATGTGACCAAAGAGCCACACGAAGGCCAGCACATAGCTGTCGACGTAGCAACGGACCATCGCGGCACCAGCTTTGGCGCACTGGATGCGGGACGCGTGTTCGTCACGCGCTATGAGCCTGGCATTCGCATCAATCTAGCTGGCGAAGACATGCACACCTATGTGCAGCATGCCGACGGATGGCGCGGTGTGGGCGCGGCCGATGCATCACTTCGCCTGGACGAGAACACCAACCTCTACTCGGACTTTGACTACCAACACAAAGTGCAGCGGTCGGAGGCGGGATATCAGCTGCTGGGCGGTACGACGATCCCGTCGCCCGTGTATGCCTCCACCATGCTGGGTTACCAGCCGTGGGGCAA
>DCFV01000169.1:0-12768 GCA_002314435.1 Acidobacteriaceae bacterium UBA1795 | reverse complement strand
TACAGCCACTCGCTGGTTGACGACAACGTGATCTACCCGTACGGTACGGCACTGGATGCGGACGGCAACCAATTGTGCACGAATGCCGCTTTCTTCTGCCCGGACGGCAGCTACGAGATCTACGACTATCGCAGCCCGGGCGAAGTGCGCATTGACGCAGTGGGCGAAGCGCTTGTGCAAGGGCACTTTGCCACTGGCCCGCTGACGCATGACGTGGTCGGCGGCGGATCACTGTTCCACCGCAGCGTGGACCTCTCGCCCACGATTGTTTACGTGCCGATTGGCGTTGAGAATGTCTATCAGCCAAACACCTACTATGCTCCGGAGGATCCTTACCTGCACGCTGATCCAGCGGTGCTGGCGGACTACAACCATCAGGCCTCGGCGATTGTGCAGGATCGTGTCCATCTACCTGGCGGCGTGGCGCTGCTGGCAGGCGGCCGCTACGCACGCGTGAGCGACTTCAACTATCCCGAGAGGCCGCGCTCGCTGTGGCTTCCACAGTATGCTGCTACCTATGCACCGACCAAGCAGCTGATGCTCTATGGCAACTATGGAGTGCTGCTTTCGCTGGGCCCGCAGGCTCCGTGGTGGGTGGATAACTCGGCAGCCTTTCTGGACCCGTTCTTCACGCGACAGTCTGAAGTGGGCGTGAAGTATGAGCGACAGGTACTGCTCACCGCTTCCCTGTTCCGCATGCGGCAACCCTTCTTTTATCCGCGTACCATCGCAGGGGCAGACAGCTTTTGCACGACCAGCCTGCTGACCGGCGGCGATGTTGCTGAGGGCGATCCGTGCTTCGAGTCCGATGGCCATGAGACGCACTCCGGCCTGGAAGTTAACGCGCAAGGAAAGGCTGCAAGCTGGCTGCAGTTGACCGCATCGGGCGCGGCGATACGTGCACGGTCTGACGACTCTGCCACGGAGTCGTACAACGACAAGCAGGTGATCAATGTTCCACGCGCACGAGTGACAGTGTTTGCAGATGCCGCTCTGCCCCACACACGCGGACTTCACCTGCTGCCCGGGTGGAGCTATACGAGCAGCAAGAAAGCTACGCGCGACGATACGGTGAGCGTTGGAGGCTACAACCTGTTCAACCTGGGTGCGCGCTGGAACCCCGGCGGCGAGCATGGCCGCCTGACACTGCGTCTCTACGCAGACAATATTCTGAACAAGCGCTACTGGAAGGACACGGGCGCCAACTACGGCGATACGTTTATCCACCAGGGTGCGCCTGCGACGGTACGGCTTTCCGCGCACTACGCGTTCTAGTAGGATGAGCGTTTGAACGATGCAGAAGAAGACTCGATCGCGATGAATACAGCAGCCAAAGTGCACGGACTGGATGGCACGCTGGTGGAGGCGGACTGGCCTCCGCTGATGCCGGAAGAAGTGCGTGCGCTTCTCGCGGAATTCGAGGGACTGAGCGGGCCGGTGCGAATTCTTTCCGCCAGCCCAAGGCCGTTCTCCGCAGCAAGCGTGGTACGGGTGGGTATGGAGCAGGTTTTCATAAAGCGCCATCTGCGCTGCGTGCGTGATGCGGCGGGATTGAACGAGGAGCATGCGTTCCTCGATCACCTGCATGAGCAGGGAGCAGCGGTGCCGCGAGTATTGCGCACGGCTGCCGGAGAGTCAGCATTGGTACGCGGCGAGTGGACCTACGAGGTTCATTCCACGCCGCGGGGAGTTGATCTCTACGAAGATGCGATTTCGTGGACTCCCTTTCTGACAGTTGCACACGCGCGTGCCGCGGGTGCGGCCTTAGCACGATTGCATGTGGCTGCGCAGGGTTACGCTGCCCCAGCGCGCAAGGCTCAGCCGCTGGTGGCAAGCTTCTCGATCTTTGCCAGCGAGGACGCGGAGGGCGCCCTGGAGAGCTACTTGGAAGCACGGCCCGCGCTCGCGCAGGACGCGACAACGCGCTGCCACTGCGCGCAGGCGCTGGAGTTGCTTGAGCCGTTCCACCATGGACTGCGGCCATCCCTTTCGGCAATGCCCCACCTTTGGACGCACAACGATCTACATGCTTCGAACCTGCTGTGGAGCGATGCGAGCGATAACGCCTACGCTGCAGCGATCATCGATTTCGGACTTTCTGACCGTACCAACGCAGTGCATGATCTGGCGCAGGCTATCGAGCGCAATGTGGTGGAGTGGCTTGTGCTTACGAGCGATTCTGCACAGGACGAACGTGTGCCGGTGCACTACGACCATCTTGCGGGTCTGCTCGACGGATATGAGTCCGTGCGTTCGCTCTCTCGGGCAGAGGCTGGAGCGCTGGCGCCGATGCTAGCGTTATGTCACGCGGAGTTTGCGCTGACCGAGGCCGACTATTTTCTTAGTGCGCTGCATGATCCCGAGCGGGCGCGAGTGGCAACTGAGGACTACCTGGTGGGCCATGCGCGCTGGTATCACAGCGGGCGGGGGAAACAACTGCTGAAGGCGATTAGCGCGTGGGCGGAAAGGCGCGAGGTAACGACAGGGCGATGAGTTGGACAACGATTGCGGACTACATGGCGGCCCACGGCGTGGAGCTGGCTGGCTTTCTCACCACGGTGGTTGGCATCTGGCTGACCACGCGGCGCTCAATGCTGTGCTGGCCCATCGTGCTGGCCGCTGACCTTCTCTACCTTGTGGTGTTCTATCGCGCTCAGCTATTGTCGGACGCGCTGCTGCAGGTTTTCTTCATTGCATTCACTCTGTACGGATGGTGGCACTGGTGGCGCGGCGTGCGGGAAGAGGGCGAAGTGCGCGTTGAGCCGCTGGCGCTGATAAGCCTGCTGATCGCACTTGTAGCGGGCGCCATCGGCAGCTTCATCCTGGGCGAAATCACTCGCCAGCTACATGCGGCGTTGCCGTTTCTTGATGCGGCGCTGGCCAGCTTCAGCCTTGTGGCAAGTTGGTGGCAAGCGCGCAAGCATACGGCCAACTGGTGGCTATGGATCGCGGTGGATACGATCTACATTGGCGAATACATCTACAAGGACCTTTGGGCCACGGCGCTGCTGTACCTGGTGCTGGTTGGGCTGGCCGTGCTGGGGCTGCGCGACTGGCGCCGCGCAGCCGAGGCGACTCAGACAGCCGGACGCACGACGTTGGAGAGCGGCTCGCCTGCCATATAACGCTTAAGCTCGTCGAGCGCGGTCTGGATAGATCGCGGCGCGAACTGCGGCGTGGAGCCAGCGATGTGCGGCGTGAGGAACAGATTCGGGCAGTTCCACAGGGGATGGCCGACAGGTAGAGGCTCCGGGTCGGTGACATCGACAGCGGCGCGAATGCCGCCCTTCTGCAGCGCGTCGACGAGGGCGTCGGTATCGACGATAGCTCCGCGCGCGGCGTTGACCAGCAGAGTTCCCTGCCGCATGAGCGCGAACTGGCGCGGCCCGATGAGGTGGAGGGACTCGGGTGTGAGCGGGAGGATGAGCACAATCACTTCGGCCCATGGAATGAGTGCGTCAAGCTGGCTGACGGGATGCACCTTCGGCTCGGTGCGCGCGGTGCGGGCGACGCGCTCGAGTTCGACGTGGAACGGCGCGAGCATGCGCTCGATCTCCTGACCGATGGCGCCATGGCCCACCAGCAGCACGCGCTTGGCGGTCAGTTCTTCGAGCATCACCGGCGGATAAAGCCGATGCGGTTTGCCGCTGATTTGTTCGTAATGGGCTGTTGCCTCAAAGCGCCGCTTCCAGTGGCCCGTTTGCTGCACTTCGACGTAGAACGGGAAGTACTTGAGAGTCGCAAGGATGGCCGAAAGCGTCCACTCCGCAGTGGAAACATTGTGGGCGCCTCGCGCGTTGCAGATGGTGACGTGTGGGCCCACGGCGGCGGGGATCCACTCGGTGCCTGCCATGAGTGAGAGCACGAGCTTAATGCCTCGCAAATGTGGCGCAATGCGCTGCGAGCGCGCCGGATAGGGATCGGGAATCCAGACGTCGATCTCGACATCGTGATCCAGATCTTCGGAAAGCGGGATAAGTTCGACCTCACGAGGGAAGGCTGCGAAAAACTCAGCGGCAATGGTGGCTGGATATCCGACTCGTAGCATTTTGTCCGTGGAAGCCCATGATTTGGGCCTGCATTTATGCTACACGGTCAAAGTCTCCGCTAATACTTGAACTGCGGTGGCAGCCAGCACAGACCGACAGGAGGCCAGAGCAGAAGAATATGAATAGGCAACCGGAGAGGATCGGCCTCTTTTGCGAGAATAGAGGTCGGCCTGCACACGCTGGGTGCAAAGCCGCGGGAGACGATGAGGCCGTATGCGCCTTGGAGCGAAGAAGACGTTGTCGCAGCAGCAGCTTGCCCTGAAGCTGCGCCTGGAGCCGCAGTCGAGCAGCGGCTGGCTTAGCTGGGAGCATCGCCGCCTGCTGATTCACGCGACAAAGACCGCGCTTGCTGCGGCGCTGTGCTGGTGGCTGGCGATGCGGTTTGGTCTGCACGACGGCTACTGGGGCGCCATCAGCGCCATCATCGTACTGCAGTCGAACTTTGGGTCGACCATTGGCGCATCGCGAGACCGGCTGCTGGGCACGCTGATTGGAGCAGCATTCGGCTTTAGCTTTAGCCTGTTTGGCACGCTGCCATGGAATTATCTCCTCGCCGTGTTGGCGGCAGTTACAGTGTGCGGACTGCTGGGATTCCGTAGCAGCTCCCGGCTGGCCGGTGTGACGATCACGATTGTGATGTTGGTGGGACAGGGCGGCTCGCACTGGACGGTTGCACTGGACCGCGTGAGCGAGGTGATCCTAGGCATTCTAGTGGCACTGGCTGTGTCCACCCTGGTGTTTCCGGACCGTGCGCGGCTGCGCCTGCGTGACGGACTGGCGCAGGAGTTTCTGGTGCTGGGCGCGTTCTTTGAGGCCATTCTGCAAGGGTTCCGCGGAAAGCCCGCTGAGAACCTGGCCGCGGCACGGGAAGATGCGCTGGCCGTGCTGCGCAGCAACAACCAACTGCTGGAGGCAGCGCGCAACGAGCCCTCAGGCGGACCGGGCTGGCGCGAGGGACTGGGCATGCTGGCGCAATTTGGCCGCTCTATTTACGACGCGCTTGTGGCACTGGAATTCGCTGTGCAGGATACGCATCAGGATGTCTATGCGCAGCAACTGGAGCCTGCGCTCGGGCGCCTGGCTCTGGACATTCACAGCGGCTTTCACCATGTGGCGGGTTGCGTACACCACTGGCGGTTCCACGTGCCACCGCCGGGCGTCAATCTTGAAGAGGATATTGCACAACTGGAGGCACGCATGGCCGAAGTGCGGCACACCGGCGCGCAGTTTGCGCAGGCCGAGATTCTGCGTGCTTATGCAGTGCAACTGCATATGAAACAGATTGCGCGGCTGTTGCGTGCCTCGCGGGTGGAGACCAGCCGCGCTGTGGGCGAAGCGGAGAAATAGCCCGAAGCGTTCGATCAGGCGAAGAACTTGCGCAGAGCCTCCACGCAGGCTTCAATCTCCGGGATGGTGATGGCGTAGCCGAAGCGCAGATGGCCTTCTCCCTGTGCGCCGAAGACCGAACCAGGAATGGTGGCAATGTGCGCCTTCTCGAGCAGGATCTGCGAGGCGGTGCGGCTGTTCTTGTTGATTTTCTCCGCATTGGGAAATGCGTAGAAGGCTCCGGCGGGCGGTTCGCACTCGAGGCCGACTTCATTCAGAGCAGCGACCAGCAGATCGCGCCGCTTGCGGTACTCCTCACGATAGGCGGCAATCTGCGATTCGGGCGTCTTAAGAGCCTGGATCATGGCGTACTGCACCGGCGTGGAAACGCCGTTAGTCGAGTAGAGCACGATTTTGCGCAGCGCAGTCATGAACGGCTCCTTGGCCACAGCGTAGCCCGCGCGCCAGCCCGTCATCGCATAGCTCTTTGAGAATGTGTAGGAGGTGATGGTGCGCTCGGACATGCCCGGCAGCGAGGCGAGGGAAACATGCTCACCGTCGTACACGAGGTCTTCGTAGGCTTCGTCGGCGATGACTACCAGATCGCGCTCGATGGCAAAGGCTGCGACTTCTTCAGCCTCAGCACGAGTGAATACCAGGCCGCTGGGATTCTGCGGCGTGTTGTAGTAAACCACGCGGGTCTTGGGAGTAGAGAACTGCTCCAGCGTTTTGCGAATGCCGTTGCGCCGCGCAGTGGCCGTGGGCACCAGCAGAGGCCGTGCCTGCGCACCGGTCACCAAGTCGCCGATTGGCGTCCAATAGGGAGAAAATACTAGCGCGTCGTCACCGGGATCGAGCACGCTTTGAAACGCGGCATAGAGTCCCTGCGATCCGCCCACGGTTGCGATGACCTCGTCGGTGGTCACCTGCAGGTTGTTCTTGCGTGCGAGCTTTTCCACCAGTGCCTTACGGAGCGGAAGAACGCCGGATGAGGCGGCATAGTGCGTCTGGTTCTCGACAAGAGCCTGAATTGCGGCATACTTGATGTCTTCAGGCGTCTCGAAATACGGCTCGCCTCCGTGGAGTGCGTGCACTTCAAGCCCCTCGGCACGCAGGGCCATTACCTTGTTGCGAATCTGCACAATGTCGGAAAAGCCCACTTCGTCGAGCCGCTTAGCCAGGCGGATGCCGCTCACTTTCGTCATGCTTGTTTGATTTCCTTTCGCACAGGTTGGGGAAGAACCTTGATTTCAGCATACCCGATGCGGTTGCCCGCACTTGCGTGCGCCTGCATGGTACGCAGGGAAACTCCTGCGCTAGACGGCTAGCAAATCTGTGTACACGGCCATGCCGACCACGGCATCTGCACCGATCGCATCGAGTGCATCGACTTCCTGCTGGCTGCGGATGCCTCCGGCAACGATGAGCTGCCGCTGCGTGAGTTCGCGCAGGCGCTCTGCGGTGGCGAGCGGGAATCCTTGCAGCATGCCTTCGCCATCCACATTCGTGTAGAGAAATGCGGCTGCGTACGGTTCGAGTTGCGGGATTGCATCGTCAGGCGTGAGCTCAACCTGCGCCTTCCAGCCCTTCACCGCGATACGGCCATTCTTCGTGTCGATGCCGGCAACGACGCGCCCGGCGCCGATAGCGCCTGCAAGTGAAGCGGCAAACTCAGCGTTCACAGTGCCCTCCGCCGAGAAAAACGCGGAGCCGATGATGACGCGCTTGGCTCCAGCGTCGAGAACTTGGCGTGCGCGCTCAATGGAGTGGATGCCGCCACCGGCCTGCACAGGGAGGCGTTTGGCAATCTGCGAGACAAGCGCGGAATTGTCGCCCTGACGCATCGCCGCGTCCAGATCAATGAGTTGCACGAGTGGGAAGCGTGAGAACTTTTCGATCCAATAGTCAAAGTCATCAAATGCGAGGCGAAGCTTTTCGCCCTGCACCAACTGGACGATGCGTCCGCCAAGTAGATCAATCGAAGGAATCAGCATGGAAGCCTCACGGGAACGCCGGCTTGAGCCAATTCCTGCTTGAGCGAGCGCGCGCTCGAAACGCCGAAGTGGAAGATGCTCGCGGCGAGTGCGGCATCCGCCTTACCTCGAGCGAACACCTCTGCGAAGTGCGCCACCGTGCCTGCGCCACCGGATGCGATGACTGGAATGTTCACTGCTTCGCTCACCGCCGCGGTCAGCTCGCAATCGAAGCCTGCCCGCGTGCCGTCGGAGTCCATGGAGGTGAGCAGGATTTCACCGGCTCCGCGTGCCTCAGCCTCGTGCGCCCACTCGACCACGCGGCGTCCTGTGACTTTCCGTCCGCCCTGCACGAGCACCTGCGCGTCGCGCACCGGATCGGCAGCGGTTGGATCGCGTCGTGCATCGATTGCAACGACGACGGCCTGCGCGCCGAAGCTGCGGCCGATTGCGTCAATCAACATGGGGTCAACAAGAGCAGCGGAGTTTACGCTGACCTTATCCGCACCGGCATCGAAGACCTGCTCTGCATCCCGTGCGCTGCGAATGCCGCCGCCGACACAGAACGGAACGAAGAGTACCTTGGCCGCGCGGCGCACGGTGTCGAGCAGTGTCTTGCGACCTTCGTGCGTCGCGGTAATGTCCAGGAGCACTATCTCGTCCGCGCCTTCGCGCGCATGGCGTGCGGCGAGTTCTGCCGGATCGCCAGCGTCGATGATGTCGACGAATTGAACGCCTTTGACGACGCGGCCATCGTGCACGTCAAGGCAGGCGATGATGCGTTTAGTCAGCATGCGCCCTCCATTGCGAATGCGAGGAAGTTACGTAGAATCTTCAAGCCTGTCGCTCCAGATTTCTCGGGATGAAACTGTACTCCCATCACGTTCGCACGCTCGACAGCGGCAGAGAAGGGCTCGATGTAGTTCGAGGCCGCGACTGTCTCCGCGACGACAGGTGCGCGATAGGAGTGCGTGAAGTAGACGTACTCGCCAGAGCTGATTCCTGCAAGGAGACGCGAGTTGGGGCAGACCTCCAGCGAATTCCAACCGACGTGCGGAACCTTTTCGTGCCCCTCTGGGAAGCGGGAGCATGACTGGGGGAAAGCGGCGAGGCCACGTTGATTGGGTTCTTCACTGGACCCCGCAAACAGCCACTGCATTCCGACGCAGATGCCGAGGAAGGGCACGCCGCGCGCAATGGCGGCGCGGACAGCGGTAGTAATTCCGGTTGAGTCGAGACGTGCGGTGGCGGCGAAGTGGCCAACGCCTGGAAGAACAATGCGCTCAGCGCGCTCAATGAGGGTGAGGTCAGCATCAGTGACCTCAGGCTCGGCACCGAGGTGGCGCAGAGCTTTCAGCACAGATGTAAGATTGCCGGCCTTGTAATCAATGACAGCGACGCGCATCAGAGGAGCCCCTTAGTAGAAGGCAGCATCTCGCCGAGTTGCATGTCCCGCGAGCAGGCGACGCGCAGCGCGCGCGCAAAGGCCTTGAAGATGGCTTCAATCTTGTGGTGATTGGAACGACCATACATCGTCTTGACGTGCACGTTGGCGCGCGCGCCGCGGGCGAAGCCCTCGAAGAAATCGGCGACGAGTTCGGTCTGCAGATCGCCAACGAGGCGCGTGCGGACTTTGGTATCGACGGCGAAGGCTGCGCGGCCGCTGAGATCAACGGCTGCGATGGCGAGCGTTTCATCCATGGGCATGACGAAGTAGCCTGCGCGGAGGATGCCGCGCTTGTCGCCCAGAGCGCGATCGAAGGCCTCGCCCAGTGCGATGCCGACGTCCTCCACAGTGTGGTGCTGATCTACATCAAGGTCGCCGTCACACGTCAGGGCGAGGTCGAAGGCGCCGTGGCGTGTGAACAGTTCGAGCATGTGATCGAAGAAGCGGATCCCGGTAGACACCTTGTACTGGCCGCGGCCTTCAATGGTGAGATTGATGACGATGCGCGTCTCAGTGGTATTGCGCTCGAAGCCTACGGTGCGGGTCTTCGCTACAAATTTCTTTGCCGGGGATTTCTTGGCGGTGGTCATTGCGCCTCCAGGTTGAGTGCAGCGAGGGTGTCACGCAAAGCGGTTGCGGCCTGGCGCATTTGCTCGCGCGTACCGATGGTGATGCGCACGCGACCGTCGCAGCCGGGGTCGCTGGACCGATCGCGAACGAGCACGCCCGCCTCGCGCATGCGGCGCGTGAACTCTGCGTGACGTGGGCCGATGTCAACGAGAACAAAGTTGGCTCGGCTGGGCCAACGATGCAGTCCGGCGGCATCGATGACGGCTTCGAACTCGGCTCGAGCAGCGAGGACTTCGGCTACGTACCAGTCGAGATACGACGCGTCTTCGAGCGCGGGTGACAGGCAGGCGAGTGCGAGCGAGTTGACGCTGTAGGGCGAGAGCACGCGGCGGGCCCAGCGCATGAGGTCAACGGGGCCCGCAAGCAGACCTAGGCGCAGGCCGGCAAGGCCGTAGGCTTTGGAGAAGGTACGCGCCACGATGAGGTTGGGAATTGTTCCGACCAAATCTATCACCGTTTCGCCGAAGAAGTGGAAGTAGGCTTCGTCGACGAGGACCAGGGCCTGGGGCGCAAGGCGCGCGATTTCCAAAATCTCTGCGCGTGTGCAAACGGTGCCTGACGGGCTGTTGGGATTCGCAATGACGATGATTTTGGTGCGTGGCGTGATCGCGGCAACCAGCCGTTCGAACGGAAACGCGAGATCGTCGGCGGCCTGCACGGGCACGATGCACGCATCAGTAGCTGTGGCGTAGACCTCGTACATGGTGTAGGTCGGCACGGGCAAAAGCAGTTCGTCGTCGGCTTCGAGGAACGTTTCGAAGAGGACGTGGATAGCCTCGTCGACGCCGTTGGTGAGCGCGACCTGCGCTGGCTGAAGCCCGAGATAGTTAGCGACGATGGCTTCTACCGGCTCACGCTCGGGATATCGCGTGAGCGCGCCCGTTGTGATGCGGCTGAGCGCCTCGCGCACTTTCGGTGAGCACGCAAGTGTGTTCTCGTTGAAGTCGAGGCGCAGGCTGTCGCGGCTGCCGAGCGGTGGATGATACTCCTTCATTGCCTGCACGCGAAGGCGCGGTACTGGTTGCGTGAGGATGGCGTCAGGCATTGGCTTTCCTCCTGCTGAGCCGTATACGAATGGCTGCGGCGTGACCGACGAGTCCTTCAGCGCGCGCCAACAACTCTGCCTTGGGGCCGAGTGCGCGCATGGCTGCGCCTGAATACTGCTGGATGGTGATGAGTTTGACGAAGTCGTTAACACTGAGGCCGCCGCGCACGTGCGCCGTGCCGCCGGTGGGAAGCGTGTGATTGGGCCCGGAGATGTAGTCGCCCATGGGCTGCGCGGACCAACGCCCGATGAAGACGGATCCTGCATTGTATACCCAGTCGAGATCGCGTGCGGCATCGACGGTGAGGTGCTCTGGAGCGAGGCGATTGGTGATTGCATGCGCTTCATCCAAACTGGCCGCGACGATGACGAGGCCGTTGCGGTCGAGAGCCTGGCGTGCAATGGGGTTGGTGCGGCTGCGCTGCTTTGTCTCTGCCATGACTTCTCGCGCAAGATCAGAGCGCGTGGTAACGAAGATGGCGAGCGCTTCAGGATCGTGTTCGGCCTGCGCGACAAGGTCAGAAGCGATGTCGGCAGCGTGGCCGCGCTCGCTGGTGACCACAATTTCGGTGGGGCCGGCAAGCATATCAATCGCACAGTCGAAGGCAACGAAGCGCTTTGCGGCGGTGACATAGAGATTGCCTGGGCCCACGATCTTGTTGACGTGCGCGATGCTAGCGGTGCCATAGGCCAGCGCGGCAACAGCGTGTGCGCCACCTACGCGATAGAACTCAGTGATGCCGAGCAGGTGCGCGGCAGCGAGAGTCTCGGGCGCGGGCCGGGGCGAGACGACTACGACTCGCTCGACACCTGCGACCTGCGCGGGGATGGCCGTCATGAGCAACGTGGACGGCAATGGATGACGGCCGCTGGGAATGTAACAACCTACGGAACCGAGTGGCCGCACGAGTTGGCCGGTGGTGAGGCCATCGATGGGCGAACTGCTCCAGGATGCGGGCAACTGGCCTACGGAAAAGTCGCGGATCTGTGCGGCAGCCACAGAGAGTGCATCTCGCATATCGGGATCAACCGCATCCCATGCTGCGGCCATTTCTTCAGGCGAGACGCGCAACGCCTGCGGGCCGGGGAGCGAGTCGAACTCCGCGGCAAAGCGCAGCAGGGCTCGGTCGCCCTGGCGGCGCACGGCGGATACGATGCGCCGCACGGCGGGCAGCACGGTATCGAGCGCCGCACCGCCGCGGGTTTCAAGGGCCGCGAGAGTTTGCGCAGTTTCCTGCGCGCCGCGACCTTTGGTTCGAAGCAGCTTCATTGTGCGTGCCTCTCCTTCTGCTGGTTTAGAGCACCACTTTGTTGAGCGGGTATTCGACGATGCCCGTTGCGTTGGCTGCCTTTAGGCGTGGGATAACGTCGCGTGCTACTCGCTCTTCAACGATGGTGTTGACCGCGACCCACTCGGAGTTGCTGAGGTGAGACACGGTTGGCGAGTTGAGCGCGGGAAGCACGCCGAGCACGGCATCGAGGTCTGCACGCTTTACATTGAGCATGAGGCCCACCTGCGACTGCGCGTCGATAGCTCCACGCAGCATGAGCGCGATCTGATTGATTTTTTCGCGCTTCCACTCATCTTCGAGCGCCGCTTTGCCGGCGATCAAGTGCGTTTCGCTCTCCATGACAGTGTCGATGATCTTGAGGTGGTTGGCCTTGAGTGAGCTGCCGGTCTCAGTCACTTCGACGATAGCGTCAGCGAGTGTGGGCGGCTTGACTTCAGTGGCTCCCCAGCTGAACTCGACCTTTACGTTGACGCCCTTGGCGGCGAAGTAGCGTTTGGTGACTTCAACCAACTCGGTGGCGATGATCTTGCCTTCGAGGTCTTCAGCCTTCTCAAAGCCGCTGGACTCGGGGACGGCGAGCACCCAACGCACTTTGCGACGGGACTGCTTGGCGTACGTGAGGGTGGTGACGCTGGTGAGGTCGAGGCCGCTCTCAACGACCCAGTCGATACCGGTGAGGCCGGCATCGAGCACACCGTGGTCGACGTAGCGAGCCATCTCCTGCGCGCGGATCAGCATGCACTCGATTTCGCTGTCGTCGATGGAGGGAAAGTAGGAGCGGCCGTCGGCGTAGATGTTCCAGCCGGCGCGCTTGAAGAGAGCTATGGTGGCATCCTGCAGGCTACCCTTGGGAAGACCGAGACGGAGTTTGTTAGCCATTGGAGGCCTCTTTCTGATCGAGCGCGAGGGGGCGCGTGAAGCAGCTTACGGTGCCTTCGTGGCAGACTAGGCCGTCGCCTTCAACTTCAACGCGGAAGAGCAGCGTGTCGTTGTCGCAGTCAGTGGA
>DCFV01000168.1:8443-11666 GCA_002314435.1 Acidobacteriaceae bacterium UBA1795 | reverse complement strand
ACTGTTCAAGTCCGAAATGAGGTTTTTGACCGGACAGCCCGTGTGGCAGAAGGAAACGCCGCAGTCCATGCAGCGCGCGCCTTGCTCACGCTGCTTCTCTTCAGGAAACGGCTCGTAGATTTCCAGCCAGTCTTTGACGCGCTCGTCTGCCTTGCGTCGGGATGGCTGCTCGCGCTCGATTTCCAGAAACCCTGTGACCTTACCCATGCTGCACCTCGGCGGTTGCGGCCGTCAGCGACGGCGAAGTTAAAGGAGCGCTGTAGACCGACTCGACTCGCGGAACACCCAGCACGCGTTTGTACTCGTGCGGGAAGACCTTGATGAAGCGTTGCCGCGCGTCGGCCCAGTGTTCCAGGATCCACGCGGCGCGCGGGCTGCCGGTCAGATCGCGGTGCCGTTCGAGCAGGCCACGGACTTCGGCCACATCCTCGTTGGACACCAGAGGCTCCAGATCGACGCTGGTCTTGTTGCAGCGGCGCGAAGAGAAGTCGCCCTGATCGTCGTAGACAAACGAACGGCCGCCGCTCATGCCGGCTGCAAAGTTGCGTCCAGTGGAGCCGATAACCACGACGAGGCCGTTGGTCATGTACTCGCAGCCGTGGTCGCCTACGCCTTCCACGACAGCGGTTGCGCCGGAGTTGCGTACCGCGAAGCGCTCGCCAGCGATGCCGTTCAGGAAGACCTCGCCGCTGGTTGCTCCGTAGAGCACAACGTTGCCGACAACTATGCTTTCTTCCGGCAGGAAGCTTGACGTCTTGGGCGGATAGACGATCACTTGTCCACCCGAGAGGCCCTTGCCGAGATAGTCGTTTGCATCGCCTTCCAGTTCGAGCGTGACGCCCGTGGGCACAAACGCTCCGAAGCTCTGTCCGGCCGAGCCTGCGAACTTGAAGTGAATTGTGCCGTCCGGCAGGCCCGCCGATCCGTAGCGCCGCGCAATTTCGCCGCCGAGCATGCCGCCCACTGTGCGATGCACGTTGCGGATGGCAAAGTTGCCTGTGACCGGCGTCTTCGCTTCGAGCGCTGGTTTTGCCTTGGCGATCAGTGCGTGGTCGAGTGACTGGTCAAGGCCGTGATCCTGCGGCTGAACCTTGCGCCGCGCCACGCGCGAAGGCACTGTGGGCACGTAGAGAATCTCTGCGAGATCGATGCCCTTGGCCTTCCAGTGGTCGGCAGCAAGCGCCGCATCGATCCGGTCCACATGACCCACCATCTCATCGACCGTGCGGAAGCCGAGCTTGGCCATGTGCTCCCGAACTTGTTCGGCGAGGAAGAAGAAGAAGTTGACCACGTGCTCGGGCTGGCCCTTGAAGCGTTCGCGCAGCACCGGGTCCTGCGTGGCAATGCCCACGGAGCAGGTGTTCAGGTGGCATTTGCGCATCATGATGCAGCCCATGGTGATCAGCGGAGTGGTGGCAAAGCCAAACTCCTCGGCACCGAGCAGCGCAGCAATCACAACGTCGCGTCCTGTCTGCAGCTTGCCGTCCGTCTGCACCTTGATGCGGCCGCGCAAGTCGTTCAGCAGCAGCACCTGCTGCGTCTCGGCGAGGCCCAACTCCCACGGCAGGCCCGCGTGTTTGATGGAACTCAGGGGCGAAGCGCCCGTGCCACCGTTGTCACCGGAGATGAGCACAACGTCGGCATGTGCCTTGGCAACGCCCGCAGCTACTGTGCCCACGCCCACTTCCGACACCAGCTTCACAGCGATCCGCGCCTGGGGGTTCACGTTTTTCAGGTCGTAGATCAGCTGCGCCAGATCTTCGATCGAGTAGATATCGTGATGCGGAGGAGGCGAGATGAGACCGACGCCGGGGATCGAGTGCCGCGTCTTCGCGATCACTTCATCGACCTTGTGGCCGGGAAGCTGGCCTCCCTCGCCGGGCTTCGCACCCTGTGCCATCTTGATCTGCAGTTCGTCGGCGTTGACCAGGTAGTTGGTGGTCACGCCAAAGCGTCCGCTGGCCACCTGCTTTACTGCGCTGCGCCGCGAGTCTCCGCTGGCGTCGCGCTTGAAACGCTCTTCATCCTCGCCGCCTTCGCCGGTGTTCGACATGCCGCCGAGGCGGTTCATGGCGATCGCGAGTGTCTCGTGCGCTTCCTTGCTGATGGACCCGAAGCTCATCGCGCCGGTGGTGAAGCGCTTCACGATCTCCTTGGCCTGTTCCACTTCAACCAGCGAAATCGGCTCCTCGGCATACTTGAGCTTGAGAAGTCCACGCAGCGTGCAGAGGTTCCGATTCTGGTTGTCGATCAGGTCGGTGTATTCCTGGAAAGTCGTCGGGTTATTCTGCTGCACGGCGTGTTGCAGCTTGCTGATGGTGAGCGGATTCAGCAGGTGATACTCGCCGCCCTCGCGATACTGATATTGCCCGCCTACAGTTAGTTCGGTCTCCGATTCGGTGAGCGGCTGGAACGCGTAGGCATGCTTCATCTGCGCTTCTCGCGCCAGCACGTCCAGCCCTACGCCCTCAATGCGTGAGGCTGTGCCGGAGAAGTACTTGTCCACGAGCGCCTGGTTCAGACCCACGGCTTCAAACACCTGCGCGCCGCGATAGCTCTGCAGCGTGCTGATGCCCATCTTCGAGAACGTCTTCAGCAGTCCCTTATTGATTGCCTTGATGAAGTGCTTCTCCGCCTGGTTCGCGGTGATGCTGTGCGGCAATAGACCGCGGCGCTTCAAGTCGTGCAGCGACTCAAAGGCCAGGTACGGATTGATTGCGCTGGCGCCGTAGCCGATGAGCAGCGCAAAGTGCATCACTTCGCGCGGTTCGCCGCTCTCAATGATCAAGGCCACCTGTGTACGCGTCTTCTCACGCACGAGGCGGTTGTGCACCGCAGCCATGGCCAGCAGGCTTGGAATCGGCGCGTAGGTTGGATCAACGCCACGGTCGGAGAGAATCAGCAGTGTGTAGCCGGAGTCCACTGCGAACGCTGCGCGGTTGCTCAGGTCTTCGAGCGAATGGCGCAGTCCTGCTTCTCCGTCTTCCGCGCGGAAGAGCGTAGGCAGCGTGGTGGCCAGCAGATCGCCCGAGGAGATGCGGCGCAGCTTTTCCAGATCGCGATTGGTGAGCAGCGGATGCGGCAGCTTGAGCGTGTGGCAGTTCTCCGGCATCTCATCCAGGATGTTGCGCTCGGTGCCGATGTAGCTGATCAGCGACATCACCATCTCTTCGCGGATCGGATCAATCGGCGGATTGGTAACCTGCGCGAAGAGCTGCTTGAA
>DCFV01000168.1:1254-8195 GCA_002314435.1 Acidobacteriaceae bacterium UBA1795 | reverse complement strand
GCGAAGAGCTGCTTGAAGTAGTTGAATAATGGCTGCGGCCGGTCCGACAGGCAGGCCAGCGGCACGTCCGTGCCCATGGAGCCGATCGGTTCCTCACCCTTGGCGCCCATCGGTCCAAGCAGGATGCGCAAATCTTCTTCGCTGTAGCCGAAGGCGCGCTGACGGCGCTGCAGAGTCTCGAGGTTGGGCGCAATGGTGCGCGCCGGTTCCGGCAACTGCTCGATGGTGACCTGCTGCTCCTCCAGCCACTTACCGTAGGGCTCGCGCGCGGCAAGCTGCTGCTTGATCTCGCCGTCGGAGATGATGCGCTTTTCAACCGTATCAACCAGGAACATGCGGCCCGGCTGCAGGCGGCCCTTTTTGCGCACGTCCTCGGCGGGCACTTCGATCACGCCAGCTTCTGAGGCAAGCACCACAAGGTCGTCCTTGGTGACGATGTAGCGGCCGGGGCGCAGACCGTTGCGGTCCAGCGTTGCGCCGATCACGCGACCATCGGTGAATGCAATCGCCGCCGGTCCGTCCCATGGCTCCATCAGCGATGCGTGGTACTCGTAGAACGCGCGCTTGTCCTCATTCATGTCCGGGTTGCCGGACCACGCTTCGGGGATGAGCATCGCCATCACGTGGGGCAGGGAACGGCCCGCCTGGTAAAGGAATTCGACAGCATTATCGAGTGACGCCGAGTCGCTGCCGTCGGGCATGATGACTGGGAACAGGTCCTTGATCTTGTCGCCGTGCAACGGGCTGGCGAGCACGGACTGGCGCGCGTTCATCCAGCTCACGTTGCCGCGAATGGTGTTGATCTCGCCGTTATGCGCCACGTAGCGATAGGGGTGCGCCAGCTTCCAGCTCGGGAATGTGTTTGTGGAGAAGCGCTGGTGTACCAGGGCGAGCGCGCTCGTCACCAACGGATTGGCCAGCTCGAAATAGAACTTCTCAATCTGCGGAGCCAGCATCAAGCCCTTGTAAATGATGGTGCGACATGAGAATGACGGTACGTAAAAGTCGTCTTTACCCTCGATCTCCGAGGCTACGATCTCGTTCTCCGTGCGGCGGCGCACGCGGTAGAGCAACCGCTCAAAGGACTCTTCGTCCAGATCCTTGGGGCGGCCCACAAAGAGCTGCTCAATATACGGTTGCGAGGCGCGCGCTTCGCGGCCGACCGCGTCGCCGTTCACCGGCGTGTCGCGCCAGCCCAGCACAGTCAGCCCTTCCTCCTGGGCGATGCGCTCGAAGACGCCTTCGCACTGCAGGCGGCTGTGCTTGTCCACGGGCAGGAAGCACATGGCCACGCCATAAGCGCCCGGCTCGGGCAACTGCATGCCCAACTCGCCGCACTCGCGCGCAAAGAACACATGGGGAATCTGAATCAGGATGCCCGCGCCGTCGCCGGTCTCCGGGTCACAGCCCGCGGCGCCTCGGTGCGTCAGATTGATCAACAGCTCAAGGCCCTTGCGGATAATGTCGTGGCTTTTCTCGCCGCGAATGCTCGCCACCATGCCCATGCCGCACGCATCGTGCTCATTGCGCGGATGATAGAGTCCTTGCGGTTCAGGGATGCGGGGACAACTGTCCGATGTTTGCATAGCAACCTTCTTGAAACCAAATTCAGTGCTGTGTGGCCTAGTGCGACCGGGAACACAAATGCCTTGGCGGTTTCGTTCAAGTCGCCAGGGAAAGAGGTTAGAAGAAGCCCTTGGTTGCGGGCCTCACTGCGCGTGGGGTATCGCTGAACTCTTTAATATAACTGAAAAATCAATGCCCGGGCCAGCAGCTTGACGGGCACCGCGCATTTGTCGCGCTAAAGCCTGCAAATCAGCAGTTCGCGTTCGTAAATCATCTCCGGCGGCAGGTGGTCGTGCAGGTTGAGGAAGAGCTCCTCGTGCGCCATGACTTCCTTGCGCCAGGCGGCGCGATCCACGGCGATCAACTCGTCGAACGTGGAACGCGGAAAGTCCAGGCCGCTCCAGTCAATATCCTCGTAGCGCGGCACCCAGCCGATGGGCGTCTCGCGTCCTTGTGTACGTCCCTGTACGCGTTCGACAATCCAGCGCAGCACGCGCATGTTGTCACCAAAGCCCGGCCACATGAACTTGCCTTGCGCATCCTTGCGGAACCAGTTCACGTGGAAGACGCGCGGCGTCACATCGAGTTGCTTCTGCATGCGGATCCAGTGGCGAAAATAATCGCCCATGTGGTAACCGCAGAAGGGCAACATGGCCATGGGATCGCGGCGCACCTGACCTACTGCGCCGGTTGCCGCCGCCGTTGTCTCAGAGCCCATGGTTGCGCCTGCGTACACCCCGCTCGACCAGTTGAACGACTGATACACCAGAGGCAGTGTGGTGGAGCGGCGTCCGCCGAAGATGATCGCGCTGATGGGCACGCCCTCGTGCGACTCCCATGCCGGGTCAATCGACGGGCACTGCGCTGCCGGAGCCGTGAAGCGTCCGTTGGGATGCGCCGCCGTGCGTCCAGTCTCTTTGCCGATTGCGGGTGTCCAGCGCTGGCCGCGCCAGTCGAGGCACTCGGCTGGAGGCTCCTCGGTCATCCCTTCCCACCACACGCCGCCCTCCGGCGTGAGCGCTACGTTGGTGAAGATCGCGTTGCGCGCGAGAGTCGCCATGGCCACGGGGTTGGTCTTTGCGCCTGTGCCCGGCGCCACGCCAAAGAACCCCGCCTCCGGATTGATGGCGCGCAGGCGTCCCTCAGCGTCGGGTCTGATCCACGCGATGTCGTCGCCCACGGTCCACACGCGCCAGCCCTTCATTTTCTTCGGCGGAATCATCATGGCGAAGTTCGTCTTGCCGCAGGCGGAAGGAAACGCAGCGGCCACGTAGGTCTTCTCGCCTTCGGGGTTCTCCACGCCGAGAATGAGCATGTGCTCGGCCATCCATCCTTCGTCGCGGGCGATGTTCGACGCAATACGCAAGGCGAAGCATTTCTTGCTTAGCAGCGCATTGCCGCCGTAGCCCGAGCCGTAGGACCAGATTTCGCGGCTCTCAGGGAAATGTACGATATATTTCGTCTCGTTGCAGGGCCAGGCCACGTCGCGCTCGCCCCGCCCGAGCGGCGCACCCACTGAGTGCATGCACGGCACCACGCGCTTCACGTCCTTGTCGATCTCCGCGAACACCGGCAGGCCAATCCGTGCCATGGTGCGCATCTGCACTACCACGTAAGGCGAGTCCGTGAGCTGCACGCCAATGCCCGACATGGGCGAGCGCACCGGCCCCATGCTGAAGGGCAGCACATACATGGTGCGTCCCTGCATGGACCCGCGAAAGAGCTGCTTCAACCGCCGCCGCATCAGAAAAGGGTCTTCCCAATTGTTGGTGGGCCCTGCTGCGTCGCGCGAGAGCGAGCAAATGAAGGTGCGGTCCTCTACGCGCGCAACGTCGCTTGGCACAGAGCGCGCGTAATAGCAGCCTGGCCATAGCCTCTCATCGAGCTGTATGAAGGTGCCCGCTGCAACTAACCGGTCGCAGATCGCGCGATACTCCTCCTCCGAGCCGTCGACCCAGTGAATCGCCTCCGGGCGGCAGAGATCTGCCATCTTCTCCACCCAGCGGATCAGGTGCTTGTTGGTGGTCAGAGGCTTGGTATTCGACAAAGACTCGGTCGTGCTTGAAGGCAGTCTCATTGCCGCGAAGTATAGCAAGAACCCGACGCATGGTGCGGTGCGACTCGAGCAGGTAAAGTAGAAAAATGCGCGATACGCACGGAGTCTGGAAAAGGGAACTGCGCGCCATGGTTGCGCTGGCCGTCCCCGTCGTATTGAGCGAGCTCGGATGGATGGCGCAGGGCGTGGTGGACACCATTATGGTCGGCCGCCTGGGCCCGGTGGCCATTGGCGCCGTGGCGCTTGGCAACGCCGTCTATTACACGCCGTCGCTGTTTGGAATCGGACTTTTGCTGGGTCTGGATACGCTAGTCTCGCAGGCCTATGGGCGCCGCGATCACGAAGAGTGCCATCGCTGGCTGGCACAGGGTGTTTATCTGGCCTGCGTTCTCGCGCCGCCGCTCATGTGTCTGGTGGCCGCGCTCAGCTACGGGTTTACGCGCTTCGGTGTGATCCCGGCTGTGGCCGCACCTGCGGGCAGCTATCTGCGCCTGCTCAACTGGGGCACGCTGCCGCTCTTGCTTTACGGTGGCACGCGCCGCTACCTGCAGGGCGTGAGCCAGGTTCGCGTCATCACCGTCACTTATATTCTGGCCAACCTTCTTAACTGGGGCGCCAACTGGGTTCTCATCTACGGCAAGCTGGGTTTCCCGGCACTCGGCGTGGACGGCTCGGCCATCTCTACCTGCATTGCGCGCGTCAGCATGGCCGCCGCTTTACTGGTGTTCGCGTGGCGCTACGAGCGCAAGCGGGGGCATCCGCTGTTTCGCCACTGGGCTGCGCCGCAACTCGCGCGCCTGCGGGAACTGTTGCGGCTGGGTGCGCCGGCCGCAGGGCAAATTGTTCTGGAAGTCGGTGCGTGGAATCTCGCCACAATTTCCGCGGGCTATCTCGACCCTGTCGCTCTGGCCACGCATTCCATCGCGTTGAATTACGCCAGCATCACCTATATGGTCCCGCTCGGTGTTTCGGCGGCAGCCGCTGTGAGCGTAGGCCACGCCATTGGAGCAGGTGACCCTGCGCGCGCTCGACGCGCCGGATGGCTTGCGCTCGGCCTCGGTGTCAGTTTCATGCTGTTCGCCGCCGTGGTGTTCCTGGTTGCGCCCCGTCCGCTCATAGCCCTCTACACCAGCGATCCGCGCGTGCTGCGTGTGGGGCCCTCGCTGCTGGGTCTTGCCGCGCTGTTTCAGATATTCGACGGCATTCAAACCGTTTCCACCGGTGCGCTGCGTGGGCTGGGCGAAACCCGCATTCCCATGTTCGCCAATCTGGTGGGCTACTGGGTACTGGGCCTGCCGCTCGGCTTCACACTCTGCTTCCTGCTGCATTGGGGCATTTACGGCACATGGATCGGCCTCACACTGGCCTTGGTCATCATCGCTGCGACGCTTCTGGTACGCTGGCGGCGCGACTCCGCCCGCATCGCGTTTACAGACTGATTTGAAAAGGGTTACGCGGAACGCTTTTGCGCAGGATTTTTTGCCGCTTTTGAACTCATCAAAACCTAGTTGCACAGACGGTTACTCAAAGCGCGAACCGCGCCTCCTGGTACGCGCCAGTGCTGCAAACAAGTGACTATAATCACAGGCGAGAGTTAGAGACGTAGGCTCTTAAAGAATTTACCTGAAGGGACATCCCGCCAAATGGCGACAGGAGACCTCGCCCTCGGTCAAGAGCAGGGCGAATTGAACGCGCACGCGCGCGTGACCAACGACTTCAGCATCAACGTAGCAACGGTGAACGGATCCGGCTCGCAATCCGCCAACAGCGTGCTGCTGAAGAGTATTTTTGGAATGGGTGTTCCCGTCAGCGGGAAAAACCTTTTTCCCTCCAACATCGCCGGACTCCCCACCTGGTACACCATTCGCGCCAGCAAAGACGGCTACGTAGCCCGAAAGCGCGATGCGGAGATCCTGGTGGCGCTGAATACTGAGACTGCCAAGCAGGACATCCTCGCGCTGCCCGTCGGTGGCGTGGCCATCTATGAGGAGAACCTGAACTTGAAGCAGTACCGCGCCGACGTGGTCTGCTACCCGGTACCCTTCGACAAGATCACCGCCTCCGTCTGCCCTGAGGCCAAGCTGCGCAAGCTGGTCAAGAACATGGTCTACGTAGGCGTGGTGGCGCAGCTTCTCTCGATTGACCTCGGAGTTGTCGAGGCCGGTCTGCAGAAGCAGTTCAAGAAGAAGCAGAAGGTCTTCGACTTGAACTTCGGCGCCGTCAAGGCGGGCTTCGACTTCGCCAAGGAAAGGCTCACCAAGCAGGACCCGTACTTTATTGAGCAGATGGACCAGACCGCCGGCAAGATCATCATCGACGGCAACGCTGCGTGCGGCATGGGCGCGGTGTTCGCTGGCGTTACGGTGGTTGCGTGGTATCCCATCACACCGTCCACCTCGGTCGTAGAGGCCACCACCGATCTGCTCAAGAAGCTCCGCGTGACTCCCGAGGGCAAGGCGAGCTTCGCCGTTGTCCAGGCTGAGGACGAACTCGCTGCCATCGGTATGGTGCTTGGCGCCGGCTGGGCTGGTGCGCGTTCCATGACTGCCACCTCCGGCCCCGGCATCTCGCTCATGGCGGAGTTCTCTGGCCTCGGCTACTTTGCTGAGATTCCGGGCGTCATCTTCGATGTGCAGCGCAGCGGTCCCTCTACGGGAATGCCTACGCGTACTTCGCAGGCCGATCTGCTTTCGACCGCGTTCCTCTCCCACGGCGACACCAAGCACATCGTTCTGCTGCCCGGATCGGTCAAGGAGTGCTTTGACTTCGGCTACGCCGCATTCGATCTCGCTGAACGTCTGCAGACGCCGGTCTTCGTGCTCACCGATCTCGATCTGGGCATGAACAACTGGATGTCCGAGCCGTTTAAGTATCCTGAAAAGCCGCTCGACCGCGGCAAGGTGCTCACCGCTGAAGACCTCGAGCGGTTGGGCGGCTTTGCGCGCTACCGGGACGTGGACGGCGACGCCATCGGCTGGCGTACGCTGCCCGGCACCAAGCATCCTAAGGCTGCGTACTTCACGCGCGGTTCGGGCCACAACGATGCTGCCGGCTATACCGAGAAGCCCGATGAATACCAGGGCATCATGGATCGGCTTTCGCGCAAGTTCGAAAGCGCACGCAAGCTGGTGCCTGGGCCGCTTACGGTCAAGGACGGCACTTCGAAGATAGGCTTCCTGGCCTACGGCACCACGGACGTTGCTCTGATCGAGTCGCTCGACCAGATTCAGAAGGAATACGGCGTAGCGGCGGATTACATGCGCATTCGCGCCTATCCGTTTGCGCACGAGATCCACGACTTTGTAGCAGCGCACGAGCG
>DCFV01000168.1:0-925 GCA_002314435.1 Acidobacteriaceae bacterium UBA1795 | reverse complement strand
TGCCTGCCGAACAGGTGGTCAAGCTGCGCAGCATTCTCCACTACAACGGGCTTCCGCTCGATGCCCGCACCATCACCGAAGAGTTCGCGACCAAGGAGGGCCTCTAAATGGCGACCGCAACTCCTACATCTACGCCAGGCCCCAAGGTCAATCGCATCGGCCTTCCGGTTCTTGAGTACCGCGGCGGCAAGTCGACGCTCTGCGCCGGCTGCGGCCACAACGCAATCTCCGAGCGCATCATCGACGCCATGTTTGAAATGGGCGTGGAGCCTGAGCGCGTGATGAAGATGAGCGGCATCGGCTGCTCGTCCAAGAGCCCGGCCTACTTCATGAGCCGCTCGCACAGCTTCAACAGCGTGCACGGCCGCATGCCGTCGGTTTCCACTGGCGCTCTACTGGCCAACCACACGAACATGCTGCTCGGCGTCTCCGGCGACGGTGACACGGCCTCCATCGGCGTGGGCCAGTTTGTCCACCTGCTGCGCCGCAATCTGCCGATGATCTACATCATCGAAGACAACGGCGTATACGGTCTGACCAAGGGTCAGTTCTCCGCTACCGCCGATCTCGGCTCCAAGCTCAAGACCGGCGTCATCAACGATCTGCCCGCCATCGACACCTGCGCACTGGCCATCCAGCTGGGCGCAACGTTCGTGGGCCGCTCATTCTCCGGCGACAAGAAGCAGTTGCTCTCGATGCTGAAGGCCGCCATCGCTCACAAGGGCACGGTAATGCTAGACGTCATCAGCCCCTGCGTGACCTTCAATGATCATGAAGGCTCCACCAAGAGCTACAAGTTCATGCAGGAGAATGACGAGCCCATCAACGAAGTAGGCTTTGTGGCGAGCTTCGAGGACATCGATGTCGATTACAGCTCGGGCGAGGTCTACGAAGTGGAGATGCACGACGGCTCAAGCCTGCGCCT
>DCFV01000197.1:1700-2735 GCA_002314435.1 Acidobacteriaceae bacterium UBA1795 | reverse complement strand
TGCGGATTTTGGGGGGCAGGTCACTGAAACTCAGCTCGTTTGCGCCAATACTTGCTCATAGTACTTGACGTAGTGCGGCAGCATGAGCGTAGAGCAGAATCGGCTCCGCGCTGTTTTCCGCGCCTCATCGCGCATCACTTCAAGGCGGTTGCGGTCCTTGAGCAGGGCGATGGCTCCTTCAGCCATTGCGTCCACTTCGCCGACAGGAAACAGCAGCCCGGTGATACCATCATCGATCAGTTCCGGTACACCGCCCACGCGGGTGGCGATGGTTGGTACTTTGCAGGCCATGGCCTCAAGTGCGGCCAGGCCGAACGACTCAAGCTCGCTGGGCATCAGCATCAGATCGGCCAGGGGAAGAAGCTCGTTGACGCGCTCCTGCTTGCCCATGAAGTGGATGCGGTCGTGGATGCCGAGGTCATGCGAGAGCCACTCTGCGGCGGAGCGGTCGGGCCCGTCGCCCACCAGAACCAATCGCGCAGGCACCTGCGCTGCGACACGGGCAAAGATGCGAATGACATCGACCACGCGCTTGACCGGTCGGAAATTCGAGAGATGCATCAAAATTGCTTCGCCTGGCCGGGCGAGGCGTTTGCGCGCTTCCATACGCACGGCTTCGTCTTTGCAGGGCGTGTAAACATCGCAGTTGACGAAGTTGGGAATCACTTCGATGGGCCGCGTAATACCGAAATCCTCGATGGTCTTACTTTTCAGATAATTGGAAATGCTGGTGACGCCGTCGCTCTGCTGGATGGAGAACCGCGTGATGGGCAGATAGCTGCGATCGAGGCCGACAAGGGTGATGTCTGTGCCGTGGAGCGTGGTGACGAATGGCAAGCGTCGGCCGCGAGCCTCTAGCATTTGCCGGGCCAGCAGCGCACTGACCGAATGGGGAATGGCGTAGTGCACGTGGAGAAGGTCGAGGTTGTTAAACTCCGCAACCTCAGCCATACGCGAGGCGAGCGCGAGGTCGTAGGGGGGGAATTCAAAGAGCGGATAGCTGGAGACCGGGACCTCATGGTAGAAGATGCCGTC
>DCFV01000197.1:0-1368 GCA_002314435.1 Acidobacteriaceae bacterium UBA1795 | reverse complement strand
GTGGCGAGCTCAATGCCGAGTTCGGTGGCAACGACGCCCGATCCGCCGTACGTGGGATAGCAGGTGATACCGATGCGCATGTCCGCGGTCTGCTCCGTTTCGTTCAGCTGGTTCGATGATTGGACGATGGGAACGCGAAGGAAGATGCAGATAGAAGGTTAAACGATCGCGCTGTCTGCGGTCTGCGCCAGGGCTGCGAAAGAGACGAGTTCGATGGCGGGGAAGGAGCGGACGACGAGGAGGGCCGCCTGTTCGATCTCGCGCGCGGTAAGAAGGCGCGTGTGGGCTCGTGCTAGATCGGCGTCGTTGTAGCCCGGATGTGCTACGAGTTCGAAACAACCGGTGGGAAGCTCACCCAGCAGTGAGGCTACAGTGGCGGGGTCGAGTGTTCCGGTGGCGAGAACGCCAAGAGCACCATCGGTGGTGTTAAAGCCTTCTTCCTCGACGATGCGGCGGAATGCGGGCTCGAAGGCGCGCAGCATGCGGACCTGGGTGCGGCGCACCCAGGGAGCCCCGAGTGTGGCGCGCAGGCTCCACTCAGGCTCGAAGGGGTTGCGCACGGTATGAATGCCGGCGGCTCGGGCGGCGCGCAGTACAGGGCGCAGGATGGCGGGGAACATGTGAGTGTGCTTGTGCGTGTCTATATGGGTGAGGCGGACACCCTGGCTTTGAAGCTGGGAGATCTGCGCCGCGGCTTCAGCTTCGATATCGTCAGAGGATATGCGATCGGTGAGCAGGCGCTTGAGGAAGGCTCCAAGAGTAGGGTGCAAGCGCCCGGTTTGCGCATCGGCGAGTGTCGGGATCGAGCTCGGCTCGAGGACGGGATCGCCATCGACTAGGACGACGTGACAGCCAACGCCGAGCGAGGGTGTGGCATGGGACAAGGCTATGGCCTGTGAAGTGGCTGTTGCTTTCGCCATCAACGTGGTGCTGGTGAGCACGCCAGCTTTGTGCAGTTCCAAAATGGCCTGGTTGACACCCCCAGTCAGGCCAAAGTCGTCGGCATTCATAATCAAGCGGCTCACTGGGCAAGTGTATCAATCGACTGGACAGGATGCGCAGGACATAGCACACGCTGGTATGATGAATACAGGTCTCTTACGGCCTTCCCGCCAAACGTGGGCGGTTAGCTCAGTTGGTTAGAGCGCCTGCCTTACAAGCAGGATGTCGGGGGTTCGAGTCCCTCACTGCCCACCATTACAATCAACAGCTTGCGCGATTTTAAGCAAGACGAGGAAAGCAATTGTTTCACTTTTGTGCACCCCCTTCAACGCACACTTTCCAAGAGCCTAGAACCCATCTCATAAGTGTCTGATGAGCATGAGCAGGCAGGCGAGGTGTACGAATCCGAGGAAGTTTTCGATGTGG
>DCFV01000004.1 GCA_002314435.1 Acidobacteriaceae bacterium UBA1795 | reverse complement strand
ACCGCCCTGTGGGCACGTGGAAGGCGCCGGTACCGCTAGATGCTCCGGCTGAGGTGCTGGCCGAGTTGAGCAAGCCGCGCGACTATACGGCAGACCTGAAGACGCTGCTGGCGTCCTCCAATATCTGTTCCAAGCGCTGGGTGCATGAGCAGTACGACACGATGGTGCAGACCAACACGGCGCAGGGCCCGGGCGGTGAAGCGGGCGTGATGCGCATCAAGGGCACGGGCACACCGGGCCACGAGCGCGGGCTGGCAATGGCGCTCGACGGCAACGGACGCTGGGCGTATCTGGACCCGAAGCTGGGCGCAATGCACGCCGTAGCCGAAGCCGCGCGCAAGGTGGCTTGCGCGGGTGCGACGCCTGTGGCCGCAACCAATTGCCTGAACTTCGGCAATCCTGAGAAGCCGGAGATCATGGCACAGCTTTCGGCGGCTATCGACGGCATCAGCGAAGCCTGTACTGCGCTGGGCACGCCGATCACCGGCGGCAACGTGTCTCTGTACAACGAGACGAAGGGCGTGGGGATTTATCCGACGCCGGTGCTGGGGATTGTGGGCATTCTGGAGGATGTAACGAAGGCTGTGCCGGCGCACTTCGTGCGCGAAAAGGATGCGATCGTATTGCTCTGGCCGGTGCCGCACGGCGAGGAGCCCGATCCGAAGTTGGAGGTTCCACTGAATCCTCCGCCAATCAGCCAATACCCACTGCCGGTGATCGAGAAGCAACCTCGCGTGCACGAGGAGGCCGATGCCTCTGAGGCTGAGGCGGCTGCGAATCTGACCGAATTTGGCTCTTCGGAGTTTGCACATGTTGTCCTGAACAGCCTGTGGGGAACGCCGCCGGCGCTGGACCTCGACGCCGAAGCGGACTTGCATAAACTGCTCGGAGATCTCGGCTGGCAGAAGCTGATTCACTCGGCGTGCGACATTGCCGATGGCGGCCTGGCCGTGGCTCTGGCGCACGCCGCTTTCCATAAGGGGATCGGCGCCACAGTCGAACAAGACCAGTCGCTATTGGCTCACCCGCTCTTCGGCTTGTTTGCCGAACCGGCATCTACGGTACTCGTCACCGCACCGTCGGAGAATCTGTCGAAAATCGAAAAGCTTGCCGCCGAATACAATTTTCTGGTCGCGCGCATCGGAACCACAGGGGGCAAACGACTGGACATCGCAGTTGAGGGCGAGCCTTTCATCTCAGCGCCGCTCGAGAGCCTGCGTCAGGTCTGGGCCAATGCCCTCGAGTCTGCCCTCCACGACGAGGTGCTCGCATGAGGCGGCTGCTGTTCCAGGGAGTTCCAGGCGCCGCAGACACCGATCCGCGCAAAGCTGACTTCCTGTTCTCTGCTCCCTATTCCCTGCGCCCTGAAGATCCCAAGCTCCGCGAGGAGTGCGGGGTTACCGCAATTCATGGGCATCCGGATGCGGCGCGGCAGGCGTATTTGGCGCTCTATGCGCTGCAGCATCGCGGGCAGGAGTCGGCGGGCATTGCCACGGCAGACGGCCAGCACCTCTCGAACATCAAAGGCATGGGCCTCGTCTCCGAAATCTTTACCGACGATGTGCTGCAGAAGCTGCCCGGCTCTATGGCGATTGGACACACGCGCTACTCCACCACGGGCGACTCGGCCCTGCTGAACGCGCAGCCGATTCGTGTGGACTCCACCAAGGGCCTGATCGCGATTGCGCACAATGGCAACCTGGTGAACCTGGGCAATCTGCGTTCGCGGCTGGAACGCGACGGCGCGTATTTTCAGACCACGTCGGATTCCGAGATCATTGTGCAGTTGATCGCGCACTCCAAGGCGGGTTCGCTTGTGGACGCGATTGCCGACTCGCTCTCGCACGTGGAGGGCGCATTCTCCATCGTGATGATGACGCGCGACCGCATCTTTGCGGCACGCGATCCGCGCGGCTTCCGGCCACTTTCGATGGGCCGCATCAAGAACCCGGTTGGCCCGGACACCATCGTCTTCGCATCGGAGACATGCGCCTTCGACCTGCTGCGCGCTGAGTATGAGCGCGACGTGCTGCCGGGCGAACTGGTGATGGTGACGGAAGACGGCGTGACCAGCCGCCAGTACGCGAGCGGCGTACCGCAGTCGAGCTGCATCTTTGAGCAGGTCTACTTTGCGAGGCCAGACTCGCGCATCTTTGGCCGCTGGGTGCAGGAGAGCCGCGACCAGATGGGGCGGCAACTGGCGCGTGAGTCCAACGTGCCTGCCGATGTGGTGGTGCCGGTGCCTGACTCAGGCGTGACGGCGGCCCTGGGCTACGCGGAAGAAGCCGGTATTCCGTTCCGGCTGGGCTTGATCCGCAACCACTACGTGGGTCGTACGTTTATTGAGCCTGAGCAGCGCGTGCGCGACTTTGGCGTGCGCCTGAAGCTGAACCCGGTGCGCAACCTGCTGGAAGGCAAGCGCGTGGTGCTCATCGACGACTCGATCATCCGTGGCACAACTAGCCGCAAGATTGTACGCATGGTGCGCGGCGCGGGCGCCAAGGAAGTGCATCTACGCATCAGCTGCCCGCCGACCATCTCGCCGTGCTTCTATGGCGTGGACACGCCGAGCAAACGTGACCTGATTGCGGCGAACAACTCCGTAGAAGAGGTCCGGCGCTTTATCGAGGCGGACTCGCTGGCGTATCTCTCGCTGGATGGCCTGCTGGCCAGTTGCCAGACAGAGCCCGCGACCGGCTACTGCACGGCCTGCTACACAGGCAAGTACCCGACGCAGTGGGTGGATGTGGACGAGATTCTGCCCGCCGCCGTGCAGGTTTAAGCCGGCTCGTTGGCCAGGGTTTGGCTCAGCACAGGGCTCCGCGCAAGGCTCTGGGTGAGCACCAGCATGACCACGGCCGCAGCCAGGCTGGGTACGGCCAGTCCGCGCACGCCCAAGCCGTAATTGCCAGTTGCATCCTTCACACGGCCCATCCAGTACGGGCCCACAAAACCACTAAACATGGTGATGGTGTTCATGGCGGCGATGCCCGCAGCAGCGGCGCGGCCCGTCATGAACTGCGTGGGCACGGCCAGCGCCGGAGCCTGCAGTGCGTTGTATGCGATGAAGGCAATGGCCAAAGCCGTGACCACCAGCCAGCCCGGCCCGTCCGATCCGGCGATGAAATATCCGGCAGCCATCACGCAGCAGGGCACAACGCAGTGGAGCACGCGGTCGCCGGTGCGATCCGAGTTTGCGCCGCCGAGCAGCATGGACAGCGCGCCGGCCAGGCCGAAGCCTGCAACAAGATAGCCTACATGCGCAACACTCCAGCCGGTGGCGGCCTGCAGAATGGCGGGCAGCGAGAAGCCCAGCGCGTAGTTGCAGGTGAGCACGCAGAAGAAGAATGAGCCGATCATCCAAACCTTGGGCGATAGCAGTGCGCGCAGCACTCCGGCAGAGTGCCCGAGATGCGCATAGGCGCTGTCAGCTTCGAGCTGCCGCGCGATCCAGGCTTTCTCCTGCGGCGTGAGCCAAGCGGCGTCTGCCGGTTTGTCCGGCAGCAGACGCAAGATTACGAAGCTGTACAGCGCCGCGGGCAACCCCTCGAGCAGAAAGAGCCATTGCCAGCCGGACAGGCCGAGTTGTCCGTTGAGCCCAAGGAGCCATCCGGCCAGCGAGCCCATGACGACCGAGCCGAGAGGCAGAGCGATGTAGAACCGGCTGACGGCCCGTGCGCGCATGGCAGCCGGAAACCAGAGTGTGAGGTAGTAGAGGACACCGGGGAAGAAACCAGCCTCGGCCATGCCCAGCAGCAGGCGCACGGAGTAAAACTGCATCGGTGTGCACACGAACATCATGGCGGCGGCCAACAGGCCCCAGGTGAACATGATGCGCGCCAGCCAGCGGCGTGCGCCAAAGCGCAGCAGCAGCAGGTTTGACGGCACTTCGCACGCGGCATAGCCGATGAAGAACAACCCCGCTCCCATACCGTAGACTGTGGCGCTGAAATGCAGGTCGGCGTTCATGCGCAGGGACGCAAAGCTGATGTTAATGCGGTCGATATAAGCCAGGCCGTAGCCGATGGAGAGGATGGGGAGCAGGCGCCAGGCGGCCTTGCGCTGTACGGCGACGCCTATGCGCGTAGCCTCGTCTGCGGCCAGAGCGGGGTCGTGGGGAAGGCTGCCGGGCAACGGCATTTGGTGATCACCTCGAGCAAACTCGTTCTGGAAGAAGCCGGGGCCGGAGCAGCGCTGCAGGTAAGCAGACTGTACCACAACGACAACTGCTGCTGTGATAGCATCCGGCTTTACCTGAATCCGATCCGCGGCGGCGCTCCAAATACGTCTGCGATCTGCCTGCGCCGCGGCCCTTTGAGGTTGGCATGAACCCGTTGCGCTGGCTGTTTGCGGGCGCTGTGTTTCTTGGCTCCTTTCTACTGTTTCTGGTTGAACCCATCGCGGCCAAGCAACTGCTGCCGGCGCTGGGCGGCTCCGCAGCCGTCTGGGTTACATGTCTTGTCTTCTTTCAGACTGCACTGCTCCTTGCTTATCTCTATGCACACTGGCTGGCGCGCAGCTCGCGCTGGACGCTGCACCTCGTGTTGCTGGCCGTGGCCGCACTGGCCGCCGTGGCCTGGGCCGGGCGCAGCCTGGAGCCGGGCTTTGGCGCAGAAGCTCCGGTGGCGGCGGTGTTCGCCGCACTTTCACTGTGGATTGGCGTTCCATTTCTGGCACTGGGCGCGACAAGCCCGCTGATGCAGGTGTGGTGGGCGCGCATTGAGGGGACGGCAATTCCCTACCGGCTGTTCGCGCTCTCGAACCTGGCCTCGCTGCTGGCGCTGGCGCTGTATCCAGGGCTGATCGAGCCGCAGTTCACGCTGCGCGCACAGCGCATGGGATGGACTGCGGGCTTCTGCGTCTTTGTTGCGCTTTCCGCGGCGCTCACGCTCAAGGCGCGCTGGAGAGCACTCGTTCCGGCGCCCACGGTCAGACGAATCATCGACGACGAGAGCGCACCCGCGACGTCCGTTTGGCACAAGTTGCTGTGGGTGCTGCTGCCGATGGGCGCGGCGATGCAATTGAGCGCGGTGACCAGTTACCTGACTGCGAATATCGCGGCGATTCCGCTGCTGTGGATTCTGCCGTTGGGCGTTTACCTCATTACACTGATCGTTGCGTTCGAATTTCCTGGGCTGGCACATCGTGCGCTGGTGATGCGGCTGCTGATTGTTCTGATGGGCGGGCTGGCCTACATGCTGACGCAGACCGAGGCCTCGCTACCCATGCGCATCAGCATTGGCTTCTACCTGCTGGAATTGCTATTTGCCTGCTACTTTCTGCACACGGAGGCGTACGCTCTGCGGCCACAGCGCACCAGTGAATCGACGCTCTTCTACCTGCTGTTTGCCGCAGGCGGCGCGTTGGGTTCGTTCCTGGTCGGCATTGGCGCGCCGCTGGTGTTCCGCTTCAACTACGATCTGGCGATCACGTTTCTGGCGACGGCGCTGCTGGCTGCGGCAGTAACGTGGCGCGATGGCTGGAACCAGCGGCTGCTGTGGGTGAGTTCGAGCGTGACGCTGGCCGTGCTGGTAGGCTGGCTACAAATTGCCAGCCAACGGCAGACCGTGGCTGCGGTGCGCAACTTCTACGGCGCGCTGCGCGTAAAGCAGAACTACGGCTACCCGGGCGCGGAACTGCGCACGCTGACCAATGGCTCGATCCAGCATGGGTCGCAGATCTTTGGCACGGATGAACAGAGGAAGATGCCTACCACGTACTACGCCGAGGACTCCGGCGTGGGCCTTGCGCTGCGTTACTGCTGCCAAGGGCAGGCGCGCACGGTGGGCGTGATCGGGTTGGGCGCGGGCACGCTGGCAGCCTACGGCCGTCCCGGCGACCGCTTCCGCTTCTACGAGATCAACCCAGCAGTGGAGCCAATTGCGCGCGAGGTCTTCAGCTATATGCGCGAGTCGGGCGCACGCGTGGACGTGGTGGAGGGCGACGGGCGGCTCTCGCTGGCGCATGAAGCGCCGCAGCACTTCGACGTCCTAGTGGTGGACGCCTTCTCCGGCGATGCGATCCCACTGCACCTGTTGACGGCAGAGGCGGTAACACTCTACCGGCAGCAGCTGGCTCCGGGCGGGATTCTGGCCTTCCATATCTCAAACCAGCACGTGGACCTGGAGCCGCCGATCGCGCTGCTGGCGCAGTCGGCGGAGATGACGGCGATGCGCGTTAGCACGCCTGCCAACGACGAGCGCGGGGAGTTTGGCGCGTCGTGGCTCCTGCTGACGGACAATCCGGCCTTCTTTGCGCAGCCGGGCGTGGTGGGCCACGGGCATCCGGCAACGGCGCTGCCCGGCCTGCGGCTCTGGACGGACGACTACTCAAGCCTGTTGCCGGTGCTGTCCTGGTAAGTGCGGGCGGCGGCTCGTCAGCGGGATGCACACACGTTTATGCATTGTTGCGAAGCGCCAAAGCGCACGCGGCGACCTCCCCGACGTGTGCTTCGTGTCACAGGACGTTCACACTTCGGCTGTGATAGCATCCGTTGTCTTAAAGCAAGACGCCCGGCGGATTCATCTAGTTCTGCTTGCCGCGGCGCCTGCCGGGGACACTCGCGATGGACGAGGAAGACGGCAGACTGGGCCCTCGAGCCCGGCAATTCGGAACCGCTGACGTCCTCCGGGACGCC
>DCFV01000110.1:1725-5807 GCA_002314435.1 Acidobacteriaceae bacterium UBA1795 | reverse complement strand
TCTGGGCCTGTCGGAGGCGGCACCGGCAACCATCGAGCGCGCCCATCGCGTCCATCCCATCACCGCGCTGCAAACTGAGTACTCGCTGTGGACGCGCGATCCGGAGCCAGAGTTGCTACCCACCTGCCGGCGGCTCGGCATTGCCTTTGTAGCCTACAGCCCGCTGGGCCGCGGCTTTCTTACCGGCGCCTTCAAAAAACCGGACGACCTTGCCCCGGACGACTTTCGCAGGCAAACACCGCGCTTCCAGGGCGAAAACTTCGCGCGCAATCTCGAATTGGTTGCCAGGGTGGAGCAGTTCGCCGCACAGATCAGCCTCACCCCAAGCCAGCTTGCACTTGCGTGGGTACTGGCGCAAGGCGAGGACATCATTCCCATCCCCGGCACCAAGCGCCGCAAGTATCTCGAGTTGAATGCCGCCGCCGTCGAGATCACGCTCGCTCCGAAACTGATTGAGACACTGCGGCAGACGTTTCCCCCGGATGCTGCTGCAGGCGCGCGCTACGTGCCCGCCATGCAGGCATTGGTCAATGGCTGATCGCTTCACCAGATCAAAGCGGATTCCACTCCGCTGGATCTGGCCGCACTGAAACCTCTGTCCCGACACAAAACGAGTCGGGTAGGATGGCTGCACGGGCTTCGGCCCGAGGAGGTCCCCAGTGGCAGAACGCGTTGATTTGCGTCCGCATGCCAGTCACGTCACATCCCCTCAACCGGAGCTTGCGCCGGACCAGCAGACGCTCGAGCTCGAGCCGCTGAACGTTTCTCCGACTGGGAGTTCGCGCTTCAGCCGGCGCTCGTTTCTCTCCGGACTGGGCGCCACCGGCCTGCTGGTCGGCTCTACTCCACAGGCTGCCGCGGCGCCTGCCATCGCACCCCCGGTCGAGGACCAAGCCGACGCGCCCGGTTCGGCAACCGTGACCTTGCGCATTAACGGCAAGTCCTATACGTTGCGGAGCCTCGATACACGCGCTACTCTGCTCGACACTCTGCGCGAGCGGCTGCACCTGACCGGCACCAAAAAGGGATGCGACCACGGCCAGTGCGGCGCGTGCACGGTGCACGTGAACGACCGCCGCGTGAACAGTTGCCTCTCGTTCGCAGTGATGCACGAGGGCGATGAGATCACCACCATCGAAGGGCTGGGCCAGCCGGATCAGATGCATCCCGTGCAGGCTGCATTTGTGGAACATGACGGCTACCAGTGCGGCTACTGCACCAGCGGCCAGATCATGAGTGCCGTTGCTCTGCTCAAGGAGCCCATCGGCCCCGCAGACGACGACATTCAACACGCCATGGCCGGCAACATCTGCCGCTGCGGCGCCTACGGCAACATTGTCGCCGCAGTGCGACAGGTGCGGGCGCGCGCCTGACCGAAGGAGGCCAGACCATGCAGACCTTTCGCTATTCCAAGCCATCGAGCATCGACCAGGCGCTGAGCGGCGCACCTGCAGCAAAGTTCCTCGCCGGGGGAACAACCCTCGTCGATTTGATGAAGCTGAACGTCGAACAGCCGCAGACGCTGGTCGATATCAACCTGCTGCCGCTCAGCAAGATCGAGCATCTTCCCTCGGGCGGCCTGCGCATCGGCGCGTTGGTGCGAAACTCCGACCTGGCGTGGAACACCGACGTGAAGGAAAGCTATGCCGTGCTGTCGCAGGCCATCCTCTCCGGTGCCTCGCCCCAACTGCGCAACATGGCCACCGTAGGCGGCAACCTGTTGCAGCGCACGCGTTGCGCCTACTTCCGTGAGCCCGCATCCGGCACACCGGGCGGTTACGGTTGCAACAAGCGCACGCCCGGCACAGGCTGCGCTGCGCTGCAGGGTCTCCATCGTACCCACGCAGTGTTTGGAACAAGCAATCAATGCATTGCCACCCACCCCTCAGACATGTGCGTGGCCATGGCCGCGCTCGATGCAGAGATTCACGTTCAAGGCCCCAAGGGCAAGCGCACCATTCCCTTCGCCGACTTCCACAAGCTCCCCGGCAACACTCCGCATATTGAGAATGCACTTGAGCCGGGCGAACTGGTCACGTATGTCGATCTGCCTAAACCCGTCGAAGGAGCGCGCTCGGTCTATCTGAAGCTCCGCGACCGCGCCAGCTACGAGTTCGCGTTAGCTTCCGCCGCAGTAGTTGTCCGCATCGAGAGTGGGCACATTCTCTACGCGCGTGTCGCTCTCGGCGGCGTTGGCACCAAGCCGTGGCGCTCGCACGAAGCCGAAGCTGAGTTGCAGGGCAAGCCGGCAAACGCAGCGACATTTCACAAGGCCGCCGAAGCCGCGCTCGCGGCCGCTAAACCGCGCACAGATAACACCTTCAAAGTAGAGCTTGCGCGGCGCTGTTTGGTGCGCACACTCAAGCTCGCAACCGCGTAGATCGAAGAACCGCAGGAGATTCCGATGGCGATGCAATCCAGTTCTGAAACCGCCAGCAGTGTGGGCACGGCCACGCCCCGCATCGACGGCCCGTTGAAGACCACCGGCACCGCAAAGTACGCCGCGGACTACCACTTCGAGCGCATGGCGCATGCCGTTCCGGTCGGCGCCACCGTCGCAAGCGGTCGTATCCGTTCGCTCGATGTGAGCACCGCGGAGCAGATGCCCGGCGTGCTCCTCGTACTCCATCACGGCAACATCGGACCGCTCTACCGCACAGCGCCCGGCGACGACAACGCCACCAACAGCGAAGTACGGTCGGCCTTTGAAGATGAGGTGATTCGCCACTGGGGTCAGCACGTAGCCGTTGTGATTGCCGAGTCGCTCGAGCAGGCCACCGCCGCGGCCGCAGCCGTTCTGGTGGATTACGAAGTGCAGCCCGCAGACCTGCGTGCGAGCCTGGGCGACTTTGCGGGTCCGCGCAAATCAGGCTCCAAGCGCGGCGATCCCGACGCGGCCTTCTCTGCCGCCCCGGTCAAGATCGACGCAACCTATGTCACGCCCATCGAAACGCATAACCCCATTGAGATGCACGCTTCAGTCGCCGTCTGGGAGGGCGATCATCTCACGCTCTACGAGACGTCACAGGGCGTCGTGAACCATCGCACGGTAATGGCTCAGGTGCTTGGCCTGCCAGTTGAAAACATCCGCGTCATCACGCGTTTTCTGGGGTCAGGATTCGGCGGCAAGCTGTTCCCGTGGCCACACACCGCCATGACTGCGGTTGCCGCGCGTCGACTCCGACGTCCAGTAAAACTCAGCCTCAATCGGCGTATGATGTTCTCCACCGTCGGCTACCGTCCTCGTACGGAGCAGCGCATCCGTCTCGGAGCGACAAAGGAAGGCAAGCTGCTGGCGCTTCGCCAGAACTACGTAAACCTGACTTCGCAGCTCGACGACTTTGACGAGAATTGTGGCGAAGCCACACCCTACATCTACAGTGTGGCCAATCTCGAAGTCACCGGTGGCATGGTGCGCCGCCACGTGGGCGCGCCCATATATATGCGCGGCCCGGGTGCAGTGCCCGGCCTCTACGGCCTCGAGTCTGCAATGAATGAACTGGCCGAAGAGTTGCACCTGGACCCGCTCCAGCTCCGCCTTCTCAACGACGCCGAGAAGGATGAGAGCAACAACACGCAGTTCTCGTCGCGCCACATGCGCGAGTGCTTCGAGGTGGGTGCAAAGAATTTTGGCTGGGAGAAACGTACCGCCGGCATCGGCTCAATGCGTCGCGATGGCAAAATCCTCGGCTGGGGCCTGGCTGGAGCAAGCTGGGTGGCCATGCGGCTGCCCTGCACCGCCAATGTAGAGTTCTGTGCCAACGGCCGTGTGTGTGTACGCTGCGGCACGCAGGACATTGGTACCGGCACCTACACCGTCTTTGCACAAGTGCTGAGCGAAAAGACCGGAGTACCACTCGACCGCATCGACGTGATTCTCGGCGACAGTGCACTTCCCGAGGGCCCCATGTCCGGCGGTTCCATGGTGACCGGCTCAGTGCTCGACGCGATTTCAAATGGCGCAGACGGTGCCACCGAGCGATTGATTAAGCTGGCTGTCGCAACTGATGGATCTCATTTCAAGGATGCCAAGGCGAATGATCTGACTATCTCCGAAGGTCGGATTCACGCCAAGGATAAGG
>DCFV01000110.1:0-1388 GCA_002314435.1 Acidobacteriaceae bacterium UBA1795 | reverse complement strand
CAGGCAAGCTGGGAAGACCCGAAAGCAAAGAATGTCTCGCTTCATTCCTACGGCGCGCACTTTGTCGAAGTCGAGTGGGACCCCGGAGTTGCGAGGCTGCGCGTAAGCCGCGTGGTGACAGTGATCGACGCCGGTCGTATCATCAATCCCAAGGCAGCGGCCAATCAGATTTCCGGAGCCGTGGTCATGGGCGTGGGCATGGCACTGTTGGAGGAGATGGTCTACGACCAGCGCAGCGGCCAGCCCCTCAACGGAAGCCTGGCGGATTATCTGGTGGCCACCTGTGCCGATGCGCCGGACATCGACGTCACGTTTCTTGACCACCCTGACCCGGCGATGGGCGAGTATGGAGCGCGCGGCGTGGGCGAAATTGGACTCGCTGGAGTTGCTGCAGCCATCACCGCGGCCGTCTATCACGCCACCGGGGTGCGCGTGCGCGAGCTACCTGTTCGCATCGAACATCTGCTGCAATCAGCGATCATGGAAGCCTGATCGCGCAAGGAGTACATGACCGACCTCGAACGCATCCTTCCGCTTTGGCACGAACTGGACTCCGCACAGGAGGACTACGTTCTTGCAACGGTGGTCGCGGTCGAGGGATCGAGCTATCGCAAGCCCGGCGCGCGCATGCTGCTTGCGCAGGACGGCCGCCGCGCGGGCACAGTGAGTGGCGGATGCCTCGAAGCCGAAGTCGCGCGACGTGCATGGTGGCTCACCGCCGAGGGTCCAGTCGTCGAACGATATTCCACTGCAGCAGATGATGGCGAAATGCCCTACGGATCCGGTTGCGGCGGCGTTGTTTCGATTCTGCTGGAACGCAAGTCGACCGCGGCTCCGCTGCTGGCGGCAATGGAAACAGCCTTTCACGCCCGTATACCGCTCGCAATTGCCACAGTGCTGGAAGGACCGCGCATCGGCACACGCGCATTCTCGCCCGGTGAAACAGCAGGCGCTGCAGAGCTTCAGGTTCTTGCTGCGCGCGGTCTTGCACGGCGCGCCTCCTTTGAGCAGCGAGTCGGTTTCGATGCAGAGTCGCAACGCGTCTGGGTCGACTATCGTTCAGCCCGCCCGGGTCTCTGGATCTTTGGCGCAGGCGATGATGCCAAGCCTCTCCTTGCATTCGCGCGCGAACTCGGCTGGTTTGTCGCAGTTGCTGACGGCAGGGCACATCTCGCAACGCGTTCGCGCTTCGCTGAAGCCGACACAGTAAACACACTGCCGATTGCCGATCTACCTGGGAACGCACCAGGCATCGTATCGCCCCTTCCCACGGATGCATGCGTTCTGATGACGCACAGCTTTGAGCAGGACGCGCGCATTCTTGCATCCCTGCTCGCGCTCAGCGCTCCACCGGCCTACATCGGCGTGTTGGGCCCGCAGCGCCGCAC
>DCFV01000065.1 GCA_002314435.1 Acidobacteriaceae bacterium UBA1795 | reverse complement strand
CAACTCGCAGGTGTGTGGCAGGAACTCCTGAAGGTTGATGCCATAGGCATTGATGACAGCTTCTTCGATCTCGGGGGCAACTCTATTGCAGTTTTCCGCATGGTCAGTGCTTGCGGTAGTCGACTCGGCCGCGAAATTCCTCCCGTCAAGGTATTTCAATATCCCACCATCGCACAGCTAAGCCATTTCCTCGATGGTGGCGAGAGTGACGTGTCGCTTGTCTCAGATGCGGAGACGCGAGTCGCTCGTCTACGCGGGCACGGCAGCGACGAGTTAGACCGTGAAGCCGTCGCAATCGTCGGCATGACAGGTCGCTTTCCCGGCGCCGATGATCTGGAGCAGCTCTGGCGCAACTTGTGCGAGGGCAGGGAATCGATCTCTTTCTTTACGCCGGAGGAACTCGGCCCCGGCGTTGACGAGCGCTTGCGCAACGCTCCCGATTACGTGCGCGCCCGCGGCATCATTGAAGGTGCGGAGCTGTTTGACGCCGGGTTCTTCGGAATCAGCCCATTAGAAGCCAAGGTCACCGACCCCCAGCAGCGTGTTTTTCTAGAGCTGGCCTATAACGCCTTCGAAAGCGCAGGCTGCGATCCCGCCCGCTACAAGGGACTCATTGGCGTCTATGCAGGAATTGGCGACAACCACTACTACACCACCAATCTGCTCACCCATCCGAATCTGCTCGCACGCGCTGGAAGGCTGGCCGTCGAGTACGGCAACGAAAAGGACTATATTGCACTGCGGACCGCCTACCTGCTCGATCTACGTGGTCCCGCCGTCAGTCTAAACACTGCTTGCTCTACCACTTTGTTGGCCGTCGATCTGGCCTATCGTGCGTTGCTCAGCTACGAGTGCGACATGGCGCTAGCCGGCGGCATTGATATCTGCGTCCCTCAAAAAAGTGGTTTCGTCTACACCGAGGGTGGAACCTTCGCCAGCGATGGGCATTGCCGCCCATTCGATGCTGATGCGTCCGGCACCATGTTCTGCGACGGCGCCGGCGTCGTCGTCCTTAAGCGTCTCTCCGACGCCTTACGGGACGGCGACACCATATTTGCAGTGATCGAAGGCTCGGGCAAGAATAACAACGGCTCGCGCCCTGCGTCTTTCTTGGCGCCAAGCGTTGAAGGCCAGGCAGAGGCCATCGCCATGGCACAGGCTGTTGCAGGGATCAATGTCGAAGAGATTGGGTATATCGAGGCGCATGGAACTGGCACGCCGGTTGGCGACCCTATTGAGATCCAGGCGCTCACCAGTGTCTTCCGTCGCAAGACGCAGAAAAAGCAGTTTTGCTTCATAGGCTCCCTTAAGGGCAACATTGGTCATCCGACCAATGCCGCTGGCGTCGCAGGCCTCATCAAGGCTGCCCTCGTGCTGCACAGGGAACAGATTCCTGCCACCATTCACTACAAGAATCCCAATCCGCGCATCAACTTTGCTGACAGTCCGTTCATTGTCGCCGATCGTCTTATCCCGTTCCCGCGCACTGAGCGCCCCCGTCACACCGCTGTCAGTTCGTTCGGTTTCGGCGGCACCAATGTGCATGTCATTCTCGGCGAGGCTCCCCCGCCGCCGAGTCCCCGCGACGCGCGCCCTCTGCAACTCTTGCCCATCTCGGCCCGCACTGCTCCTGCGCTCGATGCCCTTGGTGCTTCGTTTGCTCGTCATTTTCAATCCGCCCCTGAGGACACTCTCGCCGACGCGGCCTTCACACTGCAGACGGGCCGCAGGCAGATGGCCATGCGACGCTTCGTGGTCGCCGGCAGCACCATTGAAGCAGCCCAACTTCTTCTGCAACCCGACCCCCGTCGGGGTACTACCATGCGCTGTGAGAGGCGCGATCCCCCTGTTGTTTTTCTCTTTGGCGGTCAGGGAACCCAGTACGTCAACATGGGGCAGAATCTCTACGCTGGGGAGCCTCTGTTCCGCGCTGTCGTCGACGATTGTTGCGAGATCCTCAAGCCCCATCTTGGCTGCGACCTGCGCGAACTCTTGTATCCCAAATCTGGCGACGACGAGACAGCGCAAATCTCATTGCAGGATACGTTCTTCACCCAGCCATCGCTCTTTGTAATCGAGTATGCGCTCGCACGCTTCTGGGAATCGCTCGGCATCCGCCCTGTCGTCATGGTCGGCCATAGCATCGGTGAGTTTGTCGCTGCCACGCTGGCGAGTGTCTGGGATCTCGAAGATGTGCTGCGCATCGTAGCTCTGCGTGGGCGCCTCATGCAGGACCTGCCTCGCGGATCCATGATGGCCGTGCGCGCCGCTGCCGAAACCGTAGCCGGCATGCTTCCGTCCGGAGTGCAGATCGCCTCCAACAATGCGCCCAAGCTTTGCGTTGTTTCAGGTTCTGACGCCAACGTGCAATCGCTGCGCACGCAGCTCGAGGCGGACAACATCGTCTGCCGTCCCCTGTACACCTCGCACGCCTTCCATTCGGCGATGATGGACCCCATGGTTGAACCACTGCGCGACGAGATTGCCAAGGTCCATCTGCGTGCACCGGTTCGTCCATTCATCTCTACCGTAACGGGCCAGCTGATTACCGAAGCCGAGGCAACCAGTCCTGAGTACTGGGCGCGTCAGGCGCGCGCAACTGTGGAGTTTTCGAAAGCAGCCCTCAAGCTCAAGGAACTCGGTTATGACCTGTTCCTCGAGTGCGGCCCCCGCTCCACTCTGTGCTCACTCGTGCGCCAGCACTACGCCATCACTGAGTCTTGCGTCGCCATCCCGACCTTGTCCGATACCCACGAGGACAACCAGGAATGGGCTTCTGTACTCTTTGCCATAGGCTCCCTTTGGGGCAACGGCGTTACCGTGGACTGGGACGCCTTCTACGCCAATGAAGATCGCCGGCGCATTCCGCTACCCGTGTATCCGTTCGAGAGACAGCGGTACTGGATTGATCCTGCAGAGGATTCGCCTGCTGCGTCCGTGCTCCTGCCTTCTCCTGCGCCCGAGTCCCAGGCGCAAGCGGCAGTCATCAGTCAGGTGACACAATCTGCAGCGGCTGCCTCTCGTAAGGAACACCTCAGCGCGCGGCTGATTGATCTCATTGCGCAGATTTCGGGTCATGAGGCTAACCAACTCTCTGCTTCGACGCTTTTCATCGAGCAGGGTTTCGATTCCTTATCGCTCGCCCAGGTCTCCGTCGAAATCGAAAGCGAGTTCGGCATCAAGATTGGCTTTAGCAAGTTGATGAATCAGTTCCCAACCGTTGAAATGGTGGCGGCGCACCTCGACGCGACGCTGCCGCCTGAGGTCTTCTCGTCTGCCTCTTCGGCTCCGGTCGTTTCCGCGCCGCGTCCCGCGCAAACTCCGGTGCCACTTGCTCCGACCGGAGTAGTTGACCCCACCGTGCAGGCACTCATCTCTGCCGTGGCCGAGCAAGGTAGAATCCTCACCTCCATACAAGAATCCTTGGCAAAGCTGACCAAAGGAGCAAACCCGGCTGAGCCTCGTGTCTTGTCTGAAGCCGTGCCCATACCGCCGGTTAAGGCTGTCACGACCTTGGCGCAGCGGGGCATCTTCTACTCGTCAAGCATCTCGGAGAATTTGTCGGCCTCCTACAACGAGTCCATCACGCTTGAAATTTCCGGGCAGATCGACGTACCGCACATCCGCCGTGCACTCGAGAGACTCGTCGAGCGGCACGATGCACTGCGCGCTACCGTCGATCCGTCCGGCGCTGAGATGCAAATTTCGAACGGGTTCCAGCTCGATGTGCCGGTGCAAGATTTATCTACCGTGGGTGCGCGGGAGGAACGCGAGCGGCGGCTCAGGCAGCTGGCGCGCGAGGAGGCGGCGCGTCCGTTCGCACTTCATTCCGGTCCCATGGTCCGTGCCTCTATATTCCTACTTGGCCCGCAAGAGGCCGCAGTCGTTCTCACCCTGCATCACGTTATTTGCGACGGCTGGTCATTGGATGTCCTTATCCAGGACTTCTGCACATTCTATTCCCGTGAACTGTCGGGGCAGAAGGAGTCGCTGCCGCCAGCGCCTAGCTTTGCGGCCTATGCCAACATGGCCGATGTGCGCACACACTCGCAGGAGTTTGAGGCGGCCCGCGCTTACTGGGCACGTAAGTTCGCCCGCGGTGTCCCAGCTCTTGAGCTCCCCGCCGATTTCTCCCGCAAGCCAGTGCGAGAGCACAGCGCCACCCGCGTCGATCGCACACTCCGTACGCAGATCGTTGAGCAAGTCCGCGCAGTGGCAGCCGAACAGGGCTGCAGTTTGTTCGCCGTCAACGTGGCAGCGCTCGCCATCCTCCTTGCCCGTCTCTCCAGTCAGACAAGGTTCATCCTCACGCTCTCGATCGCCGAACAGCCGTTCCTCGGCCAAACCCAACTCGTCGGCCATTGCGTCAGTCTGATGCCGTTCCTGGCAGAGCTGCGCCCCGACGAGGACGCTGTAGCGCTGATCCGCCGAGTACAACAAGAGTTGGCAGAAGCGATGGACCATCTTTCGTTCACGACTGTCAATCTGATGGAGGAGTTGGTTTCCTCCAGCCGGACCCGTATGTCTCCCATCCCGGTTGGCCTAACTGGATTCAAGAAATTTCGCCCCGAAGAACTTGACCAACGCGGCTTCTCTCTTGATTACGCGAGCAACCCTAAGAGCTTTGAGTCCTTCGAGTGGTACCTGAGCGCGGTGGAATCGTCTGAGGGCCTCGAATTGCACAGTCACCACGATGTTGAGCTCTTCAGACAGGAGACTATTGAGCGTTGGCTTGCGGACTTTGAAGCAATCCTCGGAGAGATGGCTACACAACCTGTTAAGAGCACTTTTCAACTAGCATGTCTCTCCGAAGAACTGGCTCAAGCGCCTCTCCAAGGCGTTGAAGTACATGCGCATTCGGGTAGTGAGCCAGCGTCTTCCCGGTCGCTCTCTCTCTTTGTTCAGGTGGAGAACCAGCCGCTCTCCCTCAATGGAACATTCGACGACAAACTGCACTCACCACAAAGTGAAGCTTCAACCGTCGCGGAAGCGTATGTTGCTCCTCGAGACGAGATGGAGCAGCATCTTGCGCCGATCTGGGCAAAGGTTTTGAATGCCCAAAAGATCGGAATTCACGACAATTTCTTCCAACTTGGTGGCCATTCACTTCTGGCTGTTCGCTTGATGAACGAAGTCGAAAAGCTCTGCAAAGTCAGACTGCCCCTTGCAACTTTGCTGCAGGCCCCCACCATCGCCACGATGGCTGATGTTCTTCGCACGGAAAACTCAGCGCCCTCATGGTCGTCCCTGGTGCCCATTCATCCTGATGGGAGCAAGCCACCGCTGTTTCTCATGCATTCCCATGGCGGCAATACTCTCGAATATCACGCTCTAGGCCGCCTGTTAGGGGAGGATCAACCAGTATTCGCCCTTCAGGCGCGCGGTCTGGACGGCCATATTCGAGTTGGAGCCTCAATTGAAGAGATGGCTTCTGCATATGTGAACGAGATCCGGAGCTTTCAACCGCAAGGCCCGTACTTCCTGAGCGGCTTTTGCTTTGGCGGTCTCTTGGCAATAGAAGCTGCTTACCAGTTGAAGAATGCGGGGCAGAATGTGCCCCTGCTGGTGCTCATCCAGGCATCACACCCGCGCGCTATGAACTTCAAGGCAGATGTTCATGCACCCCAGAGGTTTTGGTATCGTGCGAAAAAGCGGGTTAAACTTGAACTCGAGAACTTCATGCATCGCGGCGCCCCCTATTTCGGGGATAGGTTTAGATACACGCTGGAGCACTTGGGAGCAAAGGCTGCATTCGGCCTGGGTTGGATAGATGCAACTCGCAACCCGGATCTGTCTCGCCAGCGGCAACATTACATTATCGAGGCGCTGGGCATTGAACACTCAAAGGCTGCCATTAAGTACGAGCCACCTGTCTACGATGGCGATGTGATCCTCTTCCGTGCAAAAGAGCAGCTACTTGGGCTCGATTCAGACGAATACCTCGGTTGGAAGGAAACACTGCAAGGAAACGTAAAGATAATCGAAATACCCGGGCACCAGCAGAACCTGCTGGCTCATCCCCATGTCTCAGAGCTTGCCGCCCAACTCACCAAATCGATGGCAGAAGCAATGCAGCCATGGGTAGTAGATCAAGTTCCTTCGCGTAAAGGATTATCTGGTGGAACCATTGTTCACCATCATAATCGTCTGTCATAACCACGAGGAATTCGTAAGGGAAGCCGTTGAATCCGCCTTATTCCAGAAGCACCCAAACAAGGAAATCATCGTTGTGGATGATGGCTCTCAGGATGGTACCGCGAACGTCCTTCAGACTTTTGGCGATTCCATCGTTTTTGCAAGATTGCCAGAAAATCGCGGAGCGGGAGCTGCGCGCAACCACGGCGCATCTCTGGCCGTCGGAGAGTATCTGGTCTTCCTGGATGGGGATGACGTTCTGATGTCTTGGGCCCTAGGAACTTGTTGAAAAAGGATTCGAAGTCCCGGAATACGACAAAAAAGGTCTACCAAAACCATCACCGAGCGTTTTCCGATCGTTTCTCGGGCATTCTGGCGCGATCATGTTTTCGGCTTTGCTGCCCGTCAATAGTTTTTCAACAAGTTCCTAGACGTCTATAGGGTGGAGCAACTACACAGCAGGCCGCGCTATCACCCAACACTGCGCGAAGGCGCTGTATATCGAGTTGGACGCTTCCCCGGAGAACGGCTACTGCGAATCGTTCAACAGCAAACTGCGCCACGAGTTTCTTAACGGGTTGATCTTCTGTTCGATAAAGAAGCAGCGCGCGCTGTCTGAATAGAGACTGCACATTACCGCCAGTTCTACATAGATGAACAGCAACGCAGAACTTCCGGCCGCAGGCCGTGCTGTTTCTGTCTCTCGCTACGGAATTCGCCAAGGCGAAACATAAGCCGCGAAAACTCAGCCAGGACCCCCTCGAAGAGAGGAGGCATGTCAATGTAAAGTCCGCGAATCTACTTGATGTGGTCAATTATGGAACGGCGTCTGCAGCGCGGATTCATGTGTGCCAAAGCCGACAGAGAATATCCAACAAATGCAGCGCAGCTGTTGGGAAGAAGCTAAGAAGGGTAAGTTATGGAATCGAAAACAAGTGATGCTGTGATGAGTTTGATTGGCCGCATTCAAGCACGCGAGGCCCGCATCGGGATTGTCGGATTGGGGTATGTCGGTTTGCCTCTAGCGCTGCTGTTTAGTGAGCAGCGATTTCAGGTGACCGGCTTCGATATCGATCCGCGAAAAGTACACAGCCTGAATAAGGGGCTGTCCTATATCGTTCGTATTCCCGCCGTGGAGATTCAGGCAGCGCAGAAGCACGGCTTCAATGCCACCGGCGACTACAGCCTGATTGCAGCGATGGATGTGGTAATCATCTGTGTTCCCACTCCGCTGGACGAGCATCATGAGCCGGACCTCAGCTTTGTCATTCAGACCGCGAAATTCATCGCGCCGCACCTGCATGCCAACCACGTCGTCATTCTTGAGAGCACGACATATCCCGGAACCACGGAAGAAGTTGTTGTCCCTCTGCTCGAGAAGGGCAACCACGCCGGCCTCTCCGTCGCACGCGACGCCGCATCGTCCGGCTTCTACGTCGCTTTCTCGCCGGAGCGCGAAGACCCGGGTAACGATACCGTCGCACGCCGCGATATTCCCAAGGTCGTCGGTGGCTGTGGACCGGTAGCTCGCGATCTTGCCTGTTCCGTTTACGGAACCATCTTCAATCGGACCGTTCCCGTCTCAACGCCCGCAGTTGCCGAGATGACCAAGCTGCTCGAGAACATCTATCGTTGTGTGAATATCGCGCTGGTGAACGAACTCAAGCAACTCTGCATGCGCATGGATATTGATATTCACGAGGTCATCGATGCCGCGAAGACTAAGCCCTTTGGTTTTCAGGCTTTTTATCCAGGCCCCGGCCTCGGCGGCCACTGCATTCCCATCGACCCGTTCTATCTCTCGTGGAAGGCGCGCGAGTATGACTTCCGCACAAAGTTCATCGAGCTTGCCGGAGAAGTGAACATCGGCATGCCCTACTTCGTTCTTGACAACATCGTTGAAGCGCTCAGTCAGCGCGGGAGGGCCCTGTGCGGGGCGAAAGTCCTGATCCTTGGCCTTTCGTACAAGCGAGACATCGACGACCTTCGAGAATCCCCATCGTTGACCATAATTGAACTGCTCCAGAAGCGCGGCGCCAGCGTTTCCTATAACGATCCCTTCTTTTCGAGTGTGGGAAAGGGGCGCAAGTACGCACTCAACATGACTTGCACATCGCTCGAGAAGGTCCCTGAGTTTGACTGTGTTGTTGTCGTCACAGATCACTCACAATACGACATGCGCGACATTGTGTCGAAAGCAAGTTTGGTGATCGATACACGCAACGCCACCAGGGGAATCGACGCTCCCAATATTGTTCGCTGTTAAGTGTAAGCGTGTGGTGAATCTGACCTGCCCCCCAAAATCCGC
>DCFV01000024.1 GCA_002314435.1 Acidobacteriaceae bacterium UBA1795 | reverse complement strand
GTAGGACCACTCCCAACATCCCTGCTTTCTTATGTTTCCAAAAGTCCGCTCGATTCCTTTTCTGTAAGATGCTGCTTCACTGTAAAGGGCCTCGCGGGTTGCCTCGAATTCTACACTTTGGTAATTCGGACGCATCGGTAAAAGCCCCCGAGGGCCCCAGGGGGTGCCATCCCCGTCACCGGCCACCCCGTCGGAGCCGGGATCGGCCATTTCCGGAACCATGCGTTGTATTTCGGCCCGGGTCGCCGTATGCTTGCGGCGCTTCTCCTCGTTGCGCGTTTGGGTCGGCCACGCGCCCCGCATCGGAGACCTACATTGAGAAACGAGCCTGAAATCGGTCACGTCGGCGCAGCCACCACCGACAGGATGGCCAGCCGGCTGGGATTCTGGGCCGCCATTTTGCTGGCCGCATGCACCGCCGTCGCATTCGCCATCGGTATTGCCACGCCTCCACGCTCCGGCTTGTTCTGCACCGGCATCTGCATCAGCTATCCCTATAAGGACGCAATTCAATTCATTCCTCGGGATTTCCTCTGGATGGTGCCTGCCCTTCTGATGACCCCTCTGTTTGTGGTGTTGATGGCCTGCCTCCATATCCTCACAAAGCACGGGAGTAAGGTCTTCAGCCTCATAGGGCTTTGCCTGGCCACGATGGCCGCAACCGTCGTTACGCTGGACTATTTCGTTCAAATTGAGGTGATCGCCCCCAGTCAGCTTAAGGGCGAAGCGGACGGCGTGGCGCTCTTCACCCAGTACAATCCCCACGGCATCTTCATCGCGCTCGAAGATCTTGGCTATCTGATTCTAAGCACAGCGTTTGCATTCGCTGCGCTCGCCATCCGGCACGACAGCCGCCTGGAAAAATCGATCCGCTGGATCCTTCTCGGGAGCGCGATCCTCACCATCGCCAGTTTTCTGTGGCTGTCCTGGCACTTCGGAGTGAACCTCGACGTCCGCTTCGAACTCGCCGCCATCTCGTTTGATTGGACGGCCTTGATCCTCCTCGGGATCCTGCTGGCCGTTCAGTTTCATAGGGAGACAAGCGGCTCCGCCATCTGATGGAAGGCGCTCTAACGACCCCAATCGACAGATTTTCAACTCCTCTACCGTTGTGTTTCCCAGTGTTTCGCCGTATTCTATTGCTGCAACGAGTTTGTCTGCTAGATGTGCCGTGAGTTCACCGGCTGGCGGAGAGATGAGTGGGCTTACAGCCCACTTTTTCTTTGGGGCAAACTCCTCTGAATCAAAGGACCGTAGGGCCGTCGCCCGGACAGGGATGTGCGGACTCGCACGCGATAGGTTGGATGGCGGCAAAGCTTGTGGAAATCCGGGCAGCGGCGGAGCGGGTGGCTGCATCGCATGGACTGGACGTGGTCGACGTTGAACTCACCGGCCGCGACAAGGAACGCATTCTGCGCGTGACGCTGGAAAAGAATGCGGAAGGTCGTGCACAGCTGAAAGCAGCCATTGAAGCGGGAACGGAAGACCTGCCGGAGCGGCTGGCTTCAGGCAAGCTGAGCATTGAGCAGCTTTCCGGCATCACGCATGAGGATTGCTCGAACTTCAGCCGCGACTTTGGTGTGCTGCTGGATGTGGAAGACCTGATCCCGGGCGCCGAGTACACGCTGGAAGCCAGTTCGCCGGGCCTGGATCGCAAGCTGTCCCGTCCGGAAGAGTTCGCACGGTTTGCCGGCAGCTTGGTCAAAGTGCAGACGTTTGAGCCGGTCCGCAACAACCGCCATTGGCAGGGCAGAATGACGGCGGGGCCGGGCGAGGCGATTACCCTCGACCTCTCCCAGGTGCGGCAGAACAGCAAGAGCCGGAAGGCCGGCGTGAATACGGTGGAGATTGCGCTCGCCAACATTGAGAAGGCGCAGCTGATTCCCGAGATCTAGCGGTAACGGAGATCGGCCGCAGTCCCCCTGAGGGTCAGGACGGAAAAGGTGCCGTCGCCCTCTATCGAACATTGACTAACCTGTGCGTTGCGGCAGTCGACAAGCGCGCACAGCATCCCCTTGAGAAAGCACGCGAACGTTATGGCTAGCGCTCTGTATCAAAGCATCGAACTCCTCAGTCGCGAGAAGGGCATTGAGCCCGAGATCGTGGTCGGCGCCGTGGAAGAGGCTATTGCCCTGGCCACCCGCAAGTTCTACAAGACGCAGGAAAACATGCGTGGGGAGTTGAACAAGGAAACTGGCGAGATCACCGCCTACATCTATAAAACGGTCGTCGACGACGATGCCGAGATCGAAGATCCGGTCAACCAGATCACGCTCACTGAGGCCAGCGAGTTGGCCCCGGGCGTCGAGGTCGGCAGCGAGATCCGTATCTATCGCGACACCACGCCGCTCGGCCGCATTGCCGCCCAGTTGGCCAAGCAGGTCATCTTCCAGAAGGTCCGTGAGGCCGAGCGCGACACCGTGTTCCAGGAGTACGCGCACCGCGAAAAGGAAGTACTGAACGCGACGGTCAAGCGTATCGAAGGCCAGGACATCATCTTCGACCTGGGCAAGGCGGAAGCCCGCTGCCCCAAGCGCGAGCAGTCGCGCCTCGAGCAGTTCACCATCGGTGAACGCGTGCGCGTGGTTCTGCTCAAGGTGGACCGCGCTGCCAAGGGCCCCCAGGTCATCGTTTCGCGTGCCGCACCGGAGCTGGTGTCGAATCTGTTCCAGTCGGAAGTGCCGGAGATCTACGACAACACCGTGGTCATCCGCGCCATTGCCCGCGAAGCTGGCGAGCGTACCAAGATCGCAGTCCAGTCGCGCGACAAGGATGTGGACCCGGTGGGCGCCTGCGTCGGTATGAAGGGCATGCGCGTGCAATCGATCATCCGCGAACTGCGCGGTGAAAAAATCGACATCATCGAGTTCTCTGAAGAGATCACGACCTTTGCCGAGAAGGCACTGCAGCCCGCCAAGGTCAGCCGCGTGTCCATCACTGACCTGACCGACAAGCAGCTGGAGGTCATCGTCGACGACAC
>DCFV01000163.1 GCA_002314435.1 Acidobacteriaceae bacterium UBA1795 | reverse complement strand
GTGATGGGTTTCACTGCGCAGCCCGCAGCCTTGAGCGAGGCGATGCCCTGCTCGATAGCGACGCGCACTTCGGGGTCAAGCCCGTCGGCAAAGTACTCGGCGGGCACGCCAATGCGTAGACCTTCGACGGGCTTGTCGCTCTCAGCCGCATAGTCGGGGACGGGTGCAGGCGAGCTGGTCGCATCTTTCGGGTCGTGACCGGCGATAACGCCAAGCATCGTCGCAGCATCCCGCACGTTGCCGGCGAAGGGACCGACGCGGTCGAGCGAAGAGGCAAAGGCGATAAGGCCGTAACGCGAGACCCGGCCATAGGTGGGCAGCACGCCGACCACGCCGCAGAAGCTGGCTGGCTGGCGAATGGAGCCGCCTGTATCCGTTCCAAGCGAAGCCACGGCGAGGTTGGCCGCGACAGCTGCAGCAGAGCCACCACTGGAGCCGCCGGGCACGCGCTCCGGATCGACGGGGTTGCGCACCGGCCCATAGGCAGAGTTTTCGTTCGACGAGCCCATCGCAAACTCGTCGCAGTTGATCTTGCCGATCAGGACAGCGCCCGCATCCTCGAGCCTGGTCACGGAAGTTGCGTCGTAGGGCGGCTCATAGCCCTTCAGAATTTTGGAGCCCGCAGTGGCAGGCGCGCCCTTCATCACCAGCACGTCCTTGATGCCAACCGGAATGCCGGCGAGCGGGCCGAGCGGATCTCCCTTGGCCGCGGCCGCATCTACGCGCGCTGCCTGCTCTAGTGCGCGCTCTTTGGTCAGGCTCAGATAGACGTTAAGGTGCGGATTCACCACCGCAATGCGGTCATAGTAGCTGGTGGTGAGATCTACGGCCTTGACTCGGCCTGCGGCTATACCTTCGCGCAGCTCGGACAGGCTCTTGGGCTTTTCCGCATACGATTCGGACAACTTCACTTCACTGGGCAATCCGGCTTTCCTCTCCGGCCCTTCGGCGGGCTCTGCTAACCCCTAGTTGTAACGCGGCAGCGGCGCGCGGCGCAGCGGGTCTAGCGCTCAATCACCTTAGGCACTTTGAAGAAGACCTGGTCGGTCTCCGGCGCCTGGGGCATGACTGCGGCACGGTCAAGCGAGGGCTGCTTCACATCCGGCCGCAGGGAGCCTGCGCCGCCCGCGCCTTCGAGTTCGCTGACCTGGGCCAACGGAGTCACACCTTTGGTGTCGAGCTCGTTCAACTGGGCAGCATAGTCGAGGATGGCGTTCAGGTCGTGCACCATGCGCCCGGACTCTTCCGGCTCCAGTTCCAGGTTCGCCAGTTCGGCTACCCGCTCCACATCTTCTACAGATACTTTGGCGGTCATCTGCCTGGTGTTCCCCTTGTTCCGGCCCGTGCGACCGGGCCAAGTGAAATGGCTTGTACTGCTCGAAGTACAAGTATAGACGGTCGCCATTTGCTCACCGCCTCAGTCCACCGTGAGTGTGAGTGACGCATCGTGAGATGCGCCGTTCGATTTGGCAGTGACGACGATTGTGTACGTGCCCGCAGGCGTAGTGGAGCCGCTGCCGGATGTACCGCTGCTGCTGGTGCCACCGCCGGAGGCCACACAGCCGGTAGCGCCGCCCGACAGGATGGCCAGTAGAGCGACCAACAGCAACGCACGATGTCGACGGCACCACGCCACCGGCAGCAGCAGAACTCCGCAGAGGGCAATGGCCGGTCCCCAGCCGGAACGTGCGGGCGGGCGAACGGTTGCTGTCACAGCATGACCGGTGACGACACTGAGCAGCACGCTGCCGGTGCTGTTGGCGGCTGCGGATGTGGTGGCGGGGTTGAAGCTGCAGGAGGTGTTAGCGGGCAGCGTGCCGCAACTGTAGGTGAATCCAGCGGCCACACCGCCCAGCGGCGTGAGCGTCAGGCCGAATGTTGCCGTCTGGCCGCTGGCGATGCTCTGAATTGCCGAGCCGATGGCTACGGTGAAGTCAAAGCCGGTACCGGTGAGAGCCGCTTGCACATCGGTCGCGAGGGCGCTGCTGGAGACGGTCAGTGTGCCCGCCTGCGAACCGCTGACGGAGGGCGCAAAGCTGATGGACACGGTACAACTGGCCCCGGCGGCCAAAGGCGACGCACACGTTGTCGCATTGATCTGAAAGCCGCTGGAGACGGTGAGCGCAAGGTCAGTGAGCGCAACCGGGCTGGTATTGGTGACGGCGATGGTCTGGGCGCTGCTGGTGACTCCGATGGCGGTGATTGGAAACACTAGCGAGGCCGGCTGAAGGAGTGAGGAGCCTACCGCACCTCCGGCGCCGGACAGCAGAACCACCGCGGAGATTAGGTTGGTGGAACTGATGGAGAGCGCGCCTGCCGCGGTGCCATTGGCTGAGGGCGTAAAGATGACCCCTACCGTGCAACTGGAGCCGCCGGCCAGACTGGCGCCACAGGTGTCCTGTGTCAGGCTGAAGGGCGCAGATGTGGCCAGGGCGAGACCGCTCGCGGGGGTCGAGCCAATGTTGGAGATGGTGGCTATTTGCGCTGCGCTGGCCTGGCCCAACGTGGCCACGCTGAAGCTCATCTGCGCAGGGCGCACGTTGAGTCCAGCGGAAGACGAAGCTGCGCCGCTTAGAGAAATCGCGACTGGTTTAACCCCAGGCGTTGGTGACGCGACGGTGAGTGTTGCCGCGCTCCCACCCGCCCCGGCAGGAGTGAACACCACCTGGACGGTGCAGCTCGCGCCGCTCACCAGCGTTGTGGCACAGGTCGCGGTACCGGTAGAAAAGCTTCCGGCCGAGGTGCCAGTGATGGAAAACGTGAGGCCTGCCATCGGGGCTCCGCCGATATTGGTGACGGTAAGCGTGAGTGGCGAGCTGGCCACGCCGACCTGCTGTGCAGCGAAAGAGAGTGAGGTTGGGCTGACGGCGATGGTTGGTGGCTGCAGACCGGTGCCGGAGAGCGTCACGCTCTGTGAACGTAATGCATCCGTGACCGTAAGCGTGCCCGCGGCCGAGCCGGAAGCAACGGGCGCAAAGACGGCGCCGATTGCGCAGCTGGAGTGACCGGCGAGTTGTGCACCGCAGGTACTGGAAACGGTGAACGGCCCGCTGACCGCTACTGCGATCGACTCGAGCGCGAGGTCGCCGCTGTTGGTGAGCGAAATGGTCTGGGTGGGCGAGGTCTGGCCAACGACGGTGCCAGCGAACGTGAGCAACATGGGAGAAAGGCTGTCAGTCGCAACGCTGGCGCCGGTGCCACTGAGTTGGGCGGTCTGGGTTCCGGTGCTGTCAATCAGCGAAAGTATCCCCGAGACGGTGCCAGCCTGAGTTGGCGCGAACGCAACCAGGAACTGACAGCTGCTGTTGCCGGCGAGCGAGTTGCCGCAGGTGTTGCTCTGCAGCACGAAGGGCGATGTGATGCTGACACTGCTGATGGAAATTGCGCCGGCCTGGAGGTTCTGAACAGTCACCGCAAGCGGGCTGGACGTGGTGCCCGCCTGAACCTGGCCGAAATTGATCTGCGTAGGAGACAGCGAAACCGAGCCGGGAGTTCCTCCCGTGCCACTGAGCTCCGCGGTGAGCTGGCCGCCGGACACGTTGGCGCTGATTGTGAGTTCGCCAGTTCGACTGCCGGACTGCGAAGGCGTAAAGGTGACCTGGATAGCGCAGCTGGCTCCGGCGTTGACAGCAACACTCTGGCAGTTGTCGGTCTCGGTAAAGTCGCCGGTAACAGTGATGGAAGAGGCGGCCAGCGCGATGCCTCCGGTGTTGGTGAGGGTGATGGTCTGCGGGCTGCTGAGTGTGCCGTAGGCGACAGATCCAAAGTCCAGCGCAGTGGGATCGACGCTGGCTGTGGTCAACTGGGTGCCTGCGGTGAGCAACGGGATTTGCCAGATTCCTCGTCCGAAGGTGCCTGCCACCAGAACGTTGGGCGACACCGACTGTGGCGAGGCGCTCAACTGCGTAACCGGCGCCTGCGGCAGTCCTGCGCCGTAGATGGTCCAGCAACCGGCGGTCCTTGTGACGCACGACGTAATTTGCTGCGTGACGAAGACGCCAGCGTCGGTTGCGACGTAGACAATGTTGGCGTCCTGCGGGTCGACGACGAGGCTATTGGCCGCGGTGTATGGAAGCCCGAAAGAGGCGTAGGCCCAGTGCGCGCCGCCGTCCGTTGACCGGTAAATAGTGCGCACCTGGTTGGCGCCTTCGCGTACGCCCTGCACGGTCACATAGACCGTTTTTCCAGTCGTGTCGTGCGGATCGATGAAGATGCTGGATATGTCCAACTGCTCGATGTTCAGACCCTGCGTATCGTTGGTCACTGGATTCGCTGTCAGGTCCCGCCAGACGGGAGTGGACGAGCCGGGAATGAACGTTGCGCTGAACACATGACCAGCCAGCGTGGCGCCACCGTCCAGAGAGCCGTACATGCCGACATAGATCACTTCACCGCCCCCGGGCAGCGCCGCGACCGCCATGGAGCGGATGAGCGCATCGCCGTTGCAGTAGCTAACACCAGTGAGGCCGTCGAGAAACGGACTGATGGCGTTGGCGCTGGTCCAAGCGGATCCGTCAGCGGGTCCGCGCCACACGCGGCAGGTGCCCACAAGGAGCTGCGAGGGATCAAGCGGGTCGACGAGAAACGGCGCGGGCAGGAGCATCGTGTAGCCGTCGCCGCCCACGTCAGCATTGCTCACGACGGGCGTGGTTCCAAAGTCCGCGGCCGTGCAGTCGCTCGTCTGCGAGCAGAGGTGGATAGACGCGCCAGCCTGGTTGTTGACATACCACTTGGAGGGATTTGTGGGATCGATGGCGACCGATCCTCCCTCGCCATCCAGAACCTGGGGCCAGTCGGCAACCGGGCCGGAAGTGCTTTTCACGCCCGCGGCGCCGTTGACGCCCAAACCCGCCAGCAACGCGTACGGCGATGTGGTCACCTGCGACAAGCTGACTACATCGCTGAGCGAACCGAGCCCGCCGTTCAGGTTCTGGAAATGCGTGGCATCGCTCATACTGCACACCGCGCCTGATTCAGCCACGGCATCCGTCGATCGCCACAGGCCGCTGTCGTTGCCGATCAGCACCTGAAGCGGATTGGAGGGGTTCCATGCCAACGCATGCTGGTACTCGGCCACCTTTGCGCTCATGCAGGAAGTGGAGTTGGTGGCGTTGCGCCAGACGCAACCGGCTGCAAGGCTGCATTTCCACAAGTCGTTCGCTCCGACAAGCAGCAGCGTGTCCTGCGCGGAAGGCACTGCGGCAAGAGCGAGGTTGAAATCGCCATTGGCGATGGTGACGGCGCCGAGCGGCGGCTGGTCAATCTCGAGGGCCGTGGTGTTGATCTGGCGCGCGAAAGAGATGGTCTGGCTTCCGCAGACTCCGGCGCTGAGGGCGCACGCATCCTGCCAGATGCCTTGATCCTGATTGTTGGCGTCAACCGTCCAGGCGAATGTGTCGCCGGTGACAGGATTGACAGCCAGGGTGCCGCGAAAGATGGGGCATGCGACCGAGCCGATCGATCCGGGATGAGTGGGACAAGCCTGCGTGGTGAGCCCGTAGCCGGGTTGCGCAGTGAGCCGGGTCCAGGTGATGCCGTCGGTCGATTGGTAGTAGCCGTGGTAACGAACGGCGGCAAGAAACATGTGCCGCACCGGATTCCACACCACGGATGTTGCAGCATTGCCGTCCGGCAGATCGAAGGTGGCCGTGGCGCCCTGCACCACCGAGCCATTGCCATCGGAGATGGTAGCCAACGACCAGGTGGCCCCGGCATCGGTCGAATAGTAGAGCCCCTCATAGCTGGAGCCGGCCCGGGGAGCGTCAACCAGTACGCCGGTATAGGCCTGCGAAACAGCGGCCACCACTAACTGAGTATTTGTCGTGCTCCACGCAAAGCCGGCAAAGCCCTCGCCGGCGAAGCTCCACAATGCATCAGCGGTTCCTTTGATAAGGCTCCAGGAAACGCCGCCATCGATGGAGCGAAGCAGGCCGGCACCGTAATAGGAGTCGAGCGCGTCGTTGGAATCTCCAGTGCCGGCCAGGATCACGCCTGTACCACCCGGCTGCACGGTTACAGCGCCAATGCTGATGGAAGGAGCC
>DCFV01000189.1:5635-6156 GCA_002314435.1 Acidobacteriaceae bacterium UBA1795 | reverse complement strand
CGGTTGCCGCGGTTCACGGCGAGATGCAGCAACAGATCGAGCGACCCTGGATGAGGAAACTTGGGCTGCGAGCCAAAGCCGCCGTAGCGCGGATCAAACTGCTTCAGCGCGGCCTCGGCCAGCTTCTCAGAGAGTGCCGGGGTGAGTTCGCCTCCGCGGCCAGAGAAGCTCTCGTTTTGCTCGATGGCGGCCATCACGCTCGCGGCCGACTCGAGTGCTTCGTCGCGGCGCTCGCGCCACACCTGCGCCATCGCCAGCAGCACGCGGCCAAAGCCGGGGCGCCCGTACCGGTCCTCGCGCGGAAAATACGTACCGCCAAAATAAGGCCGTCCGTCCGGCGTGAGAAACGCCGTCAGAGGCCAGCCACCCTGCCCGCTGATGGCCGAAACCGCAGCCTGGTAACGTGCGTCGACGTCGGGGCGCTCATCGCGGTCCACCTTCACGGCCACAAAGTGCTCGTTGAGAATGTTCGCAATCTCCGCGTCTTCGTATGACTCGCGGTCCATCACGTGGCACCAGTG
>DCFV01000189.1:0-5381 GCA_002314435.1 Acidobacteriaceae bacterium UBA1795 | reverse complement strand
ACGTGGCACCAGTGGCACCACACCGCGCCAATGTCCAGCAGAATGGGTTTGTTCTCCGCCTGCGCGCGAGTAAACGCAGCCTCGCCCCACGCGTTCCACTGCACAGGCTGGTGCCGCGCGGAGCGCAAATAGGACGATGCAGAGTGTTCGAGGAGATTCGCGGCGGGGGAAGCAGACTCAGACATGGGCTGAGGATACAAGACGGGCGCAGGAGCAGGGAATTCCCTGCCCCTGCGCCCGTGAACGCTAGCTTTTCTCGAGCTCGGCTTCGATGGCCGCGATCAGCTCCGGTGCATCGGGAGCAGTGTCTGGCGCAAAGCGCTTCACCACCTCGCCGGAACGGCTGACGAGGAACTTCTCGAAGTTCCACAGCACTTCGGGTTCGGGGTTGGGAGTAATGCCGTAGCCCTTCAGCTTTTCGCCGAACGGCACCTCGGCCACGCTGATGGCCTTGGGCTGCGCCGCAATGAGCGCCGAGTAGAGCGGGTGCTTCTCCGCGCCCACCACGGTGATTTTGCTGAACATGGGGAACTTCACGCCGTAGTTGGTGGTGCAGAAAGACTGAATTTCCGCCTCAGTGCCGGGCTCCTGGCTCTTGAAGTCGTTGGCCGGGAAGCCGGCGACCACCAGCCCCTGCCCTCGATACTGCTCGTAAACCTTCTCGAGAGCCTCATACTGCGGCGTAAGGCCGCACTTGCTGGCAACGTTGACCACCAGAACCACTTTGCCCTTGAACTCGGCCAGCGAAGCGGCCTCGCCGGTGATCTTGTGCACGGGAATGTCGTAGATCGATGCGCTCATACTCTTCCTCTGAGGATTCTTCTGCCGGTTTGCGAAAACAGGAAAGCCTTTAGGCCAGCAGACGCTTTGCCACTTGGATGTAGAGCCCCACGGACTCGATCAGCTCTTCTTTGGCGAGCTTTTCTGTGGGCGTGTGGGCCACGTGAATGGAGCCGGGGCCGAGCAGTACTGGCGTGCCCCAGTTGGTCAGTTCAGGAATATCGGTGGCGAAGCCCGCCACCATGGTGGGCAGCCCCTCGACCGCACGCAGTCGGATGAAGGCGAGATCGAGCGTGAACTCCACGGTGCCCAGATCACCCACTGCCTCTTCGATCGCGGCGCGCACCGGAGCAGACGGTCCAACCAGGCGCACCAGCACCTGCGCTTCGGCCTTGTCAGCCACCACGTTGGGCGCATGGCCTCCGTGCACCTGGCCGATGTTCAGCGTGGTGTCGCCGGCGTCGGGATCGACAGGAAGCTGGAGCGCCAGCAGTCGGTTCATCGCCACGGCCAGCTTGTGGATGGCGCTGTCGCCAAGTTCCGGGTAGGCCGAATGGGCCATCTTGCCGGAGCAGCGGATGCAGGCGCGCAGCGCGCCCTTTGAGGCCAGCGCGATGCGGTTGTCCGTCGGCTCGCCATTGATAAGAAAACGGCTTCCCTTGGGCGCAAGATTGGCGGCGCGAGCACCGGCCGAGTCGCGCTCTTCGCCAGAGACGAACAGCAGGCCCACGCGCAGTCCCTCGGCGCGCAACTGCTCAGCGGCGGCCACCTGCGCGGCAATAATGCCCTTGGCGTCGCTCACGCCGCGGCCGTACATGAACTCGTCGTCTTCGCTGAAGGGAATATAGGGTGGCACAGTGTCCATGTGCGTGGAGAAGACGACGTCAGGCGTTTCGCCAGCTATACCCGCGTAAACGTTCCAGCGCGCACCCGTTGTACCTGAGTCCGACGGCTGTGCAACGGGCGTCTTCTCCACCGCCCAGCCGCGCTTTGCCAGAAAATCGGCCAGAAAATCGCCCACAGCGCCTTCGTAATAGGTGGTGGATTCAATTTCGACCAGCTCGCGCGTAAACCGGATGGGATCAAGAGGCTGCGGTGTGGGCATGATGGTGCCAGAATACCCTACCGGTATCCCTCGGCCCAGCCAGTAGCGGGCATTTCGATGGCATCAACGGCGGCTTGCGTGAGGGCTGGAGGCCTCCTGGCAGAGGTGCAAATCTTCCCGGCAGACGGCCAGGCTGCGCGTAGAATAACGTTGGCATGATCTCCACATCTGCACCCGTGGCCACGGCGCAAAAAGCCTGCGGCACAACGCTGCGCAGCATCGATCTGACCGGTCCTGCGGGCCGTTTGGAGGCGCTCCTAAACGTAGGCGCGCCCGGTGCCAGTTACGCGGCGTTGGTCTGCCATCCTCACCCCAAAGGCGGAGGCACCCTGCACAACAAGGTTGTGTACCACGCCATGAAGGCGCTCAACGCGCCGGAGTTCGGGCTGGGCTGGCCAGTGCTTCGCTTCAACTTCCGCGGCACCGGACGGAGCGAGGGAACGCACGACGGAAAGGCAGAGACAGGAGATGTGCTGGCAGCCATCGAGTGGATTGAAAACGCATTCAACCTTCCGCTCGTCGTCGTCGGCTTCAGCTTTGGCGCGGCCATGGCACTGCTGGCCTGTTGCACCAGCGCACCGCACCACGACGTACGCGCCCTGGCCGCGCTCGGGCTGCCCACCCACGCGGATGGCCGCGACTACCACTACTCCTTCCTCCAGCACTGTTCCCTTCCCAAGCTCTTTCTCAGCGGCGCCTGCGACCCCTACGCGCCCGCCTCTGACCTGGAGCGTGTGGCCGCCACCACGGCCGAACCCAAAAAGTTGGTGCTCCTACCCGGCGCCGATCACTTTTTTGCCGGCCAGCTTGAGACGATGCAGAACGTGCTCGTCGGCTGGCTTCAGGAGCAGCACTTATGACTCCAGTAAGCGATACGGCTCTGGATTCCCTGCACGCGCAGGCAACTGAAATCTTCTCCGGCGCCCTGGCCGCCTGCAACATCGAGTCGGCTTTTGACCGCCGCATCCGCTTTGAAGGCCACACCATGCAGCGCCTGGTACCCGACGGCAGCGGCCCGGACACGATCGACCTGAACGCCTACAAGCGCGTGTACGTCATCGCGTTGGGCAAAGCCGCCGCGCCCATGCTCGACGTGCTCATGGAGCGCATGCCGCGCCGCAAGGGCCTGCGCGGCATCTGCTGCTCGAAGTATCTGCCGAAGAAGCACAATTGGCGCTTCCGCTATTTTGAAGGTGGCCATCCGCTGCCCAACGATGAGTCGTTCGAGGCCGCCCGGGCCACGCTGGCCATGCTGAAGAAGGCGAAGAAGGACACGCTGATTTTCTTCCTTATTTCCGGCGGCGGCTCGGCCATGTTCGACCTGCCGCTGGACCCGTCCATCAGCCTGGAAGATACCGTCGAGTTCCACCGCGCTCTAGTCGCTTCTGGCGCGCCCATCAACGAGATCAACACGCTGCGTAAGCACTTCTCCGCGGTAAAGGGCGGACGCCTGGCGATTGCCGCGCCTGAGGCCACCAAGGTCTCCATCCTTCTGCCGGACGTGCCGCTGCGAACGCTGGACGCTCTGTCCTCCGGCCCCACCTCGCCCGATCACTCCACCGTGGCCGACGTACGTGGCGTGCTCACCCGCTACAACCTGAACGAAAAGCTGCCCGCGGCGATCAGCGCGTTTTTTGAGCGAGCCGACCTGCCCGAGTCGCCGGGCAACAAAGCCCGGCGCTCACCTTTCCTGCCCAAATTGCCGTGGACGGGGCAAGCCCCTGCGCGCACCTTCACCCGTGCCGAGGCACTCATCGGCGAGCACGAGGCGTTTCGCGACTCGGTCTTCGAAGTGCTGCTCTCCAGCCACGACCTGGTGGAGAATGCCCGCGCGCTAGCGCTGAAAGCCGGCTTCTTTGTGGCCGTGGACAACTCCTGCGACGACTGGGATTATGCGGACGCGGCGCGCTACCTGGTTGAGCGCTTCCACGAGCAGCGCGCGGCCCACGAGCGCTTCTGCCTTATTTCGGTAGGAGAGGTGACCGTCACCATGGACCGCACGCCCGGCGCCGGCGGCCGCAACCAGCAGTTTGCGCTGGCCTGCGCCCTCGATCTGGCGAAGCATTCCGGAGAACTGCTGTCCGTGCTCAGCGCGGGCTCCGATGGCATCGACGGCAACACCCGGTCCGCCGGCGCCATCGTTGACCCCACCACGGTGGAGCGGGCGCGCGCCTTCGGCTTCGACCCTGAAGAGTCCCTGCGCACGTTCAATGCGTGCCCGCTGTTCACCGGGCTGGGCGACACGGTTGTGACCGGACCCACCGGACAGAACCTGCGCGATCTGCGCCTACTGCTGTCCGACAGGTCCTGAGCGCACGCGCAAAACGATTGTTCCCGGCCGCTTCGCACTCAACGGCCGCTTGTTGTACTCTTGTGTTTATTTAACTCTCGCTCTTGAATGCAGGACAGGCCCGTGGCCCGACGAGTAACTCGCAAGCCCGAAGAAAAGACGCCAGACATTCGCGCCGTGGCCGCGCTGGCCAAGGTCTCCATTGCCACTGTCTCCCGTACCATTAACGGCGCCCCGGTGGTAAGCGATCGACTGTCCAAGCGCGTCTGGCAGGCTATTGAGCAGCTGAATTACTTCCCTAACTCCCACGCGCGCAGCCTGGTGTCAGGCCGCAGCCGGCTATTCGGCATCATTGTTGAAAACATTACCAATCCGTTTTTTCCGGAACTGATCCAGTGTTTTGAAGAGATCGCCGTTGCTCACGGCTATGAGATCCTGGTCAGTTCCTCGAACAGCGACCCGGCCGTCCTGACCACCTGCATCCGGCGCATGATCGAGCGCAAGGTGGAAGGCGTGGCCATGCTGACGTTCGGCGAAGAAGAGCCGATCCTCGACCAGCTCGTGTTCCACGACATTCCGCTTGTTCTCGCCGAGTTCCAGCTCGACAATCCAAAAACCAGCACCATCCTCCTCGATTACAAGACCGGAATCCGCGCCGCGGTAGAACACCTGGCAAAGCTCGGGCATAGCAAAATAGCCTTCCTCGCCGGCCCGCACAAGATTCACTCCGCCATTACGCGCCAGAACGACTTTCATGCCGTGATGGAAGAAACCGGGCTGCCTATCCAGAAGAGGTGGATCATCGAGTGCGACCATACGCTCAAAGGCGGAGTTGCGGGGTTCGCGCGGCTGCAGGCGCTGCCCGAGTTCCCCACCGCGATCGTCTGCTCCAACGACATGACTGCCATCGGCGTGCTGCGCGCTGCTTACCTGCAGGGAATGCAGGTTCCCCGCGACCTTTCGGTCATCGGCCTCGATGACATCGACTTTGCCGAGTTCACTCTACCGCCGTTGACCACCATCCGGCTGTCGCGCGCGGACCTGGCTCATGCCGCCTTTGAAGCGCTGCGGCAGCAGGCCGAGGAGTCCACCAATCCGAAGCTCCAGCGCGAATTCCTGGTTTCCACGTCGCTGATCCAACGCGGATCCACTGCGCCGCCTCCCGCCGAGGCCTAGCTCCTCTCAGCAAGGTGAGCGAATCTCGCT
>DCFV01000136.1:2521-6947 GCA_002314435.1 Acidobacteriaceae bacterium UBA1795 | reverse complement strand
CGGCGTTGTTCAGAGGTTCCTTAGACATCTACGCTGACCCGAGTTTGTACGCCTTTCGAACAAGCCCGAGTGTCAGTTCGTGCGCCAGTTCCACGGCCTCGTCTTCTTCCAGCCGGTGCTCAGCCACGAGGCGTGCCAGAAACCCTGCGTCCATACGTCTCGCCACGTCATGCCTTGCCGGAATCGACAGAAACGCGCGCGTGTCGTCGTTGAAACCCACGGTGTTGTAGAAGCCCGCTGTCTCCGTTGCCTGCTCGCGAAACCGCCGCATTCCCTCCGGGCTGTCGTTGAACCACCAGGGAGGTCCCAGCCGCAGGCACGGGTAGTGCCCGGCGAGCGGCGCCAGTTCGCGACTATACACGGTCTCGTCCAGCGTGAACAAGAGAATGGTTAGCCCTGCTTCGTTACCGAAACGATCGAGCAGTGGGCGCAGGGCTTCCACATAGCCGGTAGGCCCGGGAATATCCGCGCCCATGTCGCGCCCGTAGTGCGCATAAACCTGCGCATTGTGGTTACGTACCGCGCCGGGATGGATCTGCATGACCAGGCCGTCGTCGAGGCTCATGCGCGCCATCTCCGTCAGCATCTGCGCACGAAAGATTTCCTGCTGCGCCGCATTCGCCTCGCCGCCCAGGACCTTGCCAAACAGCCACTCTGCCTCGGCCTCGCTCAGGTCCGCCGTTTGTGCTGTCGGGTGGCCGTGGTCGGTCGCGGTCGCCCCTAGCGACTTGAAGAACCCACGCCGCGTGGCGAGAGCCTTCAGATAGCCGCGCCACGTCGCTGTATCCTCGCTCGTCAGCGCTCCCAACTTTGCAATCCCCTCGGCAAAGCCGGCAAAAGCTGGATCAACCACCGGGTCCGGCCGGAACGTGGGCAGGATGCGTCCATTCCACCCCGATGTACGAATCGCCGCGTGATCTTCCAGAGTGTCGAGTGGCGAATCGGTTGTCGCCAGTACCTCAATGCCAAACCGATCGTAAAGCGCCCTTGGCTTGAACTCCGCCGTGCGGAGCTTCGCCTCAATCGTGTCGAAGTAGAGGTCAGCCGTCTCCCCCGAAAGCCTGTTCGTCATGCCGAACAGCGTCTCGAAAGCAAAGTCCAGCCAGAGGCGCGACGGAGTTCCGCGAAAAAGGTGGTAATGGTTCGCGAACAACCGCCACACCTTGCGCGGCTCTTCAATCGACGTCCTGCCGATCTCGAGCGCATCGAGTGAAATCCCCTGGCTATAGAGCATGCGGAAGACGTAATGGTCCGGCTGCACAAACAGCGCCACGGGATCGGGGAATGGCTCATTATGGGCAAACCAACCAGCCTGGGTGTGCCCGTGCGGACTCACGATCGGCAACGAGCGAATCTCTGCATACAGCCGCCGCGCAATCGTGCGCGTCTTTTCTTCGGCCGGAAATAACCTGTCTTCGTTGAGCAACGCCACAGCAAGCTCCTCTGCACACCAGTATCCTTCATCGACGCGGTATACTGCGGCTGCTTCGATACTGATCGGAACCTGACAGCCACCAATGACCACACTACGTATCGCGCTCCGCAATTACGCCGACTTTGAAAATGCCCTCGGCGAGCAGGCGCGCCTATTCGAGTCCCTGCATCCCGCCGTACGCGTTGAACTGGTCCCAGTGGGCATTCATGAGTTATATCAGTCAGCGATTGCCGAAGGCGGCCTGCGCGACGGTGACTTCGATCTCGCGCTGCTGGTTACTGACTGGCTGGCAGAAGGCATGGCTGCCGGTGCGCTTGAGGACCTGCACCTGTGGCACCAACGGGAGCCGCTCCCGGACTGGCCAGAGGGCTGGGCGCGCGCCCTTACCCGCCCGCTCGTTTTCGGCAGACATCTCTCCTCACTCCCGTGGCACGACGGCCCCGAGTGTCTTGTCTACCGTAGCGACCTCTTCGCCGAACCGGCACGCATGGCTGCATTCGAGGCACAATTCGGCCGGACGCTGGCACCGCCGGTCACCTGGGCAGAGTTCGAGGAGACGGCCCGGTTCTTCACCGATCCTGCAGGGGATCTCTACGGAACCGTCTTCGCCGCTTATCCGGACGGGCACAACACCCTCTACGACTTTGTCCTTCAACTCTGGAGCCGCGGCGGCGCCCTCGCGGATGCTTCAGGAACGCCTCGGTTTACTACTCCTGAAGCCTTGGAGGCACTCGACTTTTACCGCCGTATCGTCCTCGATCCCGCTGCCTGCCATCCACTGTCGCCGCAACTCGACTCAACACAGTCCGGAGACCTTTTTCTTGCTGGCCACGTTGCCATGATGCCCAACTGGTTCGGCTTTGCCGCGCGCGCCAGCCGCGCCGGCGCAGCACTTGCAGGCAGGGTTGCAATAGCGCCCGTGCCCGTCGCTCCGGGCTGCCCGCCCGTCTCGCTTTCTGTCTTCTGGGCAATGGCCATGGGCACTGGATCACGGAACAAGGTGCTTGCCTGGCAGTTCCTTCGCTTTGTCGCCATGCCGGAGAGAGACCTCGGCATCACACATCACGGCGCAGTCGGCACACGCCTTTCCACCTGGCGCAATCCGGCGCTCCAGGCCGAAGTCCCCGCTTATCGTGAAATTGAATCCATCTCGCTCGGCGCACGCCAGCTTCCCATGGGCCCGCAGATGGCTTCGTTCGCTGCTCTCATCGACACGGTCATCACCCGAGCCCTCACCACAACCAGGAGCTCACGCGCTATCCTCGAAGAAGCGCAATTCGAGATAGACAGTAAAGGACTCGTGCTCTTATGACCTCTTCGCAGAAATCCTCCGTTTCTCCCTTCCGCCTCGACGACCGGCAAGCGCTTGTCACAGGCGGGTCCAGCGGCATTGGCGCAGCAACTGCCCGCGAACTGGTGCGCGCTGGCGCATTTGTCTGGATCGCAGACATCAATCTCGCCGCGGCCGAAGAATTGGCCAAGGAACTTGGTTCCGCGCAGGTGGTGCACCTCGACGTCACGAGCCCTGAGTCTATTGCCCGCGCCGTCACCCACGTGGGCCGCCTTGACATCCTCGTGAACAACGCCGGCATCGGCCATGTGGGTTCCATTGAGGCCACAGAACCGGCCGACTTTGACCGCCTGATGACTGTGAATGTCCGCGGAGTTTACCTTGTCACGCGTGCTTTCCTGCCGCTTCTGCTTGAGTCCTCAGGGCGCGGCGGACAACTGGCCACGATCGTGAACATCGGCTCGGTTGCCGGCCAGGTCGGCATCAAGCAGCGCTTCGCCTACTGCACCAGCAAGGGCGCCGTGCTTGCCATGACGCGCCAACTCGCTGTCGAGTACCCTAAGACCCTGCGCGTCAACGCGGTCTGCCCAGGCACCGTCGAGACGCCCTTCGTCGAGGGCTATCTGGAGAAGTTCCACAAGCACAACAAAGAGGAGATTCGCGCTGAGTTGCGTGCACGCCAGCCACTCGGTCGCCTCGGCCAGCCAGAGGAGGTCGCGTCGATGGTCCGTTACCTTGCTTCCAGCGAGGCGGCCTTCATCAATGGCGCACTGTTCGCCATCGACGGCGGCTGGACCGCGGCCTGACCTCCTCTCATCGATCACTCCGCTTTTGCCGGAAGACATCATCTCCAGCGGGACGCCGTCGGGCGCAGGGCTCGGACGCACGCACAAGCGCTGGCCGCGCCGAAAAAGGCGGAGGTGTTACAGCACCCTCGCCAGCCATTGACCGGTGTGCGAGTGCAGGCAGCCGGCAATCTCTTCCGGCGTACCCTCAGCCACAAGGTGGCCTCCGCCTTCGCCGCCTTCCGGTCCAAGGTCAATCACCCAGTCGGCGCTCTTGATCACGTCAAGGTTGTGCTCAATTACGATGAGCGATCCTCCGCCGTCGATCAGCTTGCAAAACGCTGTGAGCAGCTTGGATACATCGTCGAAATGCAGGCCCGTCGTCGGCTCGTCCAGGATGTAGAGCACCCGGCTGGCCTGCGAGGGCTTAGCATTCGCATTTGCAGAGCGCACTGTGGCCAGATGTGCGGCCAGCTTGACGCGCTGAGCCTCGCCGCCAGAGAGCGTCGTCGCAGACTGGCCGAGCCGCAGATAACCGAGACCGACCTCGTCCAGCACAGCAAGCTTGTCGAGCAGGCGCGTTTGCCCGGCGAAGAAGCGCAACGCCTCCTTCACTGTCATCTGAAGCACTTCGTGGATGTTCTTGCCCTTGTACTGCACCTCGAGTATGCGCTGCTGGTAGCGCGTGCCATTGCAATCTTCGCAAGGCAGCTCAACATCGGCTAGGAACTGCATCTCAACAGTGACTGTGCCGTCGCCATCGCAGGTGTTGCAGCGCCCGCCCGGCACGTTGAATGAGAAGTGGCCCGGCGTGAGCGAAAGGCGCTTGGCCTCAGGTTGCGCGGCAAACAGCTCGCGGACCAGGTCGAAGCCCTTGATGTAGGTAATCGGATTCGAGCGCGGCGTACGGCCGAT
>DCFV01000136.1:442-2186 GCA_002314435.1 Acidobacteriaceae bacterium UBA1795 | reverse complement strand
CGGAGGGTTCTCCGCCATCGGTCTGCCCCAACGCGTGTGCCACGGCGCGATACAGTACCTTATGTACAAGCGTGGATTTACCGGAGCCCGAAACTCCGGTGATCGCTACCAACAAACCAAGCGGAATGTCGACGTCGAGCTTGTGCAGGTTGTTCGCTTCCGCGCCCCGCAACACCAGCTTTTTGCGTCCGGGTGCGCGCCGCCGCGTCGGCACCGGAATCGCGATCTTACCGGAGAGATATTTGCCCGTCAGCGAATTCGGGTTTGCCTCGATCTCTGCCAGTTCGCCTTCGGCCAGCAGCTTGCCGCCGAACTCGCCTGCGCCCGGTCCAAGATCGAGCAGATGATCGGCCGCACGCAGCACATCGGCATCGTGCTCCACCACAACGATGGTGTTGCCCAGGTCACGCAGTTCCTGCAGGATATGGATCAATCGCGCCGTGTCGCGCGAATGTAGGCCAATGGATGGCTCGTCGAGCACGTAGAGCGTACCCACCAGGCGCGAGCCAAGCGACGTGGCCAGCTGTATGCGCTGTGCCTCGCCACCGGAGAGCGTTGAAGCCAACCGGTCCAGCGTCAGGTACTCGAGCCCCACCGCATCCAGAAAGCTCAACCTTTGCCGCACCTCATCAAGGAGGGGCCCTGCGATCTCCTCCTGCATTGGCGAAAGCGTCAGCCCGGCAAAGAACTCCTTGGCCTTGGCAATTGTCAGCGCCGCGGCCTGGCAGATGTTCATTCCGTTCAACCGCACCGCGCGCGCCTCGGCTCGTAGACGCTGCCCACGGCAATCTGGGCACTCTGCATAGCCGCGATACTTGCTGAGCATCACACGTACATGCAGCTTGTACTTTTTCTTCTCCATCTGCACGAAGAAGCCGTGAATGCCCGCGAAGCTGCCCTTGCCGCGTAGAACGGTCTCGCGCGCCGCCTCGGGCAGGTCGCGCCAGGGCACTTCGAGCGGCACGTTCAGCGCCTCGGCCTGCTTGCGCAGGTCTGCAAACCACGGCCTATACTTCGGCTTGGTCCACGGATCGATGGCACCGTCGGCCAGGCTCAGGCTGCGATCGGGAATCACCAGATTGAGGTCGTAGTCGACCGTATTACCAAAACCCTGGCAGCGCGGGCAGGCGCCAAATGGATTGTTAAAGCTGAACAGACGCGGTTCCGGCTCCTTGCCCGGCCTGTGGCACACAGTGCACTCATACTCGCCGCTAAAACGGTGGCGATGGCGTTCTGCGCTTTCCTCACGCGGAACGTCCTCGAAAACGACCTCGCCTGCCTCGCGATATGCAATCTCAGCCGCATCCACAATGCGCGCACGATTCTCCGCGCTGACCACGATGCGATCGAGCAGCACGAAGACAGTCGTGGAAAAATCAAGGTCGAGGAGCGACTCCGGTGTAGAGAACTCGAAGATCTGCCCGTTCTGGTAAAGCCGATTGAAGCCTTCGCGCCGCAGTTCGATCAGCCGCGCCTTCATCGGCTCATCCAGTGTTTCGGCTGCAGCGGCAGTGGCCTTTGCGTTCGCCTTTTTAGCTGATTTCGCTGGCTTCTTCGGGTTTGCCGGTTCGGCGGCTGCGAGTTCCGCGTGCTTGACCGGGAATAGAGCCTGCAGCCGTGTGCCTTCGCCCAGAGCCAGGATCGCATCTGCCACTTCGTCGATCGAGTCGCGCTTCACCAGCCCGTCGCAGTGGATGCAGTGCACCTCGCCGCAACGCGCATAGAGAAGGCGCATGTAGTCGTA
>DCFV01000136.1:0-173 GCA_002314435.1 Acidobacteriaceae bacterium UBA1795 | reverse complement strand
ATCTCCGTCGCCGTAGCCACCGTGGAGCGCGGGTTGCGGGTGGTGTTCTTCTGCTTGATGGCAATCGCCGGGGCAAGCCCTTCGATCTCGTCCACATCAGGCTTGTCAATCCGCTCGAGAAACTGACGCGCGTACGCCGACAGCGATTCCACATAGCGCCGCTGCCCCTCGGC
>DCFV01000084.1 GCA_002314435.1 Acidobacteriaceae bacterium UBA1795 | reverse complement strand
GCACGTCGAGCGGCGGCAGCTTATACGCCTTCTTGCCCTGCGACGACTTCTCAAAGACCAGCCCTTCGTTCTGCGTCGGGTGCGGGCGTACCTTGCCGGTCGTCGTGCGCTCAATCATCTCCGTTGCCATCTACGCCTCCACCGGGCTGGCCGCTAGCACCTTTGCCGCCGCGTCAATCTGTTCGCGCGTTACCACTTCCGTCGCGCACCACAGCGTCGCGTTCTTCAGCTCGGGATACCACCGGCTCAACTCCACGCCGCCCACGATTTTTTCGTCCATCAACCTGGCGCTCCACTGCGCCGGAGACTCGTCAGTTGTCAGCACAAACTCATGAAAGCGCGCTGCACCGTTGAAAATCTGCGTTACGCCCTGGACCTCTGAAAGCGTGTTGGCCGCATAATGCGCCTTTGCCAGGTTGTGCTCAGCCAGTTCGCGAATCCCATCCTTGCCGTACACGGTGAGGAAGATCGCCGCCATCAGCGCGACGAGCGCCTGGTTGGTGCAGATATTGGAGGTCGCCTTCTCGCGCCGGATGTGCTGCTCGCGCGTGGAAAGCGTCAGCACAAAGCCACGGTTGCCATTGCCATCAACCGTCTGACCCGCGAGCCGTCCGGGCATCTGGCGCAGGAACTGCTCCTTGGCCGCGATCACGCCGCAGAACGGGCCGCCGTAGCTGAGGGCCACACCGAACGACTGCGCCTCCATACTCACAATGTCCGCCTCAACCGGCGGCCGGACGACACCAAGTGAGATCGCCTCGGCGATCGATACGATCAACAGCGCGCCCTTCTTGTGTGCGATTTCGGCGATGGCTGCAACGTCTTCAATCGTGCCGAAGAAGTTGGGGCTCTGGATAAGAACCGCCGCCGTTTCTTCGGTGACAGCGGCCTCCAGCGCCATCAGGTCTACGCGGCTTGTCTTAGCGTCGTAACCCACTTCAACCGTCGGCATGTCGCGATAACGCAGATAGGTGGCGAGCACCTCGCGATACTCCGGGTGCACCGTACGCGCCACCACGGCCTTGTGCCGGCCAGTGATGCGCATGGCCATCAGCACGGCCTCGGCCGCGCCCGTAGAACCGTCATACATGCTGGCGTTGGCCACGTCCATGCCGGTCAGCTCGGCAATCATTGTCTGAAACTCGAAGATTGCCTGAAGCGTGCCCTGCGTGATCTCGGCCTGGTAGGGCGTGTAGCTGGTCAGGAACTCGCCACGCTGCACCAAGGCGTCAATGATCACAGGCCGGTGGTGTCGATAGGCGCCCGCGCCCAGAAAGCTGGCGTAGTCGGTGGCGTTCTTGTGCCCCGCGGCCTTGAAGTAGCTGATGATCTCGCTCTCAGCCTGCTGCCGAGGAATGTCAAGATCGCGCGTCAGCCGGTACTCGGCGGGAATGGTGGCGAACAATTCGTCAATAGCGCGCGCGCCAATGGCGGCGAGCATCTGCTCGCGCTCGGCGGGTGACTTTGGGAGATAGCGCATGGGGGGTCCTTCGGGCAGTTCACATTGGACAATGATCAGTGGCCAGCAAAGACGGCTTACTCACCATGACTGACCACTCTTCACTGACCACTTTTTAGCTTCCTGTTTCTTCGCTCACAAATGTCTCGTAGGCTGCTGCGTCCAGCAGCTTGTCCCACTCGGCGGGGTCTGAGAGCTTCACCTTGATGATCCACGTGTCATGTGGCGCGCCGTTGATCTTGTCAGGCTCGGTCTTCAACGTCTCGTTCACCTCGACCACTTCGCCGCTCACCGGCGAATAGAGATCGCTGACGGCCTTCACGCTCTCCACCGAGCCGAAGGTCTGGTTGCCGGTCACAATGTCGCCCACCTTGGGCACATCCACGTAGACGATGTCGCCCAGTGAGTTCTGCGCGTAGTCCGTGATGCCGATGGAGCCAACGCCGCCGTCGACCACGATCCACTCGTGTTCCTTGGTATAGCGGTAATTCGCGGGATAAGCCATGAATCATCTCTCCTGAAGGAAAATCGCGAAGCTCCAGTGTACGGCCTGTACCCCGGCTTTGCAGGTGAGGAAAAGAGCGGCACGGCCGGCTTTCCGGCTGGCCATATTAACGCGGTCCAAATCCCGGATACGGCTCGAGCGCCGTTAGCGCCACAATCTCCAGCATCCCGGCCCGGGCGATCGGCAGGCTGGCCAGCGCCGCGTGCACCTCGGCCTCGTTGGCCGCCTCCCACAGAATGGCCGCGCCGGGCATATCGGCGCGCTTCCACACCTGCCGCAGTAGTCCTGCGGCGTAGAGTTCTCTGACGCGCTGGCCTTCGCGCGCTGTCAGTTCCGGCGTAAAGGCCTCAGGCGGAAACGCATCCGTGCGCCGCCTCGACAACGATAGAAATTGCATAGGAAAATCTTACGGGACGGGGGAGGTAGTAATCGAGACCGCCAACGGCTCAGGCCGGGCTGGGCTCAGTGGTCAGTCGCCGGAAGTCCACCAGCATCTTCGCCCGCCAGCGCACGATCATGCCAAAGGCCAGGATGAAGAAGATGCCCGCCGTCTGCTCGGTGGTCAGAATGGTGTCAAAGTAGCCGCGCGCTGCAAAGCGGATCACAGCCAACGCCAGGATCACAAGCAGGAACGCACTCGACCGCTTCATCATCACCGCGTCGCCGCGCCGCTCCAGACGCGTGGTCAGCAGCAGCGGCCACGCCAGCGCCACCGCGCCGATCACAAACGCCAGCCCCGCCCACGCCCATGGAACGCGGAACGCCGGCACCACGAACATCGAGAAGCCCGTGGCCATACCGAGCGGCGGAATAACGATCTTGCGGAGCGAAACCGCCGTGCGCGCCTCGCGCAGCCGCCACATAGTCACAGTCACCAAGCCGAAAGCGGACGCAAGCATCGACGGGATCGGGGGAAGCGCGACCATCTTCCTATCTTAATGGATTTTGCGATTCCAACGCACGTCCCAGTGCCCCCCCTTCACCGCACGAAAAACCGGCCCCGACCGCCGTTCGCCCACGGATCGTATTCCCGCGCAAACTCAGCCCGCGTGGCCACCGACGGATGACTGTACGTCCAAAACGCCACAAATGGTTGCGGCGTGGGCGTTTCCAGCCAGGCCGCACCCAATGCGTTGAAGGCTCTCACCGCTGTCCGCTGCGGATCGGCAACAATGCCGTGGATGGCCTCCTGCCCGTAAACATCCGCCTGGTGCTCAAAGTAACGGCTGAAGGCGTTCGTCACCGGCTCCAGTGCGAAACTGGCCACCGAGGCCACCAGCAGCAGCACCACAAAACCCGCCCGCCCGGCCAGTGCCGCCACGCCCCACCGCGCGCCGAAACGCCGCACCAGCCACCCGGCACTCCTCGCGCAGACCCAGAAGACCAGCAGCATGAATACAGCGCCGCAGGCCAGCCCCTTGGGAATGTGGTTCAGCACGTAGTGTCCCGATTCGTGGCCGAAGATGAACAGAATCTCGTCGTTGGGAATGCGCCCAGCGGTCGTGTCCCACACCACCACGCGCTTGGTGGCGCCCAGGCCGCTAACATAGGCGTTCAGGCCGTTGGTCTTCACGCTGGCCTTCATCAGAAACATGCGTTCCGGCGGAATCCGCGTGCCGGTGCGCGCCGCAACCTGTTCAAGCTGCGCCACCAGCGCCGGGTTCGTCTTCTGGAGCGGCTCGTATTCATTGAAGATCGGCTCGCCCAACGGCTCAATGAAGGCGCTGAAGACCATCAGCACCACGGCTGCCGTCCAACCCCACAGCCAGTAACGGCGTGGCGCCACACGGACAATCCAGTTGAACAAAAGCAGAACGGGTGCACCGATGCCCAGCGTGAGCCCCAGCGCCTTGGCAAAGTCGACCAGCCAGCCGCCCCAGCCTTGCACGCTGATGCCGTAGCGCAGACTCACCGAGTGCGCGTAAGCGTCCACTGGCAGGTCCGCAATCGTTTTGATTGCCAGCAGAAGCAGAAAAAAAACAAGCCCCTGCAGCCACCGGCGCCCAGTGCCGCGCGAAACCCACTCTTCCAGCACCGCCGCCGCACGTGTTCGCAGCAGCAGAAACAGCGCAGCCAGCCACCACAGCGCGTCGCCGAAATACAGCAGCGTCCGCGTGCGCTCCAGCGCCTCAGCCTTCGCCAACTTGTCCGGTGGCAGCGTGTAGGCAGGCTGCGCGCTCACGGTCTGCGCCAGCGCGTGGCCCAGTCCCAATTCGGGCAGAAGGACTACAAAGGCGAACAGCACACATACCAACTGCAGCGCCCGTCTCATGCGGCTTTTCCCTGCGCCACGTCCGTTCTGCGACAATCGTCGGTACACATGCACCTGCCTCGTCCTGACCAGCTTATGCCACTTCGTTCCTTTGCCGCCCGACAGCGGCCGGGCCGTGCCTCTCTCGTTCTGCTGGCGGTTCTTACCGCAGCCGCAGCTCTTCCCGCGCAGCAATCGGTTCTGCTGGACACAATGACCGCCGAGTTGAACCGCGCCTTCACCTCGCTGGGCCGGCAGCAGGGTGACGCCAAGCAACTGCCACCTTACTTCCTCAGCTACTCGGTCAGCGATGCCGACGCTGTGGCGATCCGCGCCCAGTTTGGCGCGCTCCTAGGCAGCGCCGCCAACCGTGTTCGCACTGTGGACGTTCAGGTCCGGCTGGGCGATCCCAAGCTTGACAACACGCACGGCGACCACCGCGGCTCCGCCGTTACCAGCCTTCAGCTGCCACTTGTGGACGACCCTCAGGCCATTGCCCGCACCCTGTGGCAAGCCACCAACGTGGGTTACGGCACCGCGCTCGACAACTACCTACGCGTGCAGACCGAGGCCCAGGTGCGTGCCAAAGAGGAAGACGCCTCGCCCGACTTCTCTGCCGAAAGACCGCAAATAGCGCTGGCACAACCCGCGCCGCCGGTCGCCGTGGACCGAACAGCCTGGGAAAAACGTGTCCGCGCTGTTTCGCGGATCTTCCGCGATTACCCAGGCGTGTATCAGAACATGGTGGCGCTGAGCGTGCAGAACGAGACAGACTACCTAGTCTCGTCCGAGGGCTCGCGCGTCGTCACGCCACACCGGCAGGCAAGGATCGTATTGGTGGCCGCCACGCGCGCCGATGACGGCATGGACCTGTTCCGCGACCAGACCTTCGAAGCTGAAACCATCGACGGTTTGCCCGCTCAGGCTGAGTTGGAAGCCGCCGCCCGCACCCTGGGCCAGAGCCTAGAGGCATTGCGCAAAGCGCCGGTTACCGAGCCCTTCGACGGGCCTGCCATCCTCTCCGGCCGCGCCTCCGCGGTCTTCTTCCACGAGGTGCTGGGGCATCGGCTTGAGGGCCAGCGCCAGCGCGGCGATCAGGAGGGCCAGACCTTTACCAAGGATCTGGGCCAGCCGATTCTTCCGCCGTTTCTCTCTGTGGCGGACGATCCAACCCGCACCACCTTCGGCAACACCTGGCTCTCCGGCAACTACACTTACGACGACGAGGGCCAGAAGGCGCAGCGCGTCGAGCTAATCCAGGACGGAGTGCTCAAAACCTTCCTCATGTCGCGGCTGCCCATCGCAAGCTTCTCCGCGTCGAACGGCCACGGCCGCGCGCAATCCGGCCGCATGCCCACCGGCCGCCAGGGCAACCTGATCGTGACCTCGACCAAGACCGAGTCCGACGCCGACCTGCGCAAACGACTTATTGAAGAAGCAAAGAAGCAGGGCAAGCCCTACGGCCTCTACTTTGAGGACATTTCCTCGGGCTTCGCCGTCACAGCCCGCAGTTCGCCGCAGGCCTTCCAGGTAATTCCCCTCGTGGTGTGGCGCGTCTACGCGGACGGCCGTCCCGACGAACTGGTCCGTGGCGTCTCCATTGTGGGCACGCCGCTTGCCGCTATGAAGCGCATTCTGGCCACCAGCGACAGGCCGGAAGTCTTCAATGGCGAGTGCGGCGCCGAGTCTGGCACTGTGCCGGTGAGCGCCGTGGCCCCGGCCATGCTGCTCAGCGAGATTGAAACCCAGCGCCAGCCGCAGGGCACTGAGCGGCCACCCATCCTGCCCATTCCCAGCGCCAAGGAGGTCCAATGACCTTGCTCCGCCCGCTCGCTCTCGCCGCCCTTGCCGCTTCGCTTTGCGCCACACATCTCTTCGCCGCGCGGCCCACACGTGCCGATGCCGAAAAGGACCCTGTTCTGAAGGCCATGCTCGCCGAGCTTGACCGTAGCATGAGCCAGTTGCAGCTCAAGGACTTCCAGAAGCCCTTCATCATCCAGTACCGCGCCGAGGACATTGACGATTTTGAGACCCGCGCGGGCTTCGGCGCCACCCAGGGCACGAGCCGCAACCACGCACGGCTGGTGCGCGTGACGGTGCTGGTGGGCGACTACAAGACCGACAGTTCCACACCCCGCGGCGACGGCGTGGCCCAACTCGCGGCGCTTGACGACGATCCCGTGGCGCTGCGCTCGGCGCTGTGGGCTGCCACCGATCAGGCCTATAAGGCCGCGCTCGCCGCCTACGCGCAAAAGCAGGCCCAGCTCAAGCAGGTGCAGACACCACCACAGGCCGACGATATGAGCCGCGAAGCGCCCGTCGTCGCCCTGTCGGCACCTGCGACTCTCCCACTGGACGAAGCCGCCCAGGCACAATGGACCTCCCGGATCGCGCGCGTGAGCGGCCTCTACCGTACCGACGCTTCAGTCCACGCGCTACTGCCGGACATTGAGCACAGTGCTGCCGCGTTCCATGCGCGCGCCGTCACTACTCGCCTTGTCACAAGCGAGGGCGCCATCGTGCGCAAATCCGAAATCGGCTACCAGGAAAGCTTTGGCGTGGGCACGCAAGCCGCGGACGGCATGCATCTGGACCGCTCCAACTCCTCTGTGGGCGCTACGCTTGCAAATTTGGACACACAGGAAGCCTTCGAGAAGCGCGCTGTCGAACTCATCGCCTCGCTCAGCGACCTGAGGAAAGCCCCGCTGGTGGAAGAGGAGTACCACGGCCCCGTCCTGCTCAGCTCTGACGCAGCGGCCGATACGCTGCACCAACTACTGGGTGGTAGCGTGCTGGCCACCCGCCCACGTCTGGGCACAGAAGCCCGCACCAACGGCCCCTTCGCCTCCAGCTTGCGCGCGCGCGTGCTTCCGGAGTTCCTCGACGCCGTCGACGATCCCACGCTTAAGACCTTCAACGGTAAAAGCCTTATCGGCGCATACGAGATCGATGATGAAGGCGTGCCTGCTCAGTCCGTGCCGCTCATCACCGACGGCAAGCTCGAAAACTACCTCATCGGCCGCCAGCCAGTGCGCGACTTTCCGCAGTCCAACGGCCACGGCCGCGCGTCCATCTCCGGCCCGGCACACCCTGCGCTGGGCGTTCTCAAGATCACCGCAAAGGACGGGCTGAGCAACGAGGAACTCCAAAAGAAACTGCTCGACCTAGCGAAGGACCGCGACCAGAAGAGCGGATACTACGTGGAAACACTGGGTGGCCCGATGGCTCCGCGCCTGCTCTACCGCATCACACCTGACGGCAAGCGGGAACTGGTTCGCGGCGCGCGCCTAGCCGACTTGGATCAGCGCTCCCTGCGCTCCAGCATCGATGCTGCGGGTAAGGGTCTGTGGGTGGCCAATTACGCCTCAGATATTCCAGAGACCGTGCTGGCCCCGGCGCTACTGTTGGACGACGTCACGCTGCGTCGCGCTAACGAGAAGAACGATAAGCTGCCCTTCTATCCGGCGCCGGAGTAGCCGCGTAATACAGGTGGGACCGACAGATGCCTCAGTCCATCCGCGTCAGATAGGCGTCGCCTTCGTCCGGCTGCACCCGCTGGGCAATCGCCGCAGCCTCTTCTCGGTCGTCACCTGCGGGCCGGATGCGCACCCAGTAGCTGGCCTCGCCAGAAAACTCGATCACCTTTGCATCGGGATACGTGTGCAGCAGTTTCGCCTTGAGTTGCAGAGCCTTGCGCTCACTCTTGAAAGCCCCAAACTGCACACACCAGCGACCGCCACTGTCGATCGGCTTGGGGGTCTGGTAAACGTCGATGCGCACCGGCGCCGTGCCCACGCGATAGACGCCGATCGACTTGGCGGAAGCGATCGTCAGATCCAGAATCTTGTCCTCGACAAACGGCCCACGATCGCTGATGCGCATTGCCGACTGCTGCCGGGTCGTCAGGTTCGTCACCACGATGAGCGATCCCATGGGAAGCGTCCGGTGCGCGGCGGTCAGCGCATCGTCGTCGAAAAGTTGGCCATTCGCCGCTTTGCGTCCTTTGTAGGGCGCACGGTACCAGGTAGCCAGCCCCTCTTCGCTGTAGATGGGCCGATGCGTCAGAACAAATTCGCGGTCTTCGGTGGAGATACCCCCTGGCGGCATTGGAGTAATGGGTATGCGCGCAGTGGCCTCGCCCGGAGACTGCGCTGTAGCAGGCGACGCTGGAGTAGCTGGTTGCACCACAGGCGGTGCAGTCAGCTGCGGCGGAGGTTGTTTTTTGTGGTGGTGTCCGCAACCAGCTTCTGCCAGAGCCAGTAAGGCGAGCACCGCCCAGCTGGCCGCTCGCTGGCCAGTCGACTGTTCTTCAGGCATCGCCATCAGGGCTGCGGACCTTTCGGCGGATCCATGCGGTCGGCCAGTTCTTTCAGTTTTTCGGCCACTTTGCGCATGGCGGTGATAGATTCAGTCCGCACCTGCGGAATCACTGCATCGTTCACGTAGCCAATGGCGACGCGCAGCTCCATTTCGATCCGTTCTACAGCTTCTTCAAAGCGCCGGCCCACGCTGCCCGGAGGAGGAGGATAAGAGCTCATGGCACAAGTTCCTCTGCCTACAAGTCTCCCGGCCGTACCCGGCCGCGTCAATTGCACCTCGGTACTGAAAACCCTCCGATGTGCCGCCGGCGTCAACAGAGCCGGGCCCCAAGTCGTACACTTCCTGCGCCGGCCAAGTGACCTTCGGGCCGAAACACCCGTCTCATAACGAAAGACCTGCGGCGTCACGCCCCGAGTCGCTGCCAGAGCGAAGAGGATTTGCCTTTGGATAGACCAGCGCACGCGAGGAGACGGTTGTTCGATGGCCGAATGCCCCGCTTTTGCTTCGGCCATGCGCTTGTACCCCCCGTTTTCCTTCTCGCGTTTGCCGGCACTTTGCCCGCCCAGAACACTCTTCCGGAGGCGCCTACCCCACAGGCAGCTCCTGTACGGCCCGTTCTCAACCCCTGCCAGCTGCGCAACCTAGCCGCCACACTGGCCGCCACCGGAGCGGCACGCATGACGGCCGCCGCAGGTCTGGCCAACCCCGCCGGGCCGCCGATGCCGGTGACTGCGTCTTGCCCTGTCCACACGCCCACCGGCAACTGGTATTCCCGCTTTGTCGACGGCCCCAGCGCCAAGGCGCTCACGCCGAAACAGAAGGCTTGGCTCGCGGTCCGCAATATAAGCGACCCCTTCAACGCGATCACCATCCTCGGCACCTCGGCCTACTCTGTCGGCTCCGACTCACACTCCCCCTACGGCCCTGGCATGGCCGGATTTGGCCGTCTGGTCGGGGTCACTTACGCGGAGGACATGACCGGCGAATTCTTCGGCACCTTTCTCATCCCCACATTCGCCCACCAGGACCCGCGCTACTACCGCAATCCCGGCGCCTCGATTCCCCGCCGCATCCTGCACACCGCCACGGCGGTCGTCTGGGGCCGGAGTGACAAGGGCAAAGGCATGTTCAACTACAGCGGCCTCCTCAGCTACGCTTGCAACCTCGCCATCAGCAACCTCTACGTGCCAGGGCGCGAAACCGACATCTCCGCTGACTTCACGCGTTACTTCACCGGCTTGGCCCTGGCCCCCACAGATAACCTGATCACTGAGTTCCTGCCCGACGTGGCCCGCCACGTCCACTTCCGCGTGGTCTTCATGCAGCGCATTATCGATCAGGTGGCCCAGCCGATGGGCGGCGGCCTGTAACCCACCGTAAGACATTGCAGCCCAAGGAATTCTCCCGAGGTTGGTCACATTCCGGCTGCGCAGCCTCACGCCGTTCAGCCCCCCTTGAGTCCCATTCAGGCGCGTTTTTCCCCGTTCGCTGCACCGTGCTTGGGTTGCATCGCCGCGGCGGTTACCCTTGCACTGAATTCCTAGCCCCGTCGGGGCGCTCCACGATTCCAGGGCTTGCCGCATCCGGCGCCCGATTCTTCTTAAAGGAGATCGCATCAATATGTCCAAAGCGATTAAGTATGCCGAGAAGGCCGTTGTTTACGCGGCCAAGGGCGCTTGGGTCGTCTATGAGCGGCTGAACCGCATCAGCCCGAATCCCTCGTTCACCCCCAAGTGGAGCGACAAGCCCCTGCTCAAGAGCTACCAGAAGGAGAAACCGCCCCTCGGCTGGCCGCGCACCACGGACTCGCTTTGTCCCAAGTGTGTCCCCGAGATTCGCCAGCAGATCCTGGATGGCAAGCTGCCCCATGAAGTCCTTCTGAACGAGAAGGTCGGAGAAATCAAGGCCCAGATCATCGAGCGCGACGGCAAGATCCTGATGGTGAAGGACTGCCCCAAGCACGGTCACTTTGAAGACGTGATGTCGATCGACCCGGCCTTCTTCAAGCACCTGGAAGAGAGCTTCCCTGGCCGCGACATACGCGCCCACGGAGACGGCGACAAGAACCTGCATCACCACGGCACCTCCACCGTGACCCACGGCCGCGGCTCCGTGCTGACCATCGACCTGACCAACCGCTGCAACATGATGTGCGA
>DCFV01000041.1:1949-2500 GCA_002314435.1 Acidobacteriaceae bacterium UBA1795 | reverse complement strand
AACCAGAAGGCGGTAGCGCCCGACCGGCCGTTCTTTCTTTATTATGCGCCAGGCGCCACGCACTCGCCGCACCACCCCAAGAAGGAATGGATCGCAAAATACAAGGGCCGGTTCGACCAGGGCTGGGACAAGGTGCGCGAGGAAACCCTCGCACGGCAGAAGGGCCTGGGCATCGTGCCGGCCAACACCCAGTTGACCCAGCGCAGCCAGGGGATACCGGCCTGGGATTCATTCAACGCGGAGCAGAAGCAGCTCTTTGCCTACATGATGGAAGTGTACGCCGGCTACCTTTCGCAGACCGACTACAACGTCGGCAGGGTCCTTGATGCGATCACGCAATTGGGCCAGCTCGACAACACACTGGTCATTTACATCGTCGGCGACAACGGCGCCAGCGCGGAGGGTTTGACGCAAGGCTCGCTCAACGAAATAGCCATGATGAACGGAATCCCGGAGGATTACAAAGAGGTCCTCAGACACAAGGAGGATCTGGGCACGTGGAAAACACATAACCACTATCCCATCGGCTGGGCCCATGCGATGGATGCGCC
>DCFV01000041.1:0-1665 GCA_002314435.1 Acidobacteriaceae bacterium UBA1795 | reverse complement strand
TTCCAATGGACCAAACAGATCGCCTCGCACTATGGCGGCACCCGCAACGGGATGGTCATTTCCTGGCCTGCGCAGATCAAGGACGCGGGTGGCATCCGGACGCAGTGGCATCACACGATCGACATCGTGCCGACCATCCTGGAGGTGTCAGGTCTGCAGCAGCCCTCTGTTGTCAACGGCGTGGCGCAGAAGCCCGTCGAGGGCGTGAGCATGGCCTACACCTTCGACAATCCCAAGGCGCCATCCACTCGCCGGACGCAGTATTTCGAAATGTTCGGCAACCGCGGAATCTATCACGATGGATGGGTAGCCTGCACGACCCCGCACTTCGCGCCCTGGGAAGACCAGTCCAACGCTCCCCAGGTCGATGTCGTCAGCGGCTACAAGTGGGAGCTCTATAACACCGCCGAAGATTTCAGCGAAGCCGTCAACGTTGCCGACAAGTATCCTGACAAACTCCGCGAACTCCAGTTGCTGTTCTATGCGGAGGCAGCCAAATATAACGTGTTGCCGCTGGACGACAGCAAGGTTACGCGAATGGACGTGGCCCTTCGTCCCAGCCTGACGCGCGGACGCACCGAGTTCACCTACTACGGGAATCTTACGCGCATTCCCGAAGGTGCGGCGCCCGACGTGAAGAACAAATCATTCCGTATCACGGCCAGCGTGCTTCTCCCGAAGGGAGGAGAGCAAGGCATTGTGCTGACCCATGGCGGACTCTCGGCCGGCTACGCCCTGATGTTCAAGGACGGAAAGCCGATGTTCCATTACAATCTGGCGAACGTGGCGCACTTTAATATTGCGGCCAACGACGCCCTTGCACCCGGCAAGCACGCCGTTGTTTTTGACTTCAAGTACGACGGCGGCGGCATCGGCAAGGGCGGCACCGGCACGCTAAGCGTGGACGGCAAGCAGGTCGCTTCGGGCCGCATCAACGCTACCATACCCGGGCGATTCAGCTTCGATGAAACCTTCGATGTCGGCGAAGACACCGGCACGCCCGTAAGCGAGGATTACGACGTGCCGTTCAAATTCACCGGCAGGATCGAGAAAGTCGTCGTAAACCTCGGAGAAAATTGAGCGGCGCCGGCCCAATCAATTTCATTTCGTGGGCATCCAAGACCGCGGCGGCGTCGGATCGCGTCCTTACCTGATGAGGCCCGCGAGCCTCGGCAGCGTCAGGCTGATCTCGGGGATGCAGATGATGAGCAAGAGCCCGGCGAACAGTGCCAGCATGTACGGCACATAGGTGCGGAAGTGCTGGCCGACGTTCAGCTTTGCGAAGCGGAGCGCCATTAGCAGCCCGACGCCCATTGGCGGCAGGAACAGGCCGATGCCGACGGCCGCGGTCTGCACGATGTTGAAGTGGATCGGATCGATTCCCATCGCTTCAGAGATCGGAAACACCACGGGGATGAGCACGACCGCAGCGGGCAGGCCTTCCAGCACCATGCCGAACAGGCAGCTCATGACGGCGGTGCCGATCAGAAACAGCCACGGATGCGCCTTTAGCGGCCCGAGCAGCTGGCCAAGCAATTGCGGCACGCCGCTCACGCCCATCAGATATTGGTAGACGGATGCGACCGCGAGCAGGAACACCACCGCGGCGGTGAGGATCGCGCTGTCATAGGCGATCCTGCCCATCTCGCGCCAGGAGACGTTGCG
>DCFV01000205.1:11781-18227 GCA_002314435.1 Acidobacteriaceae bacterium UBA1795 | reverse complement strand
ACTCTTCAGGGCCGGATCAATAAGTTGCAGCCAGGCAGGGGCCTACCGCGAATGATCCGGAGGGATTCATCTTTCCGGGACGTAACGGCGGGTTCATCGATTCAAGCAACTATCGGAGGCGCGTTCTGCAGAAGTACGCCGAGGAACTGGAACTGCCGAAACTGACGTTCCAGGTGATACGGCGGCATAGCCTTGCAACGAATCTTCGGGCGCTTGGAGTGGATGTGAAGCTCGCACAGGAACTACTTCGACACGCAAACTCGCGAATCACGATGGACGTGTATACGCGGGCCGTGTCATCTCAGAAGAGAGAAGCCAGCGGACGAGTGCTGAAGATGATGTTGCTCCCAAAAGAAAAATATGCTGAAGGTCTGCACCCTTCAGCACCCTTGAAATTGGAAGCTGTTTCAATCTGAGTTGCAAATAATTGATTCTAAGAGGCTTTTGGTGGACCTGGTCGGGATCGAACCGACGACCTCTTCCATGCCATGGAAGCGCGCTCCCAAACTGCGCCACAGGCCCACATGCTGCGGGGTTGCAACTTTTCTATTTTCGCTGTTGAGGCGCGATTCGTCAAACCGGCCGCCTGTTTTGGGGCGCGCATTCCCGGGCGGGAGAATTTCACAGGGCGAAGATGCACCGCACTTTGGCCGGACGAGCCGGTGTGCAGGCTAAACGGCCCGCGGAAGGACGCCGCCGGAAAAGACTTAGCGTCCAAACGACCGTGACCGGGAACACTTTAGGGGGGGCGCGGTGTCTAAGAGAATAGGACGCGCGAGACAGTGGGTAATTTGCAGTGGCTGTTTCGTCTCCCGCGCCCTAACAGGCAGCAGTTGGTTTCCGGTTGGCGGTCTTGCAGCCGGGAAGGCCGAGAAAAGGATCGGCTGATCGCCAATGCCCCGGGTTGGGCCGGTGCAAACCGTGCACCGATTGCGATATTGTGGGAGGACTGACATTGCAGGCGGACCTCACCATGGGCAATCTTGCCAGCGCGTTTACGCTTCAATCGGAGGAAGCGGCCCTTGTCGATGAACTCAGGGCTGGTTCTGAGGAAGCGTTCGCGTGGCTCATCGCACACTATCACCAGCCAATTTACTCGCTGCTGGCTCGTACGGTGCTGGACCGTGCAGACGCAGCCGACCTGACTCAGGAAGTCTTTGTGAAGATCTTCCGTGGGGTGGGAGGGTTTCACGGTGAGTCGTCCTTGCGCACCTGGATTTACCGGATCGCCCTGCGCGAGGCCAGCAACCAGCGCCGCTGGTGGATGCGCCACAAGCAGCAGGAAGTTCCGATGGAGCAGGAAGTGGCCGACTCCGACTGCGGAGTGCCGCTGCGGTTGAAGGACACGCTGGTGGACCCGTCCGAGTCGCCGTTCGATATGGCAGTGCACTCGGAGAATCAGACTCGGGTGGAGGCTGCATTGCAGCGGGTGCCTGAGCCTTATCGCACGACGTTGATCCTGCGCGATATTGAGGGATTTGTTTACGAGGAAGTGGCGGAGATGCAAGGCGTGAACCTGGGAACGGTCAAGTCGAGGCTGGTGCGCGGACGCGCCTGCCTGAAGGCGCTGCTAGCAGCGCCGCGTTCCGCAGAGGAAGCTGTATCCGGCAAGGGGCTCGATCTCTCCTTGGGAGAGGAGGCGCAATGAGCAGCTGCGATTCCATGCAATCCCGGTTCTCTGAGTATCTGGACGGCCGGATGACCGGACGCGAGATGCAGCGCATTGCCGCACACCTTGAGAGGTGCCCGGCCTGCGGCGCCGAGTTCTTGGCGCTGCGCCGTAATGCCGCCGCCCTGGCGTCTTTGGGCCCCGTGGCTGAGCCGGAAGATATGTTGCTGCGCATCCGTGTCGCGGTGAGTCGTGAGCGGGCACGCAGCCGCAAGAGCATTTTCGCCGGGGCGAACCTGGTTTGGAGAAACACCGTAGGGCCGTTTATGCTGCAGGCCGCTGCTGGCTTTGCCAGCGCGGTGCTGCTGCTGGGTACTGTCACGGTGCTGGTTGGCATGTTCACCCGGCCCGAACTGGTCCAAGCCAAGGGCGACGAACCGCTGGGCGATGCGACTGCTCCTCGGCTGTTGTACCTGGCCAGCGGCGGCGGTTCTACCGCCGATCAGATCAATATTTCCGGCCCGATAATCGTCGAGGCTTACGTAAACGGTCAGGGCGAGGTCTACGACTATCGCATCGTCTCCGGTCCGACCGATTCGGCAACCCGAAGCCAGGTGGAGAGCCTGCTGGTGGCCAGCCGCTTTGAGCCGGCGCGATTCTTTGGTCAGCCGGTCCGTGGGCTTGCGGTACTGTCGTTCTCTGGCGTCTCGGTCCGCGGCTAAATTGCCGCGTGTACCTCCCGTTTGACCCTGTTGGCGCGTCTAACTATCCTTGCAGGCAGGGTTCACATTGATGCCGTCTTCCTTTTTTCGTCAGTTGACCATCGCGGTTGCCGCGGTGTTGTGTGCCGCGGCGGTTTCGGTCCCGGCGCGGCTTTCGGCTCAGGCCGCTTCTGGGCGGAGTTCCTCGTCCGCGGCGCCTGTGAACCAGGCTCAGGAGAAGACTCCTACGCTGGTCGATCCCGCCGGTCCCACTATATCTTTGATCAGCTCGGAACAGGTGTTCGCCATGTCCGCGGCACTGAACGCCTGCAGCTATGACGATGGTTTGGACGACAGTGCCCCGATCCGCAAACGCGTGCGCGAGGAGATCAACCAGGCTCTGGCCAAGAGTGAAGATGCCCGCGCCAAGCGCGATAAGGCGTGCCTCTTCATCGCCCAGCATCGGCTCACAGGCTCTGAAAAGGACATTTCGCAGTACATCTCCCTCGCGCTTTACCTGAGCCCGCCGCCGGACCTCGAGACCACCGTGGAGTTGACGGAGATGCCCCCGGATGCGACGCAGGTGGCGGAGTTCGCGCCTCTGCTGCGCGACTTTGCTGCGGCCACGGACCTGCACGGCATCTGGCTCACCGTGCACCGCACTTATGACGAAGAAACTGACAAGCTGCATGATCCGCTCTCGAAGATGATCGTGAGCACCAATCTCTATCTCAAGACGCCGGCCAGCACCTATGACGGGCGGCGGTTCATCGTGGTGATGGAGCCGCTTCTGTCGCCCAAGCTGGTGAACGCACGCGTCTACGGAACGGACTACGTGGTGGTGGTTTCGCCTGTCAACGGCACCATTCCCATGGACTCGGTGCGTCATACCTATCTGCACTATGTCATCGAACCGCTGCTCTACGTGCGTGCCAACGCCATCGACCGCACCCAGCCGATCCTCAAGGAGATTCGCGAAGCGCCGCTTGAATTCCGCTACCGCAATGACGCCGTGGCTCTGACCGTCGAGTGCCTTATCAAGGCCATTGAGGCGCGCACCATGAACACCGGCATTTCGGCTTACAAGATTCCCGCCGGTGTCGACCGTTCCCAACTGCCCCGCTACCAGCGCGAGCAGCAGGCCGTAGAAGAGAAGATGGAAGCCGTGCGCGTGGCCACCGTGCGCCACAACATGACCCAGGGCTTCGTACTCTCGCAGTACTTCTACGAGCAGTTGTTGCAGTTTGAGAAGGATCCGGCCAGTTTGCGCGACACCATTGGCGAAATGGTTTATTCGATGGACATCGACCAGCAAGTGCACCGTGCCCGCCAGACCGAGTTTGACGCTCAGGCTGACGGCGACGTGCTACAGCGCAGCAAGCCGCGCTTGCTCACTGGCCTGGATCTGGCTGAGGCGCGTCTGGAGGCCGGAGATCTGGCCACGGCCAGCGCACTTGCAAGACAGTCTCTTACCGTGCACTCGGATACCCTCGAATCAGTGGCCGACACAGCCCGCGCCAACTTTATCCTGGCCCGCGCCGCGATCCTTACCGGTCACCCCGGCGAGGCCGTCGACCGCTTTCAGAAGACGGTGGCAACCAGCAAGGAGCCGCGGCTCCTTGCCTGGTCGCACATCTATCTAGGCCGCATGCTCGATCTGGAGTGCAGGCGCGACGAGGCATTGGCCGAATACAAGCAGGCACTCGCCAACCGCGACGGCTCGCAGGATACGCGTCTGGCTGCGGAGCGTGGCGTGAAGTCCGCCTATGCGGTACGCGGCCACAGTTGCGAAGAGGACGCGGACGACGATACGGATGGAGCGCCAGCCAAGCCAGGTGCGCCGCCAGCCAGTAGCCAATCGGGGACGCCCCAGCCGCAATAGGTCATTCCGCCTGCGCGGGTGGCCCCGGCTTGGGTTCTAATAGAAACCAAGGGCCCTGAGTCCGGCAGGCACTGCTGTGGCAGGAGCGGTCGGGCTGTTGCTCTGGCCAATCGGATCGGTCGAGGGGAACAGGTGGAGACGCCTCTGGCAGAACTGGAAGCAGCACTTGGGCATGGCTTTGCCAAGCCGGCGCTGCTGGTGCGCGCGCTTACCCATCGCTCGCTTGCCCATCAGCGCGCCCAAAGCAAGGACCCAGCCGCGACGAGTGGGCAGGGAACGCTTTCTGGAGATAACGAGCGCTTGGAATTTCTGGGCGACGCGGTACTCGGGCTGATGGTCGGCGAGGCGCTGTTTCTGCTGCATCCCGAGTGGTCTGAGGGCGAACTGACCCGAGTTCGCGCGCAGCTGGTCAGCCGCCAGCACATGGCCGAAGTGGCCAACGCGATCGGCCTGGGTGAGCACCTGCGGCTGAGCCGCGGAGAAGACCGTAGCGGCCTGCGCAGCAAATCCACCGTGCTATCGAACACCATGGAAGCAGTGATCGGGGCGCTGTTTCTTGATGGAGGCCTGGAGCCGGCTCGGGGCTTTGTCCGCCGCTACGTGATGGGCGACGCTGTCGAGCAGCTGGCAGAGGAGTTGCGCTCCGGGGCGGCGCTAGGTAACTACAAGTCCGCTTTGCAGGAGTATCTGCAGGCGTCACGGGCCGGAACCCCGATATACAAGGTCAAGAGTGAGAGCGGTCCCGATCATCGCAAACGCTTCCTTGTGGAAGTGCGTCTGAAGTCGGCAGAAGGCGAGCCCGGCAAGCCGCTTGCGCGCGGTACAGGCAGCACCAAGAAGCATGCCGAGCAGGATGCCGCACGACGCGCCCTTGCCCGCCTCACGGCGGCACACCAGCCCGTTCCCGGTGCCGAAGTAGAGGAATCTGCCCAGTCGTGAGCGCCCCAGACCATCTCGGAAGCCGGCATTATCAGTTGCCGGTGCGGCCCTGGCGTCATCTTCCCACGGTTCCTGAAGCCCTGGCCTCGCTTCTGCAGACCTTGGTCGTGGCGCTTTTTCTTCTCACGTTTGTGCTGCAGCCGTTCCTCATTCCATCAGAAAGCATGGAGCGCACGCTTCTGGTGGGCGACTTTCTGCTCGTCAACAAGCAGATTTTTGGACCGGCTGGCAGTCCTCGGAGCCTGCTGAGCCGTTTGCTGCCCTATCGCAATGTGGAGCGGGGCGACATCGTAGTCTTCCACCACCCTGATCCGTCCTATCTGGTCAAGCGCGTGGTGGGCGTGCCGGGCGACCACATCCGGATCGAGGATGGCCACGTACTGGTGAACGAGGCCCCGCTCAATGAACCGTATGTGGCCCGCGAGCCGGCGGCGCCAAACCCCTTTCGCGACAATTTTCCAGGGCGCATCTATACCGACCCAAACATTGACCCCGTTTGGTGGCGCCAGTTGCAGAACCTGACCGAGAACGGAGAACTGGTGGTGCCGCCGGGCCAGTACTTCATGCTCGGTGACAATCGCAATCACAGCAAGGATTCCCGCTTCTGGGGCCTCGTGCCGCGCGAGGCTATCGTGGCCCGCCCGCTGGTGATCTACTTCTCGCTGACCCGGCCATCGGCCACCGATGTGCAACAGGCTACGGATGATAGACTCGGACACGACAGGGAACTGGCCGCGCGTTTGGCAGGGTTCGCACGCTGGAAGAGAATCTTCCTCGTAGTGCACTGAGACGGCGCCTGGGAACCCCCTGATTTTGCAGGGCGCGGCGGTCCGGCGCGCAGTCCGGGTCTGGTCTGCGTGCGCGAGCCGAGGAACCTGCCCAACCCCAGCCGCGTATGGATGGACAGACATTCCGCCCTTCCGGCCGAGAGCGACAGGATGACCAGGAAAAACACGCCGCCCACGAAGACATCGCCCGAAGCCGCACCCACGCAGGAAAAGGTGGAAGAGACGCCGTTTGAGGCGGTGGCCAGCATCTGCTCGGTGCTGGTGGTCGGGCTATTTATCCTCACATTCCTGGGTCAGAACTTCGTCATCCCGTCCGGTTCCATGGAAAAGACCCTGCTGGTCGGCGACCATCTCGTCGTCGATCGCATCACCCTTGCCCCGGCCGCCAAGTGGATGCCCCTCGTGCATTACCGCGAGCCGAAGCGCGGGGACATCGTGGTCTTCATCAAGCCGGTGCCGGACTCGGTCGACTCCGACGGCAAGCCGCAGTATTTGTTCCTCGTCAAGCGTCTGGTGGCCATTCCTGG
>DCFV01000205.1:6211-11463 GCA_002314435.1 Acidobacteriaceae bacterium UBA1795 | reverse complement strand
CAGCCGCACGCTGTGCCCACAACGGCTGAGAACTACCGCGACTATCTGGACGACTTTCCTTCCATCCCTATGACCACCGATCTGGGCGCAACCGAGAGCTGGTCGGTCGATCTGCCCAGCCACGTCCAGGACGGCGATCTGGTGGTTCCGGCTGGCATGTATTTCATGATGGGCGACAACCGGCACAACTCGCTTGACTCGCGCTATTGGGGCTTTGTGCCGCGCGCCAACATCGTGGGCCGCCCGCTGTTCAACTACTGGTCGTTCGAGACTCCCGAGGACCAGTACGAGCAGACCGGCATGGCCAACAGCGTCGCCTGGATGGGTCACGTGGCTCTGCACTTTTTCACTGAGACACGCTGGACCCGGACCTTCCACCTGACCCGCTAGAATAGTCAGGCAAACAGGCATACACAATCATGACGCAAGAGGAAGAGCGGCAAGACGGGCCGGAACAGCGGCGTTGGACACGCAAGCGGGTGGGAATCGCGCTGGGGCTGGTGGCGTTGCTGCTGGCCGTGCTGCTGGTGCCGCCGATGATCTCGATCGGCCGCTACAAGACCCAGATCACCAGCATTGTCTCCCAGTCGCTGGGCCGCCCGGTGCGCCTGTCTTCCGTTGAGATGCGTTTGCTCCCTCGGCCCGGCTTTGTGCTCACGGACCTGACTGTGGACGAGGACCCGGCTTACGGTGCGGAGCCCGTGCTCCATGCCAATACCGTCACGGCCGCCATCCGGCTTCTCTCGTTGTGGCGCGGCAAGTTGGAAATCAGCCGAATCAGCGTGGACGAGGCCAGCCTGAACCTGGAGCGCACTGTCGACGGCCGCTGGAACCTGGATCCAATTTTTCGCACTGCGACCAGCCACGCCGGTGCGTCTGCCGCGCAAAACCCCACTCACGCACTGCCCTACCTTGTGGCCACCAACTCCCGCGTCAACATCAAGAGTGGGCTGGAAAAGTTGCCCTTTTCGCTGGTCAACGCAGACCTCTCTTTTTGGCAGGCGGACCCCGGTAGCTGGCGGTTGCGGCTGCGCGGTCAGCCGGCCCGCACGGACGTCAGCCTGGCTCTTGCCGACACCGGCATTATGCGTCTGGAGGCGACGCTCGGCCGTGCGCCGCAGCTCCGCCAGATGCCGGTTCACATCGACATGGAGTGGCGTGAAGCGCAGCTGGGACAGCTGAGCCGTCTGGTGCTCGGCTCAGACCCGGGCTGGCGCGGCGACCTCACTGGACAGATGCAGTTGGATGGCACAGCATCCGCTGCGCAGGTAAAGACCCGTTTGAAGGCCACCGGCGTGCACCGCGCTGAGTTTGCCCCGGCCGATCCGCTGGACTTTGACGCTAATTGCAGCTTTGTTCTTCATTACTCCACGCGCTCGGTGGAGAAACTGGCTTGCGACTCGCCGCTCGGAGAAGGGCACGTCACGGTGACCGGCGACCTGCCCGCACAGGGCCCCGGCAAGCTCGCTGTGGATGTGCAGCGGGTCCCGGTGAGCGCCGGTCTGGATGCCTTGCGTACCCTGCGCAACGGCATTTCCGATGATCTGATGGCGCGCGGCACCTTGAGTGGTCAGATCACTTATGATCCGGCGGCGGCCCAGGAGGCCGCGGAAACGGCGCAAGTAGTACATCGCCGTCCGGCACGCAAGGCGACCGCGAAGACTACGCCCCCGTTGATCGGCGCACTGCAGGGCAGCCTGACCATAGATGGATTCCAGCTCTCCGGCGGTGGCTTACGTCAGCCTATTCAGATTGCGAAGATAGCTTTTTCGCCCGTAGCCCAGGAGGACGGCCAGCCCCAGGCGCTGGCGGCATCCGTGGCGCTCCCTGCAGGCGGGGCAGAGCCGCTTGCCGTTACGGCGCGCCTCCAGTCCAACGGCTACCAGATCGGCGTGCGCGGCCCGGCGGCGTTTGCGCAGCTGCGCGAACTGGCCTGGGTGGCCGGTGCGCCCGGAGCAGCAGGGCTGGACGCCCTTGCGGGCGACTCGGTGGATCTGGACCTGAGCGCACAGGGGCCATGGCTGCCACCTGCGAATGCGGCGCTGAACAGCATCGAGCTTGCCGGATCGGCCCAGGACAGTGGTTTGGCGCCGACCGGCGCACCGGACCAGCTGAGTGGCACCGTTACACTGCACAACGCAAATTGGAAATCCGCGGACTTGACCAACCCGGTTCTGATTTCCGATGCCACGCTGCACTTGGGCGGAAATTCGCTGCTGTGGGATCCGGTGGTCTTCTCATACGGGCCGGTGAAGGGAACTGCGAGCCTGCGCCTGTCCGCCTTCTGCGCTACTGGTGAATCCTGCCCGCCACAGCTGGACCTTCACTTCGACAAGGTGAATACGGCTGAGCTGCAGGCAGCGCTGCTGGGCGCGCGCCAACCCGGCACGGTGCTTTCCACTCTGCTGGCGCGGTTTACCCACCAGGCGCCCCCGGTCTGGCCGCGGCTGAGTGGAACGCTGAAGGCAGACGAACTGCTTCTCGGCTCTGAAAAGGGCTCCGTCACGCTGCAGAAGGTCGCCATCACCTTCCGCGTGCTGCCGGCAAGCTCCGAGATCACCAGATTGGATGCAGGGCTGCTCGGCGGCCAACTGCACGCCACAGGTTCTGTCACCAGCGGCGACAAGCCCACCTACAGCTTTGATGGCGGGTTCCAGAAGGTCGCCGGTCCCGCGCTGTGTCAGCTCTTCAGGCTGCGATGCACAGGCGGCTCCGCGGACGGCAGCGGCAAGCTTACGCTAACGGGCTTCTCCGGCGACGATCTGGCTGCTTCTGCGACTGGTTTATTGCACTTTGAGTGGCGCCAGGGAGCCATCTCCTCGCCTACGGTTCCCAAGCCGCTGGCGCGCTTCACGGGCTGGACGGGTGACGCCACGATTGGGCAAGGGGCCGTGACACTGAGACAGACCAAGGTGCTCCAGGGCGGACGCACAGAGGCTGTCGACGCCTCAGTTACGCTGATCGATCCACCGAAGATTGCTTTTCCGACGGCGAAGCCTGTCGAGGCCGCACTTCGCTAGGGTTTGACGGATTTCCCGTTACAATCGAAAAATGGCACCTCCGGTCGCATCCTCCCCTATTCAGATTCATTGCAAAGGTCTTCTCTTCGATATGGATGGCATTCTGATTTCGTCTCTGGGCTCGGTAGAGCGCAGCTGGACGAAGTGGGCCAACCTACGTGGAATCGACCCAGCCTATGCCTGCCGCATGGCGCACGGTTGCCGCAGCATTGAGACCGTGGCGCTGCTGCGCCCCGACCTGGACCCGCAGGCGGAAAACGACATGATTGAAGGTATGGAGATCGCTGACACCGAGGGAATCACGGTATTGCCCGGTGTGCTGGAGTTGCTCACATCTCTGCCACGTGACCGCTGGACGGTGGTGACCAGCGCTACCGAGCCACTGGCCCGCGTACGGCTCGCTGCCGGAGGCATTCCAGTGCCGGAGCGCATCATCACCGCCGATGATGTGACTGATGGCAAACCGCATCCCGCGCCGTATCTGGCCGGAGCTGCGCTGCTCGGCTTTGAGCCCGAGGAGTGCGTAGTGTTCGAAGACGCGGAGTCTGGAAGCAAGGCGGGCCGCGCCGCAGGGTGCACGGTCATTGCCACCACGTTCTCACATTCGATCGAGTCACTGAGCGCAGCGCACTACCTGGTGCCGGATCTTACCGGCATACGCGCTGAGGCCGATCCGGACAGCATCGGCCTCAGCTTCACGCCGCTGGCCGTGTAGTTACTCGTTCGCTTCGAGGCGGCGGCCGTGCGTGTCCTGCAGCGGGCGCGAGTTCATCTTGAAGATGGACTCGAACTGGTGTACTTGCACCAGGCTCATGGTCAGCGGATCTTCGAGGACAAACCACTGCACGCCCTCCGTGCAGGGCGGCGTCGTAAGCGAGCCGTTGTAGGTCCAGTAACCGCGGTCGGCGGGCAGAAAGCCACCGGCGTTCACATACTCCGTTACCTTCTGTGTTGCGCCCGCCGTTTTGGGCAGATGCGGCCACAGCGCGGCCAGCACAGCGTTGGGGTCGCCGCGTTCCATGGCGAATCGCACAGCGACCACGGCTAGCTTGCCGTCGGCGCTCTTATGCAGCAGCTCTACGTCCATGTCCGTTAGCTTGCCCTTCACCGCGTGCTCGCTGGGATGGTGAAACTCGAAGGTCTGGAGCTCATAGCGCGCGCCGCCAGCCACCAGGTAGCTGCCTGGATTCACATGAGCAACGATGGTGTGGCCGTTGTTTTCGAGCGTCACCGAGCCAGTCTTGTAATGGAACTCGAGCGGCGCGAGTGTCTTGTTCAAATGTGCGCCGCGAAGGTCAATGGGCGACTGCGCGCTTCCGCTTCCGCACGTCTTATAGGCGGGGTCGAGCCTGCCCCAGTTCAGCGGGCCGGTCTTGCCCGAGTACTCCCACGGCGCACCGGTCTGCGCGACGGCCACGGCCGCTCCCATGCCCAGCACCAGTGCGGCAACATGATGAAAGCGCATCGTTCTCTCCTCGATCCGGGGACTTCCAGCCCCGATGAATTCTAAAGCACAAGGGTTAGACGCAGGAATGGGTGCGGCCGCATCGGGGTGTTGGCGGGATCAGAACCAGTGATGATGCATAAGATGGAGAAATTCTTCGGTCAGTGGATAGCCAGCGGCAGATGCAATGACCGAATCGATCCCGCACCTTGCGCATATCGCAGTCTGTTCGTCATCGACCCAACCGCTGATTTCGGAGGGCGGGTAGATGGCAAAACAGTAGAAGCATCCACAAAGCGGGCTGTCTTTCAGTTCCGACCGGTTACGCGTGCAATGCCCATGAGCACGCAGGTGATCCTGGTCGGGACTGGGCGCTGTCAGACCTAAAGTGATCATGACTGAGATTAAACGCCCAAAACACAAAAGCGGGATCCCCTCATGGGAATCCCGCTTTTGTGTTTTGGTGTCAGCTTACTTGGCTGCGACTGCCAGACCAGCTTGCTCAGCCAGCGTGGCAGCCTTGTCGGTCGCTTCCCAGGTGAATTCCGGCTCCGTGCGGCCAAAGTGGCCGTAGGCAGCGGTCTTCTGGTAGATGGGCCGGCGCAGGTTCAGGCTCTCGATAATGCCCTTGGGGTTGAGCGAGAAGTTCTTGCGAACCAGCTCGGTCAGCTTTGAGGCGCTCAACTTGCCGGTACCGAAGGTATCCACCAGCACGCTGACCGGCTCTGCCACGCCGATGGCGTAGGCCAGCTGAACTTCAGCCTTGTCGGCCAGGCCCGCGGCCACGA
>DCFV01000205.1:5450-5832 GCA_002314435.1 Acidobacteriaceae bacterium UBA1795 | reverse complement strand
TCCACGATGATCTTGCGGCCGGTAAGGCCCGTATCACCCATCGGTCCGCCGATGACAAAGCGGCCGGTCGGGTTGATGTGGTACTTGGTGTGCTCGTCGAGCCACTTTCCTGGCAGCACAGCCTGGATCACGTGTTTGAGGATGTCGGCGTGTAGCTCTTCGTTGCCCACCGTGTCGGCGTGCTGGGTGGAGATGACCACTGCGTCGATGCGGGACGGGTTGCCGTTCTCGTCGTACTCGACCGTCACCTGGCTCTTACCGTCGGGGCGAAGGTAGGGCAGCTTGCCGCTCTTGCGCACTTCGGTGAGGCGATGGGTGAGCTTGTGGGCCAGCGAAATAGCGGCGGGCATCAGTTCGGGCGTCTCGTTGGTGGCGTAGCCGA
>DCFV01000205.1:0-5163 GCA_002314435.1 Acidobacteriaceae bacterium UBA1795 | reverse complement strand
CATCATGCCCTGGTCGCCGGCGCCTCCGGTATCCACACCCTGCGCAATGTCGCCCGACTGTTTGTTGATGGTCGAGATCACGGCACAGGTATTGGAGTCGAAGCCGTAGAGCGCGTTGTCGTAGCCGATGGAGGCCACCACGCCGCGCACCAGACTCTGGAAGTCCACGTAGGCCTTGGTGGTGATTTCGCCCGCGATGACCACCAGGCCCGTCGCGGTCAGCGTCTCGGCCGCCACACGGCTATAGGGATCCTGCTCGAGGCAGGCATCCAGAATCGCATCGGAAACCTGGTCGGCAATCTTGTCCGGATGACCTTCGGTCACGGACTCAGAGGTAAACAAAAAACGGTCGCTCAACTTCGCATTCCTCCCCGTAAGGGAATTTCAGTGATGGGCCGACTTCATAGTCCGCAGCGATCAAGTGAGTCGCTGCGCATCGAAGCCCCAACTGCCTCTCCAACCTCAGGGGAGACACGCCCGCACACCAAGGATTGGACATCGGGTGTACTCAACTATGGTAATTGCGCAAGGGCTTCTGCGGCAAAGGCCTGCAGCGAACGGCGAGGATTGCCGCCTCAGAGGTAGATGTGGAGAACTGAACCGCGCTCGGCTAGGACGCAGATGCATTGCGGAAGGAGAAAACCGGGATGCGCGCAGGTTAACGCAGGAACCAGTTGAGAGAGTGCACCATCATGGAGTGAGCCTTGGCGGAGACGGGGTGCAGGGGCATCAGGCTGTTCCACCAGCCGGCGCGCATGCCGTAGTAACGCACGGTGACAAAAGCGGCTATGCCTGCGGCAACCATGAGCACAATGGCCCCAGCCCATCGGAGACGTTGTGCAGCAGCCTCCCGGCGCTCGAGGCGCATGCGGCCCACGTTGGTGGCGAAGGTAGCCCAGCTATGGTCGTCTTCGGCACTGGCGTCGGTCGGGGTATTGGCGAGCACAAAACGCTCCGTCCAGTCGTTTACGTCCAGACCGACGGCGTTAACATATCCGCGCACAATGCCTTTAGCCAGAATCCCGCCCGGAAGCACGCGAAAACGGTCCTGTTCCAGCGCGATCAGGTGACGCAGACTGATCTTCGTAATCTCGGTGATGTCTTCCAGCGCGATGCCCCGGGATAACCGTTCAGCGCGCAGGTCTTCGCCAAAAGTACCCATCGGTAACCACTTCAGAGGAATTGAGCCCGTGGGATTTCCACATTCACCATAAACCCGGACCCTGTTTCCGTCAAAATTTTTTCTTCCATTCCCCTTTATTTTCATCGGTCTGAAGTAAAGAGGCTGCGAGGGAAGCCAATTGTCGATCTATACACTGGGTTTTGGCTCTCCTCGTGATTTAGCTCACTCTACACCGAGCTACGAAAAAATGGGAATCTTTGGTCCAATTTGGTACCTGTGACCATGCACCTCAGGTCACGCCCCCTGGCTGATACTCTTAGCTTCAGGGCAGAGTGCACTCCGTGCAGCCGCCCGGAGCCAATGTCTTCTTCTATGAACAAGCTCGTTTTCGCTAATCTGCTGCACCGTCCCATGCGCTCTATCATCAGCGTCTTTGCCGTTGCCATTGAGGTGGTGATGATCCTCTCGATCGTCGCCATCTTCATGGGTATGCTCGACGACCAGAAGCAGCGCACCAACGGAATCGGAGCCGATATTGTCGTGGCCCCATCGAATGCCAGCTTCATGAATGGGATTGGCGGCGCACCAATGTCGGCCCGGCTTGCCGAAGTTTTCCGCAAGATGCCGCACGTGACGGCGGCTGCGCCGGTAGTTCAGAACATCAATATGGGCGGTAGCCTGGAGATTCTCTACGGCATCGACTATGCGAGCTACAACGCGCTCAAGCCATTCGTGTTTCTTTCCGGCGGGCCGTTCCAAGGACCGTACGACGTGATCATTGACGACGTGTATGCGCACGGCGGGCCGGGGCGAATCGTGGGTTCCACCGTCACGATCCTCAACCGCCCGTTCCGTATCTGCGGCATCGTCGAGAGCGGCAAGGGCGGAAGGCGGCTGATCCCAATCGAGACGATGGGCCTGCTGACGGGCAACGACGGCAAGGCCTCGGTGATTTATTTGAAAGCCGACGGCCCCGCCAACGAAGAAATAATCATCAACGAGATTCATGCGACGCGCGGTCTCGAAGCCTACCGGGTACAGAGGATGTCCGATCTGATCTCCCAGTACACGCCGGCGCGGTTCCCAGGCTTCAACCTGGCGCTGAATGTGGTGATCACGATCGCGGTGATCGTGGGCTTTCTGGTGATCTTCCAGTCGATGTACACGGCAGTGCTGGAGCGGACGCGGGAGATCGGCATTCTCAAGTCTCTGGGCTCGTCGAAGCTGACGATTGTGAGCGTGGTGCTGCGTGAAACCGGCGTGCTGGCCGTGACAGGCGTGTTGCTCGGCATCGTGTCCACCTATGGCGTGCGCACACTGCTGCTGGTCAAGTTCCCCACGTTCAGTTTTGAGCTGACCGGCGCATGGATAGCCCGAGGCGCGCTGATTGCGATGGCAGGAGCGCTTCTCGGCGCGTTGTATCCGGCGTGGATGGCCGCGCGCAAGGACCCGATCGACGCCTTGGCGTACGAATAAAACAGCTTTCAGCGATCAGGAAGCCGTTCGCGCTGTATGATCCGCAGTCGAGTCGCCCGCCTTCTCAGAAGGCGAAGAGATAGAGAATAGCTTGGCGGGGAGCACCGTTCCCAAGGTTGCAACGGGCAGGGAACAGGGAATCGTTCCTTAGTTCATGCCGCTGGAACCAGTATGCGCATTTCGCGTGGATTGACCTGCAAGGCGACGGAAGTTGCGCGGACGGTATACTTGGACCATCCCTACGAATCCTCGTTGTGAAGCAGTTAGACGGATTATTCCGGAGTTGCTGGACGTGCAGAATAGGATGAAGCGTTGGTTGTTTGCCGGCTGGCTGGCAGTGATTTGCGGCTTTGCCCTGCTTCATGCGCTGCATCTGGGCGCCGATTTCCCCAATCACACGGTATGGTACTCGGACTGGGCCAAGTACACGGACGAGGGCTGGTACGGCAACGCGGCGGTGCGCGCGCAGCTGTTCGGCAACTGGTATATGGCAGGGGATTTCAACCCCGCTCCAGCGCTGCCGCTGTGGCCCTTTCTGGAATGGGTGGTTTTCAGCTTCACGGGCGTATCGCTGGAGGCGGCACGGGCACTGGCGATCAGCTGTTTTTTCGCTAACCTGCTGCTGAGCTACCTGCTGCTCCGTGCAGGCGGGTCCCGCTGGCGGGCGCTGCTGGCTCTGACGCTGCTGGTGACCAGCCCGTTTCTCTACGCCTTCAGCCGCCTGGCAATTCTGGAGCCGCTGCTGACGACCCTGACGCTGATGGCATTGAACGTGGCGGTGCGGTTGCCGCGACTGCGTCGGCCCGGGGTGTGCGCGGCGGTCATCGGCTTGGTTTTCACGTGCATGATGCTGACCAAGTCGACAGCGGTGTTTCTGCTGCCGGCGCTCGGCTGGGCGATTCTGCTGCCTCTGCGGAAACAGCGCAGGCTGGCCGTGCTGTGCGCGCTGGCGGCCGGGGCCACAGCGGCGGCGACCTTCGGCTTGTGGATGGCGTTGGTAATCCGGCACGGGCTGCTGGCTGACTACCGATACCTCTACTTTATTAATGACTACGAAAAGCCGCTGCGGTTCTGGTGGCCGGTGCAAAGCTTCTGGTGGTCGTTCCACGGCGGGCTCTGGGTGGACCACATTCTGGTTCCGCTGGCGGGCGCGATTGCGCTTTTGGCGCTCGTGTTCTGGCCGATGAAGTGGAGCCGTGCGCTGCGTCTGGACCCGGTCTTCGGCGCTTCGATCCTGGCGGTTGCCGGCTACCTCGGCTTTATGACGCTGCAGAATCATCCGCAGCCGCGGTACTTTGCGGTGGTGGCTGTGTTTTGCTTTTTCCTGGTGGCGCTTGGGGCGGCGGCGCTGGTGGAGCAGGCGGGCGTTACGCGGCAACTGGGCTGGGCGGTTGTGGTGCTGGCAGCGGGCGCTGTGGTGGCGAACGCGGCGTGGACCGTCAGCTTTGCTGCATTTCCCGAGTACACGTTTGTGACGGCGGCGCGGAACCTGACCCGCTACATCGATGAGCACCCCAACGGAAAGCGGCTGCTGGTCTCGATCTCGGGCGATGAGATCACGATGGAGACGCACCTGTCTTCGCTCTGCGACGACTTTGGCACTACGCCACTGGAGAGCAAGCTGGCTAAGTATCAACCGGGTTGGTATGCGGCATGGAACGATCTGGATCCCGGTACGTTGGCCGACATTCACACGCACTTCTCTCTAGAGCAGGTGGCGACGTTCCGCGCCTTCGACGACCCGGAGCGCAATGTTCTGGTCTTGTTCAAGCTGCACCCGCTGCCGCGCGGGCATGTTCGCGATGAAAGCGACATGGATCTGGAAGGGCAGCTGCCGGGCGACCACTTCACGATTCCTATCGAGTAAGTTTGCTGCAATTGAGTTCGCAGCAATTCCGGTGTGCATGAGCCGCGGGCCGCCTGTGTGTGATACCTGCTGTTAACCTCCCGTTTACGTGCGGTGCAAACCTCAAGAAAATCAATACCTTTGCGCAATTTCCGATCGCGCAGCCGCCTGTGACTGCAATCACTCGACACTGTCACAGGGCAGTGGTAGGCTTCCGGTGACTTTTTCCCCTGTTTGGTGAGGTCGTGTAATTCGCATTTGTTTTGACATTAGGGCTTCAATCCACAGATCAGGGAGGAACTGTGAGTCCACTGGGTTCGGTGTATTTCTTCTTAGGCGTGAGCGTTTTGTCGCTCTTTATTGCGAGGCTTTTCACGCACGATATTTCAGTTACGGGAGCCATCAAAGGGGGCGTTTCCGCCCTTTTGCACCGGCCGTACAGGGCTTTGGCGGCTCTGGGCCTGCTGGTTCCCACACTTGCTAACGCACAGGCGGAGCACGCTGGCGGAGGCGAAGCCAATCTGGTTCTGCCCGATTTGAAGAGTGTGAGCTTCACGAACTTTTTCGGCCTGAACGGACATGACCTTCTGGCAGTCGGATTGCTTTTCTGCGTGGGCGGCCTGTTGTTCGGCCTGGCCATTTATGTGCAGCTGAAGAACCTGCCTGTTCATCGCACGATGCGCGAGATTTCCGAACTGATCTATGAAACCTGCAAGAC
>DCFV01000159.1:4211-8461 GCA_002314435.1 Acidobacteriaceae bacterium UBA1795 | reverse complement strand
GAACCCGTGTTATCGCCGTGAAAGGGCGGTGTCCTAGGCCGGGCTAGACGACGGGGACGCTATGGGACAGCAGAAACAGCCGGGGATGGCCGTACGCGCCCTTTTTGAAGGCTATCAATTCACGGGGAGCCTGTCAAAGTCCGGCATGCCGGCAACGATTCGAGCCACTGATATTCTCAATAGATGGCGCGGCGTTATCGCTATCTCGATCTGCTCACCATCGGCTTTGTGGTGGTTCTGCTGATCTCAAACCTCATCGGCCCCAAGATTTGCGCTCTCGGCCCTCTGCGCCCGAGCGCGGCTGAGTTTCTGTTTCCGCTCACCTACATTTGTGGCGACGTTTTCACAGAGGTCTACGGATACGGCGCTTCTCGTCGGGCCATATGGCTAGGCTTTTTTGCCATGGCGCTGCTGGCGGGCATGGGGCAGTTGGCGGTGGCACTGCCGCCTGCACCGGAGTGGGAGGGGCAGGAAGCCTTTGCCACGGTATTCGGCCTGGTGCCTCGGTTTGCGCTGGCCAGTTTGGTGGCTTACTGGGCTGGCGAATTCACCAATAGCTACACTCTGGCCAAGCTCAAGCTCTTCACCGGCGGACGTTGGCTCTGGACGCGAACCGTAGGGTCGACCGTTACCGGACAGGCCGTCGATACAGCGGTGGTTGTTCTCGTTGCCTTCGCGGGTACGCAGGCGCCGGCCATGCTGGTGCGTATGGTGCTGTCCTCATATTTGATCAAGGTTGTTGTTGAAGTGGTGGCCACTCCGGTGACCTACATGGTGGTGGGTTGGCTCAAGCGAGCTGAAAGCGCGGACGCTTACGACCGTCGGACGAACTTCAATCCATTTGCATGGCAGGGCGAAAGTGCATAACACCAGCCTTGGATAAGGCTGCCAGTCTGGTCGCTGATTACCAGTAATATTGCAACCAATACCATTGCTGCAGCGTCCCTTAAATCAGTCCAGTCAATCGATGTTTAACCGCGACGGCCTTTGTGGTTAGCCGCACTGTGCGCTAGGGCGGCGGCAATGTACGATGGGTGCTGCATACGGTAAGCGCTCGCGGCTGTTTTCTGTGCGAGATGGGCGTGAGTTAGCAAGCAAGGAGCAGTGAGTTGAGAAGTATTTCTGGTTTCATGTTTGGAGTGATTGCGGCGGCTGCGATGAGCGGCTGTCACCAGGCAAGTGCGCCTCCCAAGGCGGGTGGGATGCAGGCCATGCCGGTGAAGACCGCTGAGGTAGTCCTGGCTCCCGTTGCGCAGCGCAGCGAGTATATGGCGACCATCATGTCGCGTCGTTCCGCAACCATGCAGCCGCAGGTGAGCGGGCGCCTGACGCAGATCCTGGTGCGCTCTGGCGATCACGTAAAGGCCGGACAACCTTTAATGCATGTCGATGCACAGCCGCAACTGGCCATGGTGGAGGCGCAACGCGCCACTGAGCGGCAGAAGAAGGCTCTGTTCGACTACAACACCGTGGAGGTCGAGCGGCAGCGCAAGCTGTTTGAAGCAGGTGTCATCAGCCGTGATGCTTGGGAGCAGGCGCAGCAGTCCTACGCCAACACCAAGGCTGACTACGAGTCCGCGTCGTCGTCGCGCAAAACGCAGGAAGAGCAGTTGGCCTACTACACCGTGCGTGCGCCGTTCGACGGCGTCGTTGGTGATGTGCCTGTGCACGTCGGCGACTACGCTTCCACTACCACTGTGCTCACCACCGTCGACGAGCGCAAAGACCTCGAAGCCTACATCTACATCCCCACCGAGCGCGCCGGCGACGTGCGCGTGGGTCTCGCCGTCGAACTCCTCGACACGGGCGGTAAGCTGATCGAGAAGTCCGCGATCGATTTTGTCTCGCCGCAGGTTGACAGCTCGCTGCAGGGCATCCTGGTCAAGGCCCCGGTACACTCCTCTGTTGACACTGTGCGCAACGCGCAGATGATCAAAGCGCGGGTGGTTTGGAGCACCAAACCGATGGCCGTCATCCCCGTGCTCGCGGTCACGCGCCTGGGCGGACAAAGTTTCGTGTTTGTCATGCGGCAGCTGAATGACAAGTTCATTGCAGTCCAGACGCCGGTCGTCCTCGGAGACACGGTGGAGAACAACTACTCCATCTCATCCGGTCTACAGTCGGGCGACAAGGTTATCGTGTCGAGCACTCAGTTCCTCGTCAATGGCATGCCGGTTGTCCCCCTCGGTGCGTGAACGCGCGCAATTGGCGCATGCGGCGATGGATATGGAAACCGCGCTCCGCCACTTGTGAAGCGGAAAGGAAAGTAGGCGTACTTTGTTTGTTGATTTCTTTATTCACCGGCCAGTGTTTGCAACAGTATGCGCACTGATGATTATCCTGGCGGGCGCAATCTGTATTCCCAATCTCCCAGTGGCCATGTATCCCACGCTGGCGCCGCCGGAAGTGATGGTGTCCTGCAACTATGTGGGAGCCAACGCGGACACAGTCGAGAAGGCCGTCACTATTCCTCTTGAAGAGGCTATCAACGGTGTCGAGGGCATGCGCTACATCAGCTCCTCCAGCACCAACAGCGGCACCAGCATGGTCACCGTCACCTTTCAGACCGGCTACAACCTCGACATCGCTGCCGTCGATGTGCAGAACCGCGTTGCGAGCGTTACCGGACGCCTTCCCTCGGCTGTCAACGCCACCGGAATCTCCATCACCAAAGCGAATAGCAACTTCGTCTTTGGCGCAGGCTTCTTCACGCGCGACGGCCGTTACACCCACGAGTTCATCTCCAATTACCTCGACGTTTACGTAAAGGACGCGCTCAAGCGCGTGCCCGGCGTCGGCGACGTGGAGATCTTTGGCGAGCGCAAATATGCCATGCGCGTCTGGCTCGATCCGGCTAAGCTCGCTGCCAAGGGGCTTACCGCTGGCGACGTTGTGAGTGCGCTCTCCGAGCAGAACGTGGAGATTCCCGCCGGCCAGCTTGGCCAGCCGCCGACCAATGGCAAGCAGACTTTCCAGATTCCCGTGCGCGTCGTAGGCCGACTCAGCAGCCCGGCCGAATTCGACAACATCATCGTGAAGAACAGTGCTGCCGGCCTTACTCTTTTGAAAGAAGTAGGTCACTCCGAGGTTGGCGCGGAGACCTACAGCTCGTCGCTCGAGTACAACGGCGTGCCCGCGCAGGGCATCGGCGTGCAGCAGCTTTCCAACGCCAACGCGCTCGACGTAGACGCAAAGGCCAAGGCCGTGCTGAAGGAGCTCTCCAAGAGCTTTCCGCCGGGACTCGAGTACGCCGTGGCGTTCGACTCCACCACCGCCGTTGGCGATTCCATCCGCGAGGTGCTGTTCACGCTCAGCGAGGCCATCGTCATCGTTGTCGTGGTCATCTTCCTTTTCCTGCTTGACTGGCGCGCCACCATCATTCCTGCGGTCACCATCCCGGTCTCGCTCGTCGGCACATTCGCCTTTATCAAGCTGTTCGGCTTCTCCATCAATACACTCACGCTCTTCGGCATCACTTTGGCCACAGGCTTGGTGGTTGACGACGCGATCGTCGTCATCGAAAACGTGCAGCGCCACATTGCCATGGAGCACTCAAAGCCCATCGAGGCCACTTCGCGTGCCATGGGAGAAGTGACCAGCGCAGTCATCGCAACCTCGCTCGTGCTCATCGCCGTGTTCGTGCCGGTGTCGTTCTTCCCGGGCACGACCGGCATCCTCTACCGGCAGTTCTCGCTTACCATCGCGTTCTCCATCGCCATCTCGGCCTTTAACGCGCTCACGCTGTCGCCCGCGCTTTCGGCCCTGTTCCTGCGCGGTGAAGAAGCTCGCCCGCATCAGCTTGACTTCCTTCACATCCGCCCTCTGTCGCGCGCTTTCGCAGCGTTCGTGCACGGTGCAGACAAGACAATCGACTGGACGGCCAAGACCTATGCGGGCATCATCCACGTCGCCCTGCAATTGCGCTTGGCCTTGTTATTGGTGTTTATCGCAGGCCTCGGCGCAACAGTCTGGATGTATCAGCGCGTACCTACCGGCTTCATCCCGCAGGAGGATCAGGGCTTCCTGATGGGTATTGTTCAGGCGCCCCCGGGCTCTTCGCTGGCTTACACCTCCGCTCTAGCCGATCGCGCGCAAGCCATCATCTATTCAAATAAGGACATTGCTGGCGCTTTTTCCGTCATGGGCTTCAGCTTCTCCGGAGCTGCGTCCAACCAGGGCATGATGTTCATCAGCACCAAGCCTGCCGATCAGCGCCGTGGCAAGGGACACTCGGTTGCCGACATCGTCGC
>DCFV01000159.1:0-3907 GCA_002314435.1 Acidobacteriaceae bacterium UBA1795 | reverse complement strand
GCCATCATCCAGCCGCCCGCCGTGCAGGGCGTTGGCAGCTATGGTGGCTTCCAGTTCATGCTGCAGGATACGGGCAGCAATACGCTGTCGGACCTGGATCGTGTGGCGCACCAGATCGTAAACGGAGCGCGCGCTCGCAAGGACATCACCGGCCTGATCACCACATTCTCCGCCAACGATCCGCAGGTGTTGGTGACAATCGATCGCGAGAAGGCTAAGGCCATGAGCATTCCGCTCTCGCAGATCACCACCGCGCTGGGCGTCTTCATGGGTTCTCAGTACATCAACGACTTCGATTTCAATAACCGCACCTACCGCGTCTATGTGCAGGCGGATCAGAACTTCCGTATGAAGGGCGCTGACCTGCACAATTACTATGTTCGCTCCGACTCGGGCAGCATGGTTCCTCTGGACAATCTGGTCACCGTGTCGGAGAGCTCCGGGCCTCCAGTCATCTCTCACTACAATCTGTTCCGCTCTGTCGAAATCGACGGCTCCCCGGCGCCGGGCTACAGCTCGGGAGAGGGCATTGCCGGCATGGAAGACCTTGCGAAGAAGACCATGCTGCCTGGCATGCGTTCAGAGTGGACTGGCCTCACGCTCGACGAAATTGAGTCCAGCGGCAAGGCGGTCCTGATCTTCGGCCTCGGTATTCTGGTGGTCTATCTCACGCTGTCAGCGCAGTACGAGAGTTTTGCGCTGCCCTTCATCATTCTGCTTGCCGTACCCATGGCCGTGCTCGGCGCGCTTTCGCTCGTATGGCTGCGCGGTCTCTCCAACGACGTCTACTGCCAGATTGGCCTCGTCATGCTGATCGGCCTGTCGGCCAAGAACTCCATCTTGATCGTCGAGTTCGCCGAGCAGTTGCGGCGCAAAGGCCGTTCCATCGCAGAGGCTGCCATCGAGGCTGCAGAACTGCGTCTGCGGCCCATTCTGATGACCTCGTTCGCCTTCATTCTCGGCGTCACGCCGCTGGTGTTCGCCACCGGCGCCGGCGCGTTGGGAAGGCGCTCCGTCGGCACCACCATCGTGGGCGGCATGCTCCTCTCCACCGTGCTCAATCTGATCTTCATTCCTGTGCTCTACGTGTTGCTTAGCCGCATCCTCAAGCGCGGCAATCCGCCCGCAGCTGAAGCGGCACATGCGTAAGGCAGTGGTCGCTCACTGCTTGTCGCGGTGAGCGATCACATAATCTCTTATGCGGGCATAAACCTCGCCCGTCACCACGCCCCGGTCTACCAACTCATTCTTCGCGCGATACGGGCGGAAGCGCACAATGCGCGCCGCCCAGACGCGCGTCATTCCTGGCACCTTCATCAGTTCATCCAGACTCGCATGGTTCAGGTCAACGCGCTCCTCGGGCGATGAAGCGGCAGCTCTTGTTTGCGCGCAGATCCCTCCGCAGACCGCCGCCGCCAGAGCTGTGCACACTCCTGTAACAAATAGGCGCCGATTCATCACGCGTTCATTTTCTGCCAGCGCGGACTGAACGGCAAGAGTACCTTGCGTTGACTCAATGCGCAGCTATAGGTTCTCAGACCCCCGCCTTCCCTGTAACAATGCATCTATGGCGACATCCTCCACCCCCGCCAATCCGCGCCGGCCGCACCGGTCACACGTTCTGGGCCGCACCCGGCTCATCTCGCTGGTTACGCTGGCTGTGCTCTTCGTCCTCTGCATCGTGCTCTCCTGGAACGCTCGCATTCCCATGGGCGGTTCCCGCGTCAACCGGCCGGATTCCATGCGCCGAGGTGTGCGTCGCACGCTCGTGGACCTCAGCCCATGGCAGACCGCGCAGACCCTATCCGCGCTTGCCGTTACCGCAGAGGAGGCTGAGTTCGCCCACGACGCGCTACGTCTCGCTGACCATGAGGTAGATCAGGCCTTTGCCTCGGCGCTGCGCCAGGCCGCACTGCAGTCCGCTCATCGGCCCAGAACTCCAGCGGTCCAGGCAGCTGAGCAAAGAGTCCAGCAGATGCAGGATCTTGTCGCGCAGGATCAGAACATCGTACAGATCCTCACCGACGCTCTCGCACCGAAAGCGGGCCTTGGCAAGACCGAGTCAAAGCCCGATTCAGACATCAGCGACGACCTCGAAGTGATGAAGGCGCAGCTCGGTCTCGACTCTGACGAACTCGTCGATGCACAGCGCGATCTTAATCGCACTTCAGGAGACAACAGCGCACAAATCAAAGAAGAACTGGCGGCCCATGAAGCCGCGCAGACGCAATATGACAATGCCGTGCGAACTGGCACGGAGGTCGCCGCGGTTTCTGTGCGGCAGCGCGGAACGCTTGCGGCTCGGCTCTCGGCGTGGTTTGCCCAGATCGATCGCACACGTTCCATTACCCAGGCTCAGCAGCAGGCGCTCAGCGACGCAGCTGCGTGGACAAAGGAGCATGACGCTCTTGAAGCCAAAGCCGATGCGGAGCATGGTGCAACCAACTCTGCCGCAGATCGCACCGCGCGCCTAGCGGTCATTGGCGACCGCAGCGCAGAGCGTCAGATCCTCAGCATCTATGACGATCGCATCCAGACCAGCCAACAGCTGGCCTCCGTCTATGGCAAATGGGCCGCGCAGGTTCAGCTGCAGCACGGCATCGTCGGTCGCCTCATTCTCCAGTCGTTCTCCGTCATCCTACTTGTCGCCATCGGTGCGCTGCTCTGTGACGTGCTCGTGAGGCAGATCATGGACCGGGCAGCACTCGAGCGCCGTCAGATGCTCACGCTGCGCAGCGTGCTCAGTCTCGGCATCCAGGTGCTGGGCGGCATCTTCATCCTGCTTATCATCTTCGGCGTGCCGCAGGAGACGCCCACCATCCTCGGCCTTGCCACAGCAGCCCTCACCATCGCCCTGCAGGACTTCATCCTCGCCTTCCTCGGCTGGTTCATCCTCATGGGCAAGCATGGCATGCACGTCGGCGACTGGGTAGAGATCAACGGCGTCGGCGGCGAAGTCACTGAGGTTGGCCTCTTCAGCACCTCGCTGCTTGAGACCGGCACGCTTGAAGACAAGGGCCACCCCACCGGCCGCCGCATCACTTTCATGAACGGCTTTGCCATCCGTGGGAAATACTTCAACTTCACCACTACTGGCCAATGGATGTGGGACGAGATCAGCGTCACCATCCCCGCCGTGGGCGACACTTCCCTCACCGTCGAGCGCATCCACCAAGCCGTGCTCGCAGCCACTGAAGAAAACGCCGGCCTCGCCGAGCAGGAGTGGAAGCGTGGCGCACGCGGACAGGGACTGGGCCGTTTCAGCGCCGCCCCCGTCGTCAATCTGCGGCCATCCTCGTCGGGCATCGATACCCAGGTGCGCTACGTAACGCGCGCGTCCGAGCGGTTCGAGTTGCGCAACCGCCTCTACCAGCGCATCGTCGTACTGTTACAGCATCCTGAGGCACCGTCTGTCGCGCCGGCCAGCTGAGCTGTCCGCGAAAGGTTTCTGTTGACACCGCGCCTCTCTGCCCGTAGCATTTTAAACAGATGCAGAGCCACCGCCATCACGGTCACCACCATCATCATGGGACCTCCATGTCGGCGGACTGCTGTGGCCTGAACTAATCGGCCTTACCAGATCAGAAACACCCAAGCCCGCCGGCGACTCTGCCAGCGGGCCTTTTCTTTTTGCTTGCAAACATCTCAAACCAAGGAAGAACAGACGTGAACGCAACTATCGACTTCGAAAAGATGGACGGCCTCGTCCCAGGCATCGTTCAGGATGCCCGAACCGGCGAAGTGCTTATGCTGGGGTTCCTCAACCCCACCAGCTACGCCAAAACCCTTGAGACCGGCTTTGTCACCTTCTGGAGCCGCACCCGCCAAAAGCTGTGGATGAAGGGCGAAACCAGCGGCAACCGCCTCAAGATCATCTCCACTTCCACTGACTGCGACAACGACACGC
>DCFV01000226.1 GCA_002314435.1 Acidobacteriaceae bacterium UBA1795 | reverse complement strand
CGAGACCGTGCGAGTGCGCTACCGGCTTGCGGTTCTCGGGTATGTCGTCATGCCCGAACATGTCCACCTGCTGTTGAGCGAGCCCGCGCGGGGCACACTGGCGCAGGCCATCCAGGCGCTCAAGCTTTCCGTCACCACGCGCAGTGCGCAGCGCCCCTTCTGGCAAGCTCGCTACTACGACTTCAATGTTCGTTCGGCGGAAAAGACGAGCGAGAAGCTGAACTACATTCATCGCAACCCGGTGGTGCGAGGGCTGGTGACACGTCCGGAAGATTGGCCATGGTCGAGCTTTCGCCACTACGCAACGGGCGAGCGACGGACCGTGGAGATCGAGTCGTTCTGGACAGCCTGGGAAAGGGCCAATGAAACACTCACTTCATTTGAGACTCGCCCGCCGGCATCCACGATTCCCGGGTCCCAACACCGGGGACCCGGGGCACCCCATCCTCTATGACAGGGAAAAGTTCCTAAGACCCGGGCCACCCGCCATTTTTTCTTTAGACGCCGCTTTTCAGATTTTGGTTACTGCACAGCAACCGAAGGTTGCTCCGCAGCTACCGGCTGGGGGAGACGTGTCCGGCCTAAATCCGATGCCGTAGGCAGCGTGCCCTTCACCGGATCGCCTCACTGCTGTTTACAGACGTAAACGCCAGCAAGCCGCCCCGAGGGACGGCCTGCGGTTGGTCATCGAATCTCGATTCGCGCACCGATGAACTTATCGGGAGACCGTACCTCTCCCGTCCCTGGACGCCGCTTGCATGTCACCGGGTGCTCACCGACCTCGCAGTCTTGCACAGCGTAATGTTTCTTGCAGGCATCGCAATCGATCACGCCTGCGCTTCCCGTTGCCGACCACAACTCGACCTTATTGGGCTCTGCCTTGCTAACGACTATTCGGCCTTGGTTAGCCATAGGGAGGGCTTGAACATCTATCACCTGGGAAGAGTACCGGACCAGAGCGAAGCCTTCAGCCGCTCCAGTCGATCCAGCCTCGAAGGCAAGGACGATGCTTCCCTGGTCGGGTGCGGAACACAGTCTGACCGTTTCCACAAGACGCAGAAGCTCACCGCCCTTGATTAGTTCTTTGAGCGGATACTTCTTTTGTTCCTGACCACGCTGGATGACGATGGTTGAGTTGTAGCTGTCCAGGTCTTTGCCAGAGCGGGGATACTCAACTACCTGGACAGTCGTATTCTCGTCGAGAATGAGCTTTGCCTGAACGATCACCTGCCCAGCAAGGATGCTTCCATTCGCTGCCATGTGTGGATTCTTGGGGGCAAGAGTCCTGTGACTGTTCTCGCATCCTGGCGCGGGAGAAGGCACTGGCGATTGAGCGAGCAGTTGGCACTGCATCGCTGCCATCAACAGGGAAGCAAAAAATCCGGGTCTACGTAGCGTCTTCATCATTGGAGGCCTGCTGGTACTGGAGCCGCTGGCATTGACGGGGAAAAACCCCAAGAAGATTGAGACATACCGTTGTAGATGTTCATGAAATCATTTACGTTCTTAACGCCTTGGGCACCGCCAACACCGTTGTATCTGCCGTAGGTGCTTGCTGGATCGTAACCGGAGCGTCTTCCTCGTTCCTGCAAGACCTTCAGCGCAGTCTGGGTGTTGTATCCCGTATCTCCAGCGCGGGGCTTATAACCAGAGCTACCCGATAGTTGCAACGGGTTGGTTGGAGCCGCCAAGCCTAACGTGCTCTCCTTCGCCACGATTGCTGTCATTAATTGCGTTGGATTCGAGCCTAGAGCCATCGAAGCGCCAGCCTGCTGTATGGACCCCACCGTCGAGCCGATGGTGGCAAGCTGGGAAGAGTTAAACGCAAGTCCAGAACCATTTGTCGCGGTTGCAGATGCGTTGGCAGATACGACCGCGCCTGTGATCGAATTAGAAACTGTACTCATGTTCGTAGTGACGTTGACGGAGGAAACGACATTGCCACTCTTGTCGTAAAAATTCACTGTCTGTTTGATTTGGGTCATCGTGACCTTGCAAGATGAGCCATCACCTGCGGCTGCCCCACAGGAACCAGCGTGTCCATCTGGATCAACATTGCTCAGCGGATTGTTGAGTACGTAGCTGTACAAGTTGAGGCTCTGGGGATTGTCCAGCTTCGCGTATGGTACTGGTTCCTGTTTCGCCGACCAGTCAGGGGACATAAAGCGGCCCATCGCGCTGGAGTAGTAACGCGCTTCGAAGTAGTCGTTACCAGATTCGGTATCGCGTTCTTTGCCGGTATAGTGGTGCTCAGTGGCGTCGGTGCAAGCGGGCAGCGCGGACGAAAGTGGCACCGACTGCATTCCGTCGCCGAAGGCAAGGGGGCGGAAGGCCGTGGCGCAGGTGCCGGCCGCGTCGATCTCCACGCGCTTGCTGCCCAGCCAGTCGTTCAGCGCGAAGTACGTGTTCGTTCCGTTGTAGGTCGCCAGCAGCGCTCCGGAGGCGAACACGTTGGTGTGCTGCCAGGTGCTGGTACCCCCGTTCACGGCATATTCAGTCACCTGCTGGCCGTCGTGGCTGAGCACCCAACTGGTGGTAGTGGTAAAGCCGTTCGACGAGAAGTCGCAACTGAAGCTTGCGAGCGAGCCCTTGGCCACACGCGTGCCCGCGGCGTCGTAGATATAGCCGTAGATGCCCGGATTCGGGCTGCCCAGGTTCTGCCTCGAATCAACCGCGCAGATTCTTCCCTCGGCATCGTACCGATACGAGTTGAATCCGTCGTAGGTCACATTGCCTGCCGCATCGTACTGATATGCCGTGCCGTTCATCGTACTGATCTGGTTGCTCCCAGCCGAAAAGATCAAGTTCGTCGTCGAGGGAACAAATGCACCCCCGCTGCCGCTCCACGTCTCGGACGTGCGGTTGCCGAAGGGATCGTAGGTCCAGGTCGGCTGCGTCGCACCCACGTTCACACCCGCATAATACGGCACAACGAGAGCGGGTTGCGAGGTGGGCGCCACCGCTGTGATCAGACGGCTCAGATTGTCGTATGTGTAGTTCCACTGCCCCATCACCGAATCAGTGGCCGAGAGAAGATTCCCGTTCGGCGCATAGCCGGCGGGTGGCCCGCCCCAACTTAG
>DCFV01000233.1:6293-11666 GCA_002314435.1 Acidobacteriaceae bacterium UBA1795 | reverse complement strand
TTTCGGCTGGGAGTGAACAAGCCGTGGCGTTCGCGCTGGTTCTCTGAGCGCGACTATGACAAGCTCCTGGTCGAGGACGTCAAGCTCAAGGCCGAGCTGTGCGACAAGCTGAAGGCTGCCGGAGTGAGCTCGGTGGAGATCGAGCGTCCGGGCAACAAGCTGCGCTTTTTGATCCGCACCGCGCGTCCGGGCATCGTGATCGGCCGCAAGGGTGCCGAGATCGAGAAGCTCAAGACCGAGCTCGGCAAGCGCACCAACCGCGACGTGTTCATAGACATCATCGAGGTGAACAAGCCGGAGCTGGATGCGCAGCTGGTTGCGGAAAACATCGCGCTGCAGCTGGAAAAGCGCGTCAGCTTCCGCCGCGCCATGCGCAAGAGCGTTGATTCGGCGCTGCGCTTCGGTTGCAAGGGCATCAAGGTGCGCGTTTCGGGCCGTTTGAACGGCAACGAAATCGCCCGCTCGGAGTGGTATCTGCAGGGCCGCCTGCCGCTGCACACGCTGCGCGCGGATATCGATTACGGATTTGCCGAGGCGCATACGACCTACGGCGTGATCGGCGTGAAGACGTGGATCTACCGTGGCGACATCTACGAGCAGAAGCGCCGCCAGGCTCCCGCAGTTGGGACTTCGGTGTTCTAGAAGCAAGTTGATCAGTGGTCGGTGATCAGTGATCAGTTTTTTTGGTTGTAAGTTCTGAGACGGTTGGGCGCAGGATGCAGTGGGAACTGGGTGCCGTGAATGGCACGTACCGGCTGACCACTGACCACTGATCACTGACCACTCGTTTTGAGGGTTTCGTTATGTTGATGCCAAAGAAGGTGAAGTATCGCAAACAGCAGAAGGGCAAGCGCCGGGGCAAGGCGTGGCGCGGCTCCTCGCTGTCTTTCGGCGAGTACGGTTTGAAGGTTATGGAGTGCGGCTACATCACCGACCGGCAGATTGAAGCCAGCCGTATCGCCATGACGCGCTTCATCAAGCGCGGCGGCAAGATATGGCTGCGCCTGTTCCCGGACAAGCCGATCACCAAGAAGCCGGCCGAAGTCCGAATGGGTTCGGGCAAGGGCGCGCTGGACCACTGGGTCGCAGTGGTGCGGCCGGGCAAGATCCTCTTCGAGATGGAGGGCGTTGCGCCCGAGGTGGCCGAAGAGGCAATGCGCCTGGCGTCGAACAAGCTGCCGCTGAAGACGAAGTTCGTGATGCGGCCTGGCGCCGAAAAGGTTGTGGCCGCGGCCAAGTAGGCCCGTCCAGGAATTGAATGCGCTGCCGACCCCGCAAGGGCCGGATGGAGCGCCGGAGAGAAACGATGGAACTCGAAAAGATTCGCAATTTGAGCGACGCCGAGCTGGCGCACCAGGAGAAGACGACGGCCGAGCAGCTGTTCCGGCTGCGCTTCCAGGTCTCGCTGGGGCAGAACGACGGAGTGAAGAAGCTCCGCCAGCTGCGCAAGGAGATCGCCCAGATCAAGACGGTGGCGCGCGAGCGTGAGCTCGCAATCCGCGGCGCGCAGAAGGAAGGCGCGGCCGAGGCCGGCGCAGGGAAGGGAGCCCGTAAATGACGGCGGTAGCAGAGAAGGCACAGGCGCCGGCGACAACGCGGCGCAATGAGAAGGTGGGCAACGTGGTTTCGACCAAGATGCAGAAGACCATCGTGGTCGAGGTCGAGATGCGCAAGGCGCACCCGAAGTACAAGCGAATCGTGAAGAGCTCCAAGAAGTTCTACGCGCACGACGAGCAGAACTCGGCGCGCGTGGGCGACGTGGTGCGGATCCGCGAGACGCGGCCGACGAGCAAGCTGAAGCGCTGGGCGTTAGAAGAGATCGTGCGCCGCTCGTCGCTGAGCCAGATTGAAGACACCGCCAAGGTGGCGGATGTCGAAGCCGCCAAGTAGAGCAAGCGGGTAAGGAGAAGAATCCATGGCAGTGCAAATGAGATCCATGCTCGCGGTGGCGGATAACTCCGGCGCACGCAAGCTGCAGATGATCCATCCGCTGGGCGGCGGACTGGGCAAGAAGGCCTCGCTCGGCGACATTATTACCGCCGCGGTGAAGGAAGCTTCGCCCGACGGCACAGTGAAAAAGGGCAAGGTCGTGAAGGCGGTCATCGTCCGCACGCGCAAGGAATATCGCCGGCGCGACGGCACCTATATCCGCTTTGACGAGAACGCGGCCGTGGTGATCGACGACGCGCACGAGCCGGTAGGCACGCGCGTATTCGGCCCGGTGGCCCGCGAACTGCGCGAGAAGAAGTTTCTGAAGATCGTTTCGCTGGCACCGGAAGTTGTTTAGTAGCCGGGTGCATTTGGAGAAGAGATGTCGAGTTTGAGTATTCATCGCAACGATACGGTCAAGGTGCTCACGGGTGCCGACCGCGGCAAGACGGGCCGCGTGCTGCGCGCTTTCCCTGACAAGGGCACCGTGCTCGTCGAGCATGTGCGCGTGGTCAAGAAGACGGTCTCGTCGAAGAGCGGCCAGCGCACCAAGGGTGGCATCGCCGAGCAGGAGTCGCCGATCAACGTGTCGAACGTTGCTCTGGTGTGCCCCACCTGCGGTGTGGCCCGCGTGGGCTTCAAGACCGAAGGCACGACGCGGCAGCGCGTGTGCAAGAAGTGCGGCACAGAGCTGCCGACGAAGAAGTAACGGAACCCCGTCTGTACGGGCTGTGAGGCATCTGTGCTCCACCCGCACGGCCAGTCCCTTCCGCAACGGTAGACGGCCGCCAAGGCGACCACCCCGGGCACCGGAAGAAAGAGAGCAGAGAAATGGCAGCACGACTGAAAGAGAAGTACAACAAAGAGATCAAGCAGGCTCTGAAGAAGGAGCTGGGACTTGAGAACCCGATGGCGGTGCCGAGGCTGGAGAAGATCGTCGTCAACATGGGTCTGGGCGAAGCGACGCAGAACAACAAGCTGCTCGATCCGCTCGTTGCCGATCTTGCGGCTGTCACTGGTCAGAAGCCGGTGACCACCAAGGCGAAGAAGTCGATCGCGGCCTTCAAGGTGCGCGCCGGCATGTCGATTGGCGCCATGGTTACGCTGCGCAACGACAAGGCCTACGAGTTCCTGGACCGGCTGATCTCGACTGCGCTGCCCCGCGTGCGTGACTTCCGCGGCGTTTCGACGAAGAGCTTTGACGGGCGCGGCAACTACACGCTCGGCCTGCGCGACCAGCTGATCTTCCCGGAAATTGATTACTCCAAGGTGGAGAAGCTTAAGGGCATGAACATCACGATCGTGACCACGGCCCAGGACGACAACTCGGCGCGCGCGCTGCTCAAGGCTTTCGGCATGCCGTTCCGCCAGGGCGCGTAAGAGGGATTTGAGGAAATATGGCAACCACTGCAAAGAGAGTGAAGGACGCGCGGAAGCCGAAGTTCAGCTGCCGCAAGCACAACCGGTGCAAGCTCTGCGGGCGCCCGCGGGGTTTCCTGCGGAAGTTTGGCATCTGCCGTCTGTGCTTCCGTGGCCTGGCGCTGAAGGGCGAGATTCCCGGCGTCGTCAAGTCGAGCTGGTAAGAAGACAGGGATCAGAGAGCAGAGATCAGGGATTGGGCATCAGCTCCATCCAACGAACAAGCAAACAAACTGACCTCTGATCACTGATAACTGTTCACTGTTTCAGACATTCCCGCTGGTTTCCGCTGAGGCGGACGAACGGGGAATGAAGGAGAAGGAATGAGTCTGACCGATCCTGTAGCGGATTTTCTGGCGCGTATTCGGAATGCGATCCGTGCACGCCATCAGAAGCTGGATGTGCCGGCTTCAAAGCTGAAGACTGAGATCGCCCGCATCCTGAAGGAAGAGGGCTATATCTCGAACTACAAGACCCAGGAAGAGGATGGCAAGCCCGTTCTGCGCGTGTACTTGAAGTACGGCGGCAGCGAAGCGGCAATCCGCGACCTGGCGCGCATTTCGCGCCCCGGCTGCCGCGTGTACGTCGGCCGCGACGAGATCAAGCGCGTGCAGGGAGGCCTCGGCATCTCGATCATGACAACCCCGAAGGGCGTGATGACCGGCCGCCAGGCGCGCCGCGAAGGTGTTGGCGGCGAAGTGCTCTGCGAAGTCTGGTAGGACTGGCCATCCAGGAGCATGCTTCCGGCATGACTGGGCGGACCGTCACCAACTTTTAAGAAGTTTGCTCGACTGGGGCGCTGCCTCAGGGCTGCAGTGGAACGTGAGGAGCGTGAGGCTCCGGCGGGACTCGCAAGCCGATTGAAGGATTGATTCGATGTCGCGTATTGGTAAGAAGCCGATCCCGCTACCGGCGGGCGTGAAGTATAAGGTCGAGGGCAACACGGTTCTCGTCGAAGGTCCCAAGGGCAAGGTTACGGCGCTGCTGGCAGAGGGTGTCGAGCTGGAGACCAAGGACGGCACGCTGCACGTGAATCGCACCGACGAGAAGTTTGCCGCTGTGCACGGACTGACCCGCGCGCTGGTATTCAACGCGGTTGAGGGTGTGACCAAGGGCTGGACGAAGGAACTGGACATCGTCGGCATCGGTTATCGCGCCGAGCTGAAGGGCAAGGGCATGGTGGTGTTCACCCTGGGTTACTCGCATCCGATCGAGTTCCCGCTGCCCACTGGCATCGAAGTGGCGATTGACCCGAAGCAGACGCACTTGACGGTGAGCGGTATCGACCGCCAGAAGGTGGGCCAGGTGGCCGCCGACATGCGCTCGCTGCGCAAGCCGGATCCCTACAAGAACAAGGGCGTGCGCTACTCGAACGAAAAGCTGAAGAAGAAGGCCGGCAAGACGGGTGCCAAGTAAGAGATCAGGTTTAGGGGATCAGTCGGAGTTTCTTGTAAGACGATGATCCCCGACCACTGAGATCAGGGAACTGATTCACAACCGAACGGGGCCGCAGGGCGGCTCCGCTGATAGGAAGAGAGACCGATGATTACGCAGACGAAGAGAAACGAAATCCGGCAGCGCATCCACAAGCGCATTCGTGTGAAGCTCGCGGGTACCGCGGAGCGTCCGCGGCTGAGTGTATACCGCTCGCTGAATCACATCTATGCCCAGGTGATCAACGATGAACAGGGTGTGACCCTAGCCTCGGCCTCTACGCTGGCTCTGAAAGTGAAGACGGGCGGCAACGTGGCGGCGGCCAAGGAGATCGGCAAGGCAGTTGCCGAACAGGCGACGGCCAAGGGCGTCAAGAGGGTGGTCTTCGACCGCGGCGGCTTCCTCTATCACGGCCGCATCAAGGCGCTTGCCGACGCGGCACGCGAGGCGGGCCTGGAGTTTTAGCACCTCTGGTGCGGCTTAGTTTTGGTCGAGACACTCGACCGGTGGTAAGGGCTTTTCCAGGGATCCGCACGGCGGCCCGGAAGGACAGACAAGAGCGATGACGACACTGAAGAAGAAACTCGATGC
>DCFV01000233.1:4089-6016 GCA_002314435.1 Acidobacteriaceae bacterium UBA1795 | reverse complement strand
AACCAGTACAACCTGAAGGATCAGGTGGTGGCCATCAATCGCGTGACCAAGGTGGTCAAGGGCGGCAAGAACATGTCGTTCGCCGCGCTGGTGGTGGTAGGCGATGCAGCCTCGGGCGTGGTGGGCTACGGTTCGGGCAAGGCCAAGGAAGTGCCGCAGGCGATCCGCAAGGGGATCGAAGCGGCCAAGAAGAACCTGGTCCGCGTGAACCTGACTGAAACGACGATTCCGCACCAGGTGCTGGGCCGCTTTGGCTCGGGCCATGTGCTGCTGAAGCCGGCGCCGGAAGGCACGGGCGTGATTGCGGGCGGCGCGGTGCGCGCGGTGATGACCTCGGCCGGCGTGCAGAACGTGCTGACCAAGAGCCTGGGCACGGCCAACCCGCACAACGTGATCAAGGCCACCTTTGACGCGCTGATCCAGCTGCGCGACAGGGGCGAAGTTGCCGCCATGCGCGGCAAGCTGGTAGAGGAGCTCTAAACCATGGCGGAGACCAAGAAGATTCGCATTCAGTACTACCGCTCGGCCATCGCCACGCCCGTCAAGCACAAGCTGGTGGTCAAGGGCCTGGGCTTTACGCGCCTGAACCAGATCGTGGAGCGCGTGGACAACGAGTCGGTGCGCGGTATGGTGAAGGCCATTCCCCACCTGGTTCGGATTCTCGAGAACTAGTCATCAGGGATCAGTGGTCAGGGATCAGTGCGGCGGGCTGAAGTCCGAGACTGAGACCTGACAACTGTGAGCTCACACAACGCGAGTTGGGGAAGGACTGGACGGTCAGTTCCCGGCGTTACAGCGAGGACATCATGGCAAAGAATCTTTCCAATTTGCGCGCCCCGAAGAAGGCAAACACCGGGCGCAAGCGTGTCGGCCGCGGTATGGGTTCCGGCATGGGCAAGACCTCTACCCGCGGCCACAAGGGCCAGGGTTCCCGTTCGGGCTCCAGCCTGATGCGCGGCTTTGAAGGCGGCCAGATGCCGCTGCATCGCCGCCTGCCCAAGCGCGGCTTCACGAACATCTTCCGTACCGAGTACACGGTCATCAACCTGGAACGGCTGGCGGAGCTGGACGTGACCGAGATCGGTCTGGACGACTACAAGAAGCTGGGTCTGGCGTCGAGCAAGAAGGCGCTGATCAAGATTCTGGGTTCGGGTGAGCTGGCCAAGGCGCTGACCATCACCGCGCACAAGTTTTCCAAGTCGGCGGCCGAGAAGATCGAAAAGGCCGGCGGCAAGGTGATTGTCGTAGGCGTTCCGGCAGCCGTCTAGGCGTCTGTGTCCGGCGACACCGCGAATGCTTGATCCCGGGCCTCACAATCGTGAAGCTCGGGATTCCGCACTTCGGAGCGACAGCCGGGCAGCTTCGCCCCTACAATGGTCGAAAGCAAAGTATTCCTGAGTGGCGGCAACGCCTGAAGCGGATGAGCGCACATGCTTGAGAAGTTCCTGAATATTTTCCGAGTTCCCGACCTGCGCAAGCGGGTTCTGTTTACCCTTGGCATTCTGGCTGTGTACCGTCTGGGCGCGTGGATTCCCACGCCGGGCGTCAACACTCACCAGCTTGAGCTGCTATTCGGCGGCCAGGGCGGTTCGGCGCTGGGCCTGATGGACCTGTTCACCGGCGGCACGCTGCGCCGCATGACCATCTTCGCGCTGGGCATCATGCCGTACATCACGGCGTCCATCATCTTCCAGCTGCTGACAGTGGTCTATGAGCCCCTGGCGCGCATCCAGAAGGAAGGTGAGCTGGGCCGTCGCAAGATCACGCAATGGACCCGTTACATGACGGTGGTCCTCGGCGCGCTGCAGTCTATCGGTATCGCTGCCATCCTGACCCGCACGCCGGGCCTGGTGTTGAACCCCGGAATCGGCTTCGACCTGATGACGGTGATCACGCTGACGGCCGGCACCGCGTTCATCATGTGGCT
>DCFV01000233.1:1242-3830 GCA_002314435.1 Acidobacteriaceae bacterium UBA1795 | reverse complement strand
TGTGGCTGGGCGAGCAGATCACCGACCGCGGCATCGGCAACGGCATGAGCTTGCTGATCTTCGCCGGCATCGTGGCCGGTCTGCCCCGCGGTATTGGCGACCTGGTGCAGAAGGTCCAGACCAATGCCTGGGGTTCATTCACGATTTTCGCAATTCTGCTGCTGTTGGTCGGCATGATCGGGCTGGTGGCGTTCATCGTCTTCGTCGAGCGCTCCGAGCGACGCATTCCCATCCAGAGTGCACGGCGTATCGTCGGCCGGCGCATGATGGGCGGCGCGTCGAGCCACCTGCCGCTGAAGGTCAATTCCGGCGGAGTGATGCCGGTGATTTTTGCCAGCTCGCTGCTGTCGGTTCCGCTGATGGCGGGCCAGATGGAGTTCTTCCAGAACAGCCGGTTCTTCCAGCCCATCCTGCAGAACCTGCAGTACGGTTACCCGTGGTACGAGTTTCTCTACATGCTGGGCATTGTCTTCTTCGCTTACTTCTACGTATCGATCGTGATGAAGCCGGATGATATTGCAGACAACTTCCGCAAGTCGGGCTCGTTCATTCCCGGCATTCGGCCGGGGAAGCGGACCTCGGACTTCATTAACGACATTCTGACGCGCATTACGCTGGTCGGCGCACTGTATCTGATTGTGATCTCGCTGGTGCCGACTTTCCTGATCTCTGGTCTCCGGTTCGACAAGATTTGGTTGATCGGTCGGGTCTTCGAAAGCCTGCCGAACTGGGTCATCCATGGCATGAACGTCAACTTCTACTTCGGCGGCACTTCGCTGCTGATCGTGGTGGGCGTGGCCATGGACACTGTCAACCAGATCGAATCGCAGCTGATCATGCGGCATTATGACGGCTTTTCCCCGCGCTCCGGTCGCATTCGCGGAAGGAAAACCTGGTAATGTCTTCATCTGCATCTGCTGTAGAAAGCGACCGGGAGCAGGTCTTGACGACCACTCCCGGTCCGATTCTTGTGCTGGGAGCGCCGGGCTCCGGCAAAGGGACTCAGGCCAAGGAACTCATCAAGCACTGGGGCATTCCGCACATCTCGACTGGAGACCTGTTGCGTGCCAACCGTGATCGCGGCACGGATCTGGGCAAGATTGCCGATGGACTGATGAAGCGGGGCGAACTGGTGCCGGATTCGCTGGTGAACGAGATGGTGGCGGCGCGACTCAAGGAGCCGGATACGGCGCGCGGCTACATTTTGGACGGATTTCCGCGGACACTGGGCCAGGCAAGCTGGCTGGACGGGCGGCTGGCGACGCAAAAGGGCTCGCTCCCCGTGGTTGCCGTCAGTATCCACGTGGACTATAATCAATTATTGCGCCGTATTACGGGGCGCAGGACCTGTCCCGCCTGCGGGGCCATTTACAACATCTATCTGAATCCGCCCAAGAAGGACGGATTGTGCGATGTGGATGGGACCACGCTGGTTCACCGGGCCGACGATACAGAAGAGGCGTTTAAGGAGCGGATGCGCTCGTATGGTGCCTTGACCGAGCCGGTGATTGAGCATTATCGCGGGCTGGGCCGTTTTGCCGAGGTGGATGGGGACGGGCCAATCGCCGCAATAGCGGCTGGAATTGTTGCCGCCGTCGAGCGGTTGCGGCAGTAGGGCCAGCGGACGGGCGTCCACCGGACTGAAGCGCAGCCGGCGGGCGGATTTTGCGCGTTCAAGGGCTTGGAGACAGGAAGGGCCAGGGAGACAGCAGTGGCTGTTGTGCTGAAGTCGCACGAAGAGATTGAAAAGATGCGCCGCGCGGGCCGGGTGGTTCGCGAGGTGCTGGAGCTGGTGCGCAGCCACGTGAAGCCTGGCGCCACTACGCTCGATCTCGAAAAGGTGGCTGAGGCGCGGCTGAAGGAACTGGGCGCCAAGCCGGCCTTCAAGGGCTACCACGGTTATCCCTGCGTGCTGTGCACCTCAGTCAACAGTGAGGTGGTGCACGGCATTCCGTCGAAGAAGCGCGTGCTGAAAGAAGGCGACATTGTTTCAGTCGACTTTGGCGCGGTGATTGACGGCTTTTACGGCGATTCGGCAATCACGGTGCCGGTGGGCGACAAGATCGCCCCGGTGACCGAGAAGCTGCTGCGTGTGACCGAGGAGTCGCTGAAAGCGGGCATAGCGGTGGTGAAGCCGGGAGCCACGCTGGGCGACATTGGCGCGGCTGTGCAGCAGGTAGTGGAAGCTGAAGGGTTTTCGGTGGTACGGGATTTTGTGGGGCACGGTATCGGCAGCCAGATGCACGAGGAGCCGCAGGTGCCAAATTACGGGCAGCCAGGCAAGGGCATGAAGCTGCGCTCAGGCATGGTGATTGCCATTGAGCCCATGGTCAACATCGGCGGGCCAGACGTTCGGGTGCTGAAGGACGGATGGACTGCAGTGACCGACGACGGAAGCATGAGTGCTCACTTTGAGCACACGGTGGCGGTAACCGACACCGGCGCGAGGATTCTGACTGAGTAGTAACGCTCAGTCCAAAAGTTCAAGGCGTGTAAGCGCCAGAAGCGGGATACGGATTGTCGAAGGAAGACGCGATTGAGGTGATGGCAACGGTCGTTGAGACGCTGCCCAATGCCATGTTCAAGGT
>DCFV01000233.1:0-912 GCA_002314435.1 Acidobacteriaceae bacterium UBA1795 | reverse complement strand
ACTTCATCCGCATCCTCCCCGGCGACCGCGTGGCGGTGGAACTGAGCCCCTACGACCTGAACCGCGGACGGATTGTGTATCGCTACAAGTGAGTTTTTTACAGCCGCGTTTTCCTATGGGTGCGCGGAGAAGGGCAGTAGAGAAATGAAGGTCCGTGCATCGGTAAAGAAGATTTGCGTGAAGTGCAAGGTCATCAACCGCCGTGGGGTGGTTCGTGTGATCTGCGAGAACGCAAAGCACAAGCAGCGCCAGGGCTAAAAGGGACTGGCATCGGGCGGAAACTCCGCAACAGGGGCGAGTTAGCTTGAGTCAAGGCTTGCGATGAACCCCGGAGCAACCGCAACAACCCGTGCGAACCGGCGCTAGGCCGGCGGCACACAACCAGTAGCAGCAAAGGAACCGGAATGGCACGTATTGCTGGCGTCGATCTGCCCCGCAACAAGCAGGCTCGGATCGCGCTCACGTACATCTTCGGGATCGGGGACCCCCGCGCCAAGCGGATTCTGGAGAAGGCGAACGTGGATGCCTTCAAGAAGATCCAGGATCTGGGCGAGGAAGAGGTCAACCGCATCCGTCAGGTGATCGAGGACGAGGGAGACGTCGAAGGCGACCTGCGCAAGGACGTCTCGATGCACATCAAGCGCCTCATCGATATCCAGAGCTATCGCGGCAACCGTCATCGGCGGTCGCTGCCGGTGCGCGGTCAGCGTACCCACACCAACGCTCGCACCCGTAAGGGCCCCCGTAAGGGCACGGTTGCCGGCAAGAAGAAAGCGACGGCGAAGACCTAATGGCGAAACCAGAGAAGGCCGGCGCGGGCAAGGCTGGCAAGAACAAGAAGTTCAAGAAGCGCGAGCGCAAGAATGTGCCGTTTGGTATTGCGCACATTCAGGCCTCGTTCAACAACACGAT
>DCFV01000244.1 GCA_002314435.1 Acidobacteriaceae bacterium UBA1795 | reverse complement strand
CCTGCGGGCTACTTGCTGCGCAGGTCCAGCACGCTACGCACTTCAGCCTGAAAGATATCCTTCGCCTTTTGCACCAGGGGATATTCAAGGGCCGCTTGCTGCACGCTGCCTGCGGGAATGGTTACCGCGGCTGAAGCCGCTGCTGGTGCGCTGCCTGCGCCGGGGACCACCATGAAGCGGGTGGGCGCGCCGAGTTTCTGGAGTTCCTGGCGGATGATCTTCTCTGCATCGGCGTTGACGGTGAGGGCAAGCATCTTTTTGCCCATGCCGGCAACTTCAATGCGCAGGCTGGCGCCGTCAAGCTGCCAGTGAGCGGTGCTGAGCAACTGTGAGGCCGAATCGTGGCCTGCCGCGGCGAGCGCCATACAGGACGCGCGCTGAATCGCTGTTGCATCCAGCGCAGCGCTGCTGGGCGCGGCGGTCTGGTTCTCCGGCTCGGGAGCCTTGGCCAGTGCGCCTTCGGTGGCTGTTTCAGCAAAGCCTGCTGCGGGTTGGCTGGACGCGACGGGGAAGGGCGTGACCTTGTGCGCGTGAGATTTGATCTCGACCGTCTTCTCAGCCTTGGGCTCGGCAACCGCGGAGGTCTGCCTGGGTGCGGACGGGTTGCTCCAATTGCTGCTGGAAGCAAATGGTGAGGATGAGGGCGCGGCGGGCTTGGCTGCGGGTGCGGGCGCGGAGGCACGCGGCCCTGCGGCTGGGGCGGCGGGACGTACGGGTGGGGCCGATGCCGTGGCGCGTGCACCGGTGCCTGCACCGGCGGCTACACAGCTGAGGAACTCCTCGAGCGGCAGCAGGCGCTGCGCGTGGATGAGCTTGAGCAGGCCGAGTTCAAGATGGAAACGCTGTTCCTGGCGATAGTTTAGATCGTCGAAAGTGCGGAGGACGATTTGCAGGTTGCGCGTGATGTCTTCCTCGCTGAAGAGCATGGCGGTGCGCGTGGCGCGGGCGCGCTCGTCAGCGGATATCTGCAGGAGTTCGGTTTGTTCGCCGCCGATTTTGGCCATGAGCGCATTGCGCAGGTAGCGGACCATCTGGCGTGCGAGCGACGAGGGGCTGTGTCCGGCGTTGAGCAGGATGCTCAACCGGTCCATCAGTTCCGCGCTCTGGCCCTGCGCGACCGCTTCGAGAAGCCGCTCGAAGACGGCGTTGGGCACCGAGCCCATCAGCTCGCGAATCTGAGCGGCAGACAGCACGGGGCGGCCATTCTCGACCGGCGCGGAAGCGATGGCCTGGTCCATGATGGAGAGCGCATCGCGCATGGAGCCGTCGCCGGCTTCGGCCAGCAGGGCAAGCGCGGCGTCTTCGGCTTCGACCTGCTCCTGCGTGGCAATCATGCGGAGCTGCGTGAGGATGTCGTCGAACTTGACGGCGTGAAAGCTGAAGTGCTGGCAGCGAGAGCGGATGGTTTGCGGAATGTTTTCGGGCTCGGTGGTCGCCATCATAAAGATGACGTGCGAGGGGGGCTCTTCGAGCGTCTTGAGCAGGGCGTTGAAGGCGGCATCTGTGATCTGGTGCGCTTCGTCGAGGATGTAGACCTTGTAGCGGTCGCGCGCCGGGGCGTAGCGGGCTGCGTCGCGCAGTTCGCGAATCTCGTCGATGCCGCGGTTAGTAGCGGCGTCGATCTCGATGACGTCGACAGCATTGCCGCTGCGCACTTCGCTGCAGGAATCGCATATGCCGCATGGCTCCGGCGTGGGACGCTCGGGAGAGCCGACGGCGTTACGACAGTTGAGCGCCTGGGCGAGGATGCGCGCGATGGTGGTTTTGCCGATGCCGCGATGGCCAGAAAAGATGTAGCCGTGGGCGACGCGGTTCTGCTCGAGGGCGTTGAGCAAGGTTCGCGTGACATGATCCTGACCGGCTACGTCGGCAAAGCGCTGCGGACGATATTTTCTGGCCAGAACCTGATATTCCATGCGTGCATCTGCTCCTTTTTCCCGTCGCGAGCTGCGGCGGCCTAGAGGCGATTGTATCGTCACAGGCTGGTGCGGTGCCCCTTTGCTACAATTCGTGCCGTGTAGCCGCTGGTCTGCATCTGCGGCACGAGGTTATCCGATGGGCGCGCTCCAGCGCTATGCCGTTGTCCTATTTTGCTGCGGGGTCCTCTGTTCCACCGGCGCCCGCGCTGTTGGCGGGCAGAACAAGCCGGAGAAGCCGATCGAGCAGAACTACCTGTGGGCACGGCTGGCGACCCAAGTTGACATCGCCAAGCTTAAAGTGGGTGACCCGATTACGGGGCGCGTGGATACCTATTGGTCGAGTGGGCACTGCTCGGTTCCGCGCGGCAACCCGGTACAGGGGAGGGTGACGGCGCTGGCGGCGAACGGCAAGGCGACGCAGATCTCCGTGGTGTTTACGATTGTGTGCGGCAATGGCACTACGGCGCAGATGACGCTGATCGCGGTGCTCTATCCGAAAGAGGATGCCAATCCTGACCAGATGCAGACGTACATGGCTATGCCTGCGGGTCTGGGGACGGGTGCGAGCGGCCGGCAGAGCACGGATCTGTCACACCTGCCTTCGCCCGGCGCACCGCCGCCAGCGGCGCCGAAGGTCAAGGTGGGGCAGGTGACGGGCGTGAAGCATCTGGCGCTGAAGGTTTCTGCGAGCGAGCCTGGAAGCTCAACGCTGGCGGTAACCGACCAGAAGCTGCGGCTGGAACAGGGGACGCGGCTGGCCTTTCAACTGGCGCAGGAAGGGAAGTAGCGGAAGAGGCTGGTCACCGCTTGCGGGGCTTCTTCTTTGAGCCGGTTGCTGGTTTCTTCGGCGCAACCTTGCGGCGCTTGACTTCGTCATTGGAATACATGGTGCCGCGGCACTTATGGGTGCCGCAGTTGCACTCGTTCTGTTCATCGCCGCCGTCATACAGGCAGTAGTCATAGGTAAGCTCTTCGCCAGCGGCGATGGGCTTGATGGCCTTGATCCAGACTCGGCCCTTGATCTCTTCGGTCTCGCAGTTGGCGTTGCAACTATGGTTGAGGAACATGGCCATGCAGTGGCCGTCGATCACGGTACGCCCGCTGCCCAGTCCAAACAGGTAGGTGATGGGCAGGTGCTCGTAGCGGAAGTCGGC
>DCFV01000239.1 GCA_002314435.1 Acidobacteriaceae bacterium UBA1795 | reverse complement strand
CGAGCTCACTGCGTTTAGCGGTGAGCCCCGCGGCACGACTGACTTCAATCACGACGCGGTTCTCGACGCTCTCGCTGGCCACGGGAATGAGGGTGGTGAGCTTATTGCCGTCGAAGCTCCAGCCTTCGTTGTCGGTGGGGCCAGCCTGCATGATCGCGACACCGTTGACAGTGACCGAAGCCGGAGGCCAGTCGGCGGGCAAGCGCAGTTCGTAGGCTCGCGACTTAAGCATGCCGGGGTAGCTACCTTCGACGGGCCCGATCTCGACGCGCAGCGTGTCTCCTGTCTGCTCTGCCTTGAGAGGCGTTTTGGCGAAGACACCGTGCTGATACTCCTCGGCTACTCCGGAGTCCTCATAGACGGCATAGCTGGACGAAGCGCCGGGCGCGAGCGGCCATACGTTCACAATGAGCGGATCGACGGGCTTTTGACCGGTGTAGTCCATGGGCGGCTGCATGGGAACGATGGCGCCCGCCTTGAGGTATACCGGCGTCTGTTCGATGGAGAAACTGCGCTCGAAGGTGGCAGGGCCGGTGAGGTGCTTGCCGGTAGGCCACTCGATCCACTCACCCTTGGGTAGCCACACCTTTTCCGCGGCCAGCCCGCTGGTCTTGTCCGCAGGCGTGACTACGGGCGCGCCCAGCATCTGATCGCCAAAGAGATACTCGCTCTTGCTGGAATAGGCTTCGTCGGCTTCCGGCCAGTCGTAGTAGAGCGGGCGGAAGAAGGCGACGCCTGTATCGTAGGTGCGATGCGCCTCAGTATAGATGTAGGGTTGCAGCGCATAGCGTATCTGGAAGGTGGAACGCAGGACCGCGGAGTAAGGCTCTGGATACGCCCAGATGCGACGCTCAGAGTCGGGGTTCTTCGTCGTGTGCGTGCGCAGAATGGGGCTGAAAGCGCCGAACTGCACCCAGCGCGTATAGAGCTCGGGCTCGACAACGCCGGGCATGTGGCCGCCGATGTCATGGCTCCAGTAGGCGTAGCCTACGTTGGCCGCAGTAGCCGTGAACCATGGCTGGAAGGCGAGCGACTCCCAAACGGAGAAGGTGTCGCCGGAGAAGCCGATCTGGTAACGGTGGTTGCCTAGGCCACCCCAGCGATGGAACAGAAGCGGCCGTCGGCCTTCGCGCTGCTGATCAGTAAAGTGAACGTAGTTGAGCCACCACGTGGGGTTAACGCCCGGCAGTTTGGTCGTCATCTCCTGCTGCCAGTCGAGCCACCAGAAGTCGATGCCCTGCTTTTCGAGCGGATGGTGGAGCAGGTTCATGTAGTTGGTCGCGTACTGCTTGTCTGTGATGTCGAAGGGCACAAACTTGCGCGTTGCCGGGTCAATGCCCATGGCCTTCGCCATTGCCGGATAGGCTTCTTCCCACGGCTGGACCCCGGAGGCCGGATGCATATTCAGGCTGGTCTTCAGACCGTCGGCATGCAGGCGATCGAGGAACTGCACCGGATCAGGAAACAACAGCTTGTTCCATGAGTAGCCGGTCCAGCCGAGACTGTGATCGGACTGATCTTTCTCTCCCATAGCCTCAAGTTGCTCGCGATTGATGTGCCAGTCCATGTCGATGACGAAGACGTCGAGAGGCGTGGAGTTCTGGCGGAAGTCGCGGATGATCTCCTCTATCTCCAGGTCCGAATAGGCCCAGTAGCGTGACCACCAAGCGCCGAAGGCGAAGCGCGGCGGCAGAGGAATGCGGCCAGCCACTCGAACGTAGTCGCCGAGAGCTCGCTTGTAGTCGTGGCCATAGCCGAAGAAATACCAGTCCTGGCGCTTGCCAGCGGGCCGCTCAATGACCCACGGCCAGGGGTTCTTGTCGCCTTCCTTGAAGCTGAAGTTGGAGGAGTCGAAGAGCGGCCGATCCGAGTCGTCCACCACGGCCCAGCCGGCGCGCGAAATGAGGCCCGGCTCAATGGGTTCCTTGGTTTTGTCGCCGAACGCTCCGTCCAGCGTGCGTGTGGTGCCCTGCAGGTTTTCGTCGGCGGCGAGGCCGGGATGCCAGACCGCCGGCTTGCCGTCAACAGTGAGTTCTATCTTAAGGTTTTCGGGCGCGAACTGGCCGCTCTTATCCGGCGTGTAGGTCAGTTTGAGTGCGTCAGTCTGGAGCGTAAGCGTGTGGCCTGCAATGGCGTGCGTGAACTTCGGCACGGGTAGGCGGCGATTGAGAAAAACGAATGAGGCGTGGTCCTCAAACTTGCCGTCGGCGGCCCACTCCATGCGAATCAGCTCGGGCGTGAGCACGGTGAATCGTGCCTGGCCGAGGGTGACAACTGCTTTGGGATCTGCGACCGGATTGGTGGCTTCATCCCGCACGGTCTGGACTGCCGGATCGCCAGACGCAACCGCGTGCATTTGCGGTGCCCCCGTTTCCAACGTTCATCCCACGGCGATTGCAATTGCGGCAAAGTGGTGCAATGAGATACGCAAAGGTTCCCCCTGTTTTTTGGAACAAAGGAAGCCTACCACTGGCGGAGCGGCCGGTGCCGTGCGCAGTTGTGTCTACGCCGGCAAGGGCAACGCAGAAAGCAGAGGGGAGCCAATGCGAACGCTCCCCTCTCAGGTTAAGCAGCCCTGTCTCAGCCCCGGTCGAGGATGAGAAGGTCCGCGTCGAGCAGTTGTTCCGTAAGCCGGTCGAGCGCCTGCGGGAACTTGTATGCCACGGTGCGCGGGCTCATGCCCAGCAGGGCGGCCGCTTCAGCCTGCGTGTACTCCTGCAGGACGATCCGGCTGAGCAGCATGCGATCCAGTGCGCTCAGTCGCTTGAGGCACGTCTCCACATCGAGGACGAAGATGACCGCATCCTCGAAGGTGCGCACCGGTCGGCTGGACACCCATCCGCGCCCCACAGGATCGCTGAGGATGGAGGGTGTTCTGCCCACCTGCATTGAGGCGTAGAGATACCGCCGCAACATGCTTTCAGTGTGCCTGCGATAGAAGCCCAGGCTGACCAGCGGTGCTTGCTTTTCCGCCGCAGACTGGCTGGCGTCGCATCGTGCAGCATAGCGTTTTGGCTTTGCGTTCCACTGGTTGAGTGAACCCTCCGATCCCCATATCACAGGCAACTGCAGGGCCGCGCTCATTCGGCACCTCCGGCAAGCGCCGCCACCGCCCAGATGCGCAGAACCGGCTTGCGCGCCGGGCGGCCCCGACGTTTCCGCGTTTCCGGCGCTGGAAAGTTCTTGAGCTTCTCTTCACACTCCCTGCAGTAGACGTTCCCGTGAGTTTGCGCCCGATACCAGAGGCAACCACAGCTTTCGCAAATTTTCAGCTGTACGCGCAATTCCATGACGGATTCTCCGTAAGACCACTCCTCCCCACCGTTCCCTGTTTGGTGTCATGGGTTGGTAAGGTCGGGAGAGACACTCGCGGCTGCTCAGGATTCTGTTGTCCTGATGGGGCATTGCCT
>DCFV01000017.1 GCA_002314435.1 Acidobacteriaceae bacterium UBA1795 | reverse complement strand
GGCTCCCAGGGGGTGGGAGCAGCGAACTTCTTCCTGGGAAATCCGTCCACAGCAGCGGCTGGAGCGGGAACCGGGAATGGGGCGATTCAGCTGAGCTTGCCATGCATTGTTTCGGGGGACTCTCAACCGTTGTCATCGCAGCGAGGACTGCGGCACTCATGAGCGAAATTCAAGGACTGGCAGCGCACGCAGCAGGGGCCGAACTATTGCCTTTTCGCTACGAGCCCGGCGAACTGGGCGCGCAGGAAGTGGAAATCAGCATCACCCACTGCGGTGTCTGTCATAGCGATCTGCATCTGATTTCCAACGACTGGGGCATTAGCCAGTATCCCTTCATTCCGGGCCACGAAGTCATTGGCACGATCAAGGCGATTGGCGCGGAAGTCACCTCACTGAGTGTGGGCCAGCGGGTGGGGCTTGGCTGGCAGTCAAACTCCTGCGGACAGTGCGAATGGTGCATCCAGGGCATGGAAAACCTGTGCCCGACGGCCGAGGCCACCTGCGTGCATCGCCACGGCGGCTACGCAGAACGTGTGCGGGCCAATGCGCGGTTCGTGCTTCCGGTGCCGGATGCGCTGCCAAGCGAGCAGGCTGCTCCGCTGCTCTGCGGCGGCATTACTGTGTACAACCCGCTGCGCACACATGGCATCAACCCGGCGTCGCGGGTGGGCGTGGTGGGCATCGGAGGACTGGGCCACCTGGCGATCCAGTTTGCGCGAGTGTTCGGCGCGGAGGTAACGGCGTTCTCCACCTCCGAAGCCAAGGAAGCAGAGGCCCGCGACCTGGGCGCCCACAACTTTGTGAACACGCGCGAGACCAAGGCTATGCGCGAAGTAGCCGGCTCAATGGACTTTATTTTGAGCACAGTGAACGCGGACATGGACTGGGGCATCTTTGTGCAGGCACTGCGGCCCACTGGAACTCTGTGCTTTGTGGGCGTGCCGCCGTCGCCGGTGGCTCTGCATGCCTTCCCGCTCATTGCGGGACTGCGCTCCGTTACCGGCAACCCGACAGGCAGCCCCTACCGGCTGCGTGAAATGCTGGACGTGGCCGCACGCCACGGCGTACAGGCCAAGACCGAGCGCTTTGCCATGTCGAAGGCCAACGAGGCCATTGCCAAGGTGAAAAAGAACAAGGTGCGCTACCGCGCGGTGCTGGCGAACTAGGCTCCTCATCCAGAGGCCCGCAATGAACGGCGTACGCATGGACAAATGGCTATGGACAGCGCGCTTCTTCAAGACCCGCGCCCTGGCCTCGCGTGCCTGCGAGTTGGGACGCATCCGCTCGAACGGCGCGGATGCCAAGCCGGCGCGCGAGGTGCGCGTGGGCGACCGTCTGGAAGTGCGCAACGAGGGCGGCACATTTGAGATCGACGTGCTGGAACTGAGCGAGATGCGCGGTCCTGCCGCCGCGGCGCAGGCGCTCTACCGCGAGACTGAGGAGAGCCAGGCCGCGCGACTCAAGCTGGCTGAGGAACGCAAGGCGATGCAACAGTACGCGCCGCTGCCGGAGCGGCGACCCAGCAAGCGCGACCGGCGACGGATCATCCAATTCCGCAGCGGGATGTGAGCGCGCTGCCCCGCGCCTGTGGCTCGTTCTAGTAGACTCAACGGCAGCATGGTTGCCTCCTTCGTCTGTATTTCCCGCCGTATTTCGACGCCGATGTGCGCTGCGCTACTGACCTGCGCGGCCTCACTTGCCTGTGCGCAGAACACCCATCTGTGGACCCAGTCGCGCTTTGAGGAGTTCGAAAAAGGAACGCCGCAGGGCGTGTCTGTGGGCAGCGACGGGCGGTTGCACGAAGGCCCTGTTGCGCATGAGCGGCTGACGACGCCTTCAACCTTTGTGTGGTCCGTGGCGGTCGACAAAGTCGGCACGGCGTATCTGGGCACGGGCGCGCCGGCCACCGTGCTGCGCGTGGAGAAGGGCGCGAAGCCGTTCACGCTGTTCGAGACAAAGGACGTGAGCGTGCAGGCGGTGCGGCTGGGACCCGACGGAGCTCTCTATGCCGCTACGCTGTCCAGCGGCAAAGTCTACCGCCTCGATGCGCACGCATCCGCGAAGATCGAAGAAGGCAAGGCAACGGTCGTGTTTGACGCGGCCAAGCTGGACGCCGACGGCGCTGCTGACAAGGGCGAAGCAAAGACGCACTACATCTGGGATTTGACCTTCGACGCGCAGGGGCGGCTCTACATTGCCACGGGTGGACCGGCGGGCGTCTATCGCGTGGACCCGGCGAAGCCGGGTGCGAAAGCCGAGGCATTTTTCAAGAGCGATGAGCAGCACATCCGCACACTGGCATGGGACGCGAAGGGCGACCTGATTGCTGGCTCGGACGGCAGCGGTCTTGTATATCGCATCGGGCCGGACGGCAAGGGCTACGTGCTGTTCGAGGCGCCGCGGCGCGAGATCACCTCGGTTGCTGTGGCAGGCGACGGCACGATTTACGCATCCAGTGTGGGCGACAAGAGCCGCAATCCGCTGCCACCTCTGCCGGTGCAGGGCGTAGCGACAGTGACCATCACAATTGTGCAACCGGGCTCTCTGCAGGCCGCCAATGCCAGCGCGTCGGTGCCGGAAGGCACGGAGCTCTACGCGCTGCGAGAGGGACAGGCACCGCGCAAGATTTGGGCCGCGAAGGACGACATTGTGTACGCGCTCAAGGCAGAGAAGAACGGCGTACTTGCGCTCAGCGGAAATCGCGGCCACGTGCTGCGCATAGCGGCCGACGGCAGCTTTGCCGATGTGGCGCATCTTGAAGCACAGCAAGGATTGAGTTTTGCCGCAGACGGCGTGGATCTTCTGATTGGCACAGGCAACACGGGCAAGCTGTTCGCGCTGGGCGCAGCAGAGAAGCACGAGTACGCAAGCGACGTGCTGGACGCAGGCGCAGTGGCGAGGTTTGGCCGCGTGGAGATTGAGCCGGGCTCGAACGGCTACGAGTTGTGGACGCGCTCAGGCAACGTGGAGCAGCCAACGCGCGGCTGGAGCGAGTGGGCCCTGCTGAAGGACAGCGCTGCCGCTTCGCCCGCGGGACGCTTCTTCCAGTGGAAGACGGCACTACGCGCGGGCGGCTCGATTGGCGGCGTGGGCGTGAACTTTCTTCCGGTGAACGCGGCTCCGGTTGTGGACGATTTGGTAGTTGTGCCGGGGGCGCGTCTGGCCTCACAGAATGCAGCTGCCGCGCAGGCGCAGACGGTGAATATCGCGTTCCCCTCGGCGAACCAGGGCGTGACGGTGACGATGGACGGAGGCACAAGTACACCGCTGCCGGCGCAAAAGGACCGCACCGCGGTGACGGTGCGCTGGGCCACCCACGACGACAATGGCGACGACCTGACCTATGCGCTTTACCTGCGCGGTGATGGTGAACATGTGTGGCGGCTGCTTAAGGACGACCTGACTGACAAAGCGTATAGCTTTGACGCGACGTTGATTCCCGATGGCGGCTACGAGATCAAGGTAGTGGCCTCGGATGCACCCGCGCACACGCCGGGCGAAGCGCTGACCGGTGAGAAGGTGAGCGAACGATTCGAGATCGACACGACGCCGCCGGTAGTGAGCGCGCTTGCCGCGAACCTTGAGCCGGGTGACTGCACCGGGGCCGAATGTAAGGCGACAGTCCACGCGAGCTTTGATGCGGAGGATGCTACGTCGCCAGTGGCGCATGCGGAGTACTCGCTGGATGCGGGGCCGTGGAAGTTTGTTGCGCCGGTAGGCGGATTGTCCGACTCAAAGCGTGAGCACTATGAACTGCGCGTGCCACTGCCTGACGCGAAGCCGGGCGAGCATTTGCTCACGGTGCGCGTCTATGACCGGTATGAGAACGTGGGCGCGGCGAAGACGGTCTTCGGCGCGGCAAAGTAAGAGCGATGCGATTTGAACTGTTTGTAGCGGCGCGGTATCTGCGGGCCAAGCGGCGGCAAGCCGTGGTGGGCGTGGTCACGGCCATCTCGATTGCAGGCGTAACGGCAGGAGTGGCCGCGCTCATTATCGCGCTGGCCATCACCAACGGCATGCGGCGTGACCTGCAGGACCGGCTTGTCGATTCAAGCTGGCACGTGCAACTGTTGCGCATTGCCGGTGACGGCATTCGCGACTGGCGGCCGCTGCTCGAAAAACTGCGCACCGTGCCGCACGTGACCGCGGCCTCGCCGGGACTCTATGAACAAGTGCTGGTGGCGCGGGGAGCGCGCGACGGCGGAGCACTGATCGAGGGTGTGCTGCCCGACGATGAAAAGATGGTGAGCACACTGCTCAACGCGGCAACGCCCGGCTCAGTGGAGGCGCTGGAGCCAAAGTCCACGCAAACAACGGAAGATGGCACAACAGAACTGCCGCCGATTGTGCTGGGCAAGGACCTGGCCGACTCGATCGGCGCTGCGGTGGGCAACCGCGTGACGATTATCAGCCCGCAGGGCGAGATGACGCCGTACGGGGTGATTCCCAAGTGGGTGCAGTTCAAACTGGCTGGCACCTATCGCAGCGGCTTTTACCAGTACGACGCGCAGACCGGTTACGTGCGGCTGGCCGACGCGCAGACGTTGTTCGCTGAACCGGATCTGCTGTCGGCCATCAGCCTGAAGGTGGACGATCTGAGCCGTGCGCCGGAGATTGGCCGCGCCGTGGAGCAGGCCGCCGGGCCGGGCTACATGACGACCAACTGGATCGAGCAGAACCGCGAACTGTTTCGGGCGCTGAAGCTGGAGCAGGTGGTGACGTTCATTGTGATCGCGCTGATCGTCATCGTGGCCGCTCTGAACATCCTGATCGCGCTGACCATGATGGTGATGGAGAAGACGCGCGACATCGCAGTGCTGATGAGCTTTGGTGTCGATCCGGGACAGGTGCGGCGCATCTTTCTGATGCAGGGCTTCCTGATCAGCGTGATCGGCACTGTGCTGGGGCTGGTGCTGGGCTACGCGGCCTCGTGGGCTGGCGCACACTACCACTTCATTCATCTGTCGGCGTCGGTGTACGCCATCGACACGCTGCCGTTTGCGCCGCGCCCGCTGGACGGCGTGATTGTGGCGGCGGTATCGATCGGCATCTCGCTGCTCGCAACGCTGTACCCTTCGCATGCCGCGGCACGCATTCTGCCGGCTGCGGCGCTGCGCTACGAGTAGTCGCTACTGAGGCGTGATGATGCCGCCTACGGCGTGGCGGCGCGGCAAAACAATGCCGCGATGATCGACCACTGCGGGGGGCGTCCGCTCTTCGGGCAAAGCTGATCGAGAGACGAGTGCGCCACCACAGGCGGGGCACCAGTCGGCCTGGGTGTCGGCGGCGAGCACGGCATGGCAATGGCTGCAGATGCGTTCCACGAACCAAGTTTACCGGATTGAGGGCACTACGCCTGCTACGCCGCGTGTTTGATCTGGCCCGCGATTGCAAGGCTCCAGTCGTGGATGGCGGTCGAGTCCCGGATGTCCTCACCCGGCACCTTGGCCAATGGATTGAACGGAAGCCGCCGCGCTAGGCTGAACGGAAATGGGAGCAAACTGGCATCCCAGCGGCCTCCAAAGATCTGCAGGCCGGCGAGATGGAGCCACGGATAGTGCGTGAACTGCTGTTCGGCCTGCTTGCGTGCCGCGTCGAAATCGGCGGGTTCGCGCCGGGTGGGGCCGAGCACAAAGCACCAGGTCCGCATCTTTGCGATCGCAGAACGCTGATGTGCAAGGAATTGATGGAAATCCCTGGGAAACTTCCCGATGTACAACGGAGCGCCGAGGATCAGATCTGTGGTTCCCTGGAGGGATTCGATTTTGCTGACCGGCACAAGGTCCGCCCAGAGACCGGCTTCGCGCAACGCAGCCACAATGGATTCGGACACTTCAGCGGTCGACCCGGAACGCGTGGCGTAGGCGACAAGAATGGATGAGGACATAAGCCCTCCGGTTTTGCCATTCTGTGCTCGACGGAACTGCGATGTTGTATCCGGAGTCACAGGGCTATGTGTCACGGAGCAGCCCGGTACACTGGAGTTATGCATCCCCCGGTTCGTCTGGTTGCGATCGACATGGACGGCACGCTGCTGCCGAGCTTCTCCCAGACCATCAGCCCGCGCAACGCACGGGCGCTGAAGGCTGCACAGGAGGCCGGGATCACGGTGGCCATTGCCACGGGCCGGCGCACGGCCTATACCGCTCCGCTGCTGGAAGGGCTGAGCCTGCGAGCGGATATGCCGCTGATTACGTCGAATGGTGCAGTGACCCGTACGCTGGGCGGCGAGGCGCTCGACCGCAGTCATCTGCAAGCGCAAGTGGCCCGCGCACTGTGCGGGTTGCTGCGGCCATTTGGCACTCTGGTGTTTACGTTTGATCGGCCGGGGCGCGGCGAACTGCTGTTGGAAGATATGGAGCAGGCGCACAGGCGCATTGCGCTGTGGGTGGAGGCCAACCGCAAGGCCATCGAAGTGGTGAAGCCGCTGGAGAAAGGCATTTCTGACGGCGAGGATCCGATTCAGGGCATGGTATGCGGCGGGGTGGAAGCAATGAAGCGGGCAGAAGCGGCACTGGCGGCGAGCACATGGGCAGAGGCCTGCGCTTGCGTGCGCACCGAGTACCCGGCGCGCGACCTGTCTATTCTGGACCTGATGCCGCCGGGCGTTTCAAAGGGCTGGGCTCTGGAGCGGTTGGCCAAGCGTCTGGGTGTGGACCGTAAGGAAACCATGGCGATTGGCGACAACTGGAACGACGTGGATATGCTGGAGTGGGCCGGGCAGCCGGTGCTGATGGGCAACGCGGCCCAGGACCTGCTTACACGGGCCAAGCTGCGCGGCTGGAAACAGGCACGGCCGAACGACGCCGACGGCGTCGGGATCATTCTGGAAGAGGCAGCAGCGCGGCATGCTGCCCTGCAACCAAAGCCGGTCAGAAAGCTATGGACCGTGCGCACAGGAGACTAGCACTGCGCAGGCACTGGCACATTGCGTGGATGGTGGG
>DCFV01000193.1:3802-4318 GCA_002314435.1 Acidobacteriaceae bacterium UBA1795 | reverse complement strand
CACCTTGTCGACGAGGAAGAGCAGAACGAGAGTGCCGACTGCGGAGATGGCCCAGGAGACGCCGACGCCGGCAGCCTGGTTGAGGATCTGGCTCCAGCGGCCGTCAAGCGCGCCGGTGGGAGCACCTTGACCAAAGGCCGCGTTGACGGCGCGAGTGGCCAGCAGGCCGGTGAGCAGCGCGCCGAGTGTTCCGCCCGCACCGTGGACGCCGAAGGCATCAAGCGAGTCGTCGTAGCCGAAGCGGGCTTTGACCACGAAGACCATGAAGGCGCAGAAGAAGCCAGCCAGGATGCCGATCAGCAGTGCGGAGAAAGGCTGAACGAAGCCCGAGGCCGGAGTGATGGCGACGAGGCCGGCGACGGCACCGGAGATGGCTCCGAGAGCGGTGGGTTTGCCGTTGTGGATCCATTCGGCGATGGTCCAGCCGACGGCTGCGGTTGCGGCGGCGAAGTGAGTGGCGACGAAGGCCGAGGTGGCCAGGGGGCCTGAGCCGAGGGCGCTGCCGGCGTTGAAGCC
>DCFV01000193.1:3223-3554 GCA_002314435.1 Acidobacteriaceae bacterium UBA1795 | reverse complement strand
CCGGCGTTGAAGCCGAACCAGCCCACCCAGAGCAGACAGGCTCCGATGAAGCTGAGCACCATGGAGTGGGGCGGCATGTTGGTGTGGGGATAGCCCATGCGCTTGCCGATGTAGAGGGCGGTGATGAGCGCGGAGATGCCGGAGGTGATGTGGACGACGGTGCCGCCGGCGAAGTCGAGCGAGGGGATGGTGCCGCCGTTTACGTTGAGCAGGCCGCCGACGCCCCAGACCATGTGGGCCATGGGGCTGTAGACGAGGAGCGACCAGAGCGACAGGAAGACGGCCATGGCGGAGAACTTCATGCGCTCGGCGAAGGCGCCGGTGATGAGCG
>DCFV01000193.1:2780-2950 GCA_002314435.1 Acidobacteriaceae bacterium UBA1795 | reverse complement strand
ATGATGGCGAACATGAGCTGGTAGACCATGAAGGTCTGCTCGGGGATGGTGGCGGCGTAGTTGGTATTGGGGGCGAGGCTGACGCCGCGCAGGAACACGTGCTCGAAGCCGCCGATAAAAGCGTTGCCGTGGCCAAAGGCGAGCGAGTAGCCGAGAACGGCCCAGAGCAC
>DCFV01000193.1:0-2482 GCA_002314435.1 Acidobacteriaceae bacterium UBA1795 | reverse complement strand
GCATCATGGTGCCGAGGATGTTCTTGCGACGGACGAGGCCGCCGTAGAACAGGGCCAGTCCGGGGCCGGTCATCAGCAACACCAGGGCGGCGGAGACGAGCATCCACGCGTTGTCGGCGTTCATCTGTGCCGTTTGCACCTGCTGCTGGAGAGCCGCCACCTGGGCCTGCGTGGCGGGCGCCTGAGCCACGTCGGCGGCTGGTGTCTGGGACAGCGTCACGAGTGGGAAAAGGAAGAAGGACGAGAGGATCAGCAACCTGTTACAGCAACTGCGCATGTCGACTCCGCTTCGAGATGTGGTCCGCACAGGGCAGGACGGGAATGGCTACTTGTGGAACTTATGGACGTACCGGGGTGTTCTTTGCGCGGCAGATGCACTCTGAGCGTTGCGCCGTATGTGGGCGCCGAAGAGTTGTAAGCCTGAGGCATTGAACCTTGAAGAATAGCGCATAGACGGGCGATTGCCAGCAGGAATTTCTCGCCGAGGCGCAATTCCGGGCGGATTTGGAGGCAAACGAATGAGATGCGCGCAGGTGCAGCGGGTTGAAAAGGGTTTAAGTGCGCTCGGTAACCGGGTATACTTCAAGGCATGGCGGCAACGCAGGAACGCGACAGGTATTTGTTTGGGGCCTTGGAGAGCAGCGCGAAGAATCGCGCCAAGCTGAAGGAAGTGAGCTACGGCTACGAACAGCCGGAGGGCGTACTGCTGACGTCACTGGATTTTGCGGTCAACTGGGTGCGCAAGAGCTCGGTGTGGCCGGTAACCTTTGGGCTGGCCTGTTGCGCCATCGAGATGATGTCGATGGGCGCCTCGCGTTTCGACATTGCGCGTTTTGGCGCCGAGGTATTTAGGCCGTCGCCGCGACAGGCGGATCTGATGATCATTGCTGGCCGGGTATGCCAGAAGATGGCACCGGTGATTCGCCGGCTTTACGACCAGATGCCTGAGCCCAAGTGGGTAATCTCGATGGGAGCGTGTGCGACTTCAGGCGGCGTGTTCAACAACTACGCCGTGGTGCAGGGCGTGAACCAGGTGATCCCGGTGGACGTATATGTGCCGGGTTGCCCGCCGCGTCCGGAGCAACTTATGTACGCGATCACGCTTCTACAAGAGAAGATTCAGCGCGAACCGCGCAGCTTGTTGAAAACCCTGAACGTGGGTTGAAGCAGGTTTTTCCGAAGTATAGGGAAGATGGACTTTATCGCCTGAGGGGTGTCCGTTCCAGGGGGGGGATGGCACAGGTGATTGAAAATAGGGGTTCTACGTCCGCATCCTTATGCTAACCTTATTGTCGTTGAATCAGCGTCTTCCGGCTTTGTGTTATGCAGCCCCCAAGAATTCAACCGGAGAGCGGCCTGAGCCGCTTCCGACGAACGCTTAGTTCGATTGTGGAGGATGAACTGATGCATTCCCGAACTTTGAAGTCAATATGCCAACTGCTTACCCTGGCGTGTGTTGCTCTCGCGCCAGTGGCGCTGGTTGCCCAGGATGCGGCGAAGCCCGCTCCCAAGGCATCGCCGTCCGACTATGCTTCCCGCTGGGACATCTTCACCGGATACAGCTATCTGGCACCCAAGGGCACGGTTCAGGTTCCGCAGCCGAATGGTACGGTGCAGCCATTTTCGTACACAGCAGTGAATCTGGGCGGCTTGTTCAGTGGAGCGTATTTCTTCAATAAGTACGTGGGCGCCCAGGCAGAGTATGGCTTCCACGAGTGGGGTAAAGAAGATCCGAACGGCAGCAATATCGGCGAGCACGGGAACAATGACGGATTCCAGACGATTTCTGGCGGCATCATTTTCCGCTACCCGACCGGCGACATCACGCCATTCATTCACGGTTTGGTGGGCGGCGCCCGCGTCAACGGCCCGGACAAGAACCCCTACAGGTGGGGACCGGATCTTACCGCTGGCGGCGGTCTGGACTACGAGACGCCGCTTTTGAACCACCGGTTGGCGATTCGCCTGTTCCAGGCGGATTACGAGTACATGCACGCGAACTTCGGCCCCGGCGTCTATGGCGGCCGCGCCAACATCAACGCGGCAAGGCTTAGTGCGGGGTTGGTTTTCCACGTGGGCTCGATTGAGCCACCGGCTCCGCCGACGATTGCCTGCTCGGCCAGCCCGGCGTCTGTTTTTGCCGGTGAGCCGGTCACGGTGACCGCCACTGCGAATGGCCTGAATCCGAAGGAGCACGCGATTTACAGCTGGAGCGGCGACGGCGTGACCGGCAAGGACACGACGGCGACTGTGGCCACTGCATCGCAGGCCCCCGGTACCTACACCGTGAAGTGCGGTGTGAAGGAAGGCAAGCCTGGCAAGGAAGGCCTGAAGCCCTGGCAGGTGGCGGACGCTTCGACCACCTATACAGTGAAGGAATTCGAGCCGCCGACAGTAAGCTGCTCGGCGAATCCAGCTTCTCTTAAGCCCGGTGAAAGGGCCACCGTTTCCGCAAATGGTGTCAGCCCGCAGAACCGTCCAT
>DCFV01000123.1:10932-15901 GCA_002314435.1 Acidobacteriaceae bacterium UBA1795 | reverse complement strand
GCCGGTGCTTTCCACGTCTCCAAACCCAGCGACCTCATCCCCGAGCTGCAGGGCCGCTTCCCGCTGCGCGTCGAGCTCAAGTCGCTCACAGTCGACGACTTCCTGCGCATCCTGACTGAGCCTAAGTCGTCACTGACCAAGCAATACTCCGCGCTGCTTGAGACCGAAGGCGTGCGCCTCGAATTTGCGCCTGAAGCCCTCCGCGAGATGGCCGAGTTTGCCTTCCGCGTCAATGAATCGACAGAGAACATCGGCGCGCGCCGGCTGCACACCATCATGGAGAAGGTGCTTGAAGATGTGAGTTTCCTCGCGCCAGACGTGGCCCGCCGCGCTGCCGACGAAGAGGCCGCCACAGCGCTTTCTGAGGCTATTAGGAATGAGGCGTCCACGCCGCTCCCGTATGAGGAGCGTATGACCGCGTCCGGTCCCGAAAAGCTCTTCACGATCACCCCGGACTACGTGAAGCAAATGGTGGCAACGATCGTGAAGGACCAGGATCTAAGCCGCTACATCCTTTAGGTCTGATTTCTGTTGCTCTTGTAGCGGACCTTTGCTACTGTCAACCCGTACCTCGGCAGCCCGCGCCGTACCACCGTTAAGCGGGCTCTACCTGCACTCTCCGGCTCTTGAGGGCGTGCGGATGGAGGCGTATCGGAGCACTGGGGAAGGGTGTATCCGCGCCGCAAGCCGAGTCGCCTCTCCCGCGCCCTTACGCAGTCCAACCCACAAGGAGAGTCGCAATGAGTCAGTCCGCACAGCATCATGCGATTAATTACATTGAGTTCACTTCGTCTGACATCGAAGTGACAAAGAAGTTCTACGCCACTGTCTTCGGCTGGAGCTTTCAGGAGTGGGGTTCCGACTACATCAGCTTCAGCGCCGCAAGCGCTGGTATTGGCGGTGGCTTTCGCCGTGGTGTATCCGTTACACCCCCACCCGACGCCGCGCCGCTTGTCGTTCTTTACTCGAGAGATCTCAAGGCCACTGAAGCTGTCATCGTTGCCGCGGGTGGCCAGATCGTCGTGCCAACCTTCGAGTTTCCAGGCGGCCGTCGCTTCCACTTCAGCGACGGCGCAGGCAATATCCTTGCCGTCTGGTCAGAGTAGCTAATTCACTATCGGTGGCGGCAGGGCCTTGCGGGTCTTAAGGTCCTCGCGCACCAGCGCAAGGCCCAGGATGCAACGCTCGAACCAGTCGGAGAGCCGCGCAAACAGCGGTGCCTCTTGCTCGTACTCGAACAGGTTGAACTGGCTCACGATGAAGTAGCTTTCCTTGCCCACGTGAATCAGCTCAGGCAGCGTCGCCACTGCGACGCGGCGGCGACTGCCCGGCGCGGCTGCCTCCGGATACATGCCGCTCACAAAGAGAGCGTAATCGCCAATATGCTTGCGTACCGACCGTTCTGCGTCAAACGAGGGAGCTGTGCCATGCACGGGGTCGGCTGCTCGCAACATCGCCTCCAAGTCTTCAATTGGATGCCCAGCAGCATCGCGCACTTTGTAGAGGTTCTGCGCGTCAGAGAACTCGCACAGCAGGTGCGCCACGTAGCCGGTCACATCAGGGTCGTTCAATCCCAGCTTTCCCTCGTAGCTATTGCGTACAGCCTGCTGGAAAAACGGTTCGAGCGGATGAGTCTCAGCCTCCTGCATACACACCTTCCAGGGCCGCACGCGCGGCCGATTATCTGTGTGGGCGGCGGCTACAGTCTCTCCGGGGATGGCAGCCGCTGCCTTCTTGTCCTGCTTGGACACTGAGCTTATCGAAAAAGTCGTAAAAGCCAAGTGGGCAACGCAAAGTTTCTGGCAAACGCGAGTGGCGAGTGCGAACGCGATCTCCGCGCACGCAAAAAGGGCAGCCGCGCGGGCTGCCCTTTCGTGGTCGATGCAGTGGTTGCGTTATACCGCGGCTTGTGTGCGCGATTCGAGCGCGGCCAGCCGGTTCGCCAGAAGCGTTTCCAGCTTGACCAGCGCCGAGGAGAAGCCTTCGATCCCTTCCTTCAGCTTGTCCGTCGCCATGCGGTCTTCCGCATGCATGCGGTCAAAGGTCGCCTTGTCTACGGTGATCTTTTCGATCTCCATCGTCTTGGCCTTCTCCGGATCCAACTTACGCTCGAGCGTGCCCTCGGCGGCTTCCAGTTCGCCCAGAAGTTGCGGAGAAATCGTTAGCAGGTCGCTGCCCGCCAGTTCCTTGATTTCGCCGATATTGCGGAAGCTCGCGCCCATTACTACCGTCTTGTAGCCGAACTTCTTGTAGTAGTTGTAAATCTTCGTCACCGACTGCACGCCCGGGTCGTCCGCGCCCTGATAATCCTTGCCCGTGTCCTTCTTGTACCAATCCAAAATGCGACCCACGAAAGGCGAAATCAGTGTCACGCCGGCTTCGGCGCACGCGATCGCCTGGTGCTTGCCGAACAAGAGCGTCAGGTTGCAGTGGATGCCCTCGCGCTCCAGTACCTCGGCTGCGCGAATGCCTTCCCAGGTGGATGCGATCTTGATCAATACGTGATCGCGACCCACGCCTGCCGCATCGTACTGCGCGATGATCGCGCGTGCCTGCTCGATGGTCGCGTGCGTGTCATAGCTTAGGCGCGCGTCCACCTCGGTCGAAACCCTACCCGGCACAATCTCCAGGATTTTTTTGCCGAAGGCCACAGCCAGGCGCTTGAAGGCGAGGTTTGCGACGTCCTGATCGGTAGCACCGCCACCCAACGCCTTGCGCGCTTCCAGCAGCACGCCGTCCACAATCGGCTGATACTGAAGCATCTGTGCAGCGGCCGTAATCAGTGACGGATTGGTGGTGGCATCGGTGGGGCGGAACTGTTCCATCGCATCAATGTCGCCGGTGTCGGCTACGACGGTGGTAAAAGCACGCAACTGTTCCAGCAGATTCTGCGGCATAGATCGTTTCCTCCAGGGAAGGGGGCTGCGCTCGCTTCAGGAGCGCCTTCGGCTTCCAGTGTAACGCCTTCTTGGATTCGTCAGAATCGCGGCGTTGCAATTCCTCACGCCGTTAGTGTGTGTCCGCTGCAAATGCGTTGCAGAGACTACCCACTCCAGGAACCATAATCTCCACCACATCGCCCGCCGTCAGCGGCCCTACACCGGCGGGAGTCCCCGTCAGCACCAGGTCGCCCGGCTCAAGAGTAATAGCTGCCGTGATATACCGCAGTAGCTCGGGAATCGCGAAGATGAAATCGCGCGTCGACCCCTGCTGGCGCAACTCGCCGTTCACGCGTGTTTCAAGAGTAAGCCCTACTTCTGGAGCAACCTCGTCCGTAACGAGCGGTCCCACAGGGCAAAACGTGTCAAAGCCCTTAGCGCGTGTCCACTGCCCGTCTTTCTTCTGCAGGTCGCGCGCGGAAACATCGTTTGCCAGCGTGTAGCCGCGCACGTAGCTGCGCCAGTCCTCGTCAACGGCCAACCTGTGTGCGCGCCGCGCGATCACCAACGCCAATTCGCCTTCAAAATCCACGCGCTCGGCCGCGGCGGGCATACGCACCACGCCGCCCGGCTCCAGCAGAGCTGACGGTGGCTTGAAAAACAAGAGCGGTTCCGCGGGCACTTCGTTGCCCAATTCCTTCGCGTGGTCGCGATAGTTGCGTCCTACGCAGACAATCTTTGACGGAGTCACCGGAACCAGCAGCTCCGCTCCGCTCAACGGCAAGGGCGCAAACGCGACTGCAGATGAAATACCCTGTGCACGCGCCAGTTGATATACAAGATCTTCTTCCGGCGCTTCGGCAAGAGCCACAATCCACGGCTCGCCGTCGCGATCTTCCACCGCGCCGTAAAGCGTTTGCCCATCCAACACAAACCTGCAATACCGCATGCAGCTTCGCCCCCTTTCGCTCTACTGCTCGGTTGGTACTGTCTCCTGCGCTTCGGCTGAGCGCGTGCTCTCATGCCCGCGTTGGTCCAGCGCGGTCACCGCGTAGCGGTAGGTGTGCCCCGGTTCCACATGCGCATCGTGGAACGCCGGCCCCACCACAGGCACTGGTGGCGAAACGCGTTGCCAGTCGCCCTCGCCCTCGCCCTCGCGCCGATAGACCGCGTAGCCTGCTGTGTCCGCATCTGTATTTGGCTGCCAGCTCAAGTCGACTGCCGTTTCGCTGCTGTCGTTGCCCGCCGTGGCTACCGCCACCAACCCCGACGGCACCTCCGGCGGAAATACATCGTTCACTTCCACGCGCATCGGCGCACTCAGCTCTCCGGCCAGTTCCATCGTCTTGCCGTCCACCATTACTTGCGCCACGCGTTGCGCGCGATACGCATATACCTGGCTAAAACGCACGGTTTTGTCCAGTGCTCGTCCCTGGTCCACGTCGTCAATGCGCATTGTCTGCTCCACTGGCTCCGTTGGAGCAGTTAGGAGGTTCGTTTTTGCCTGCGCCGTCGGCGGCGTCAGCAGCATCCGCTGCAGGCGCACTGGCGTGTTTTCACCGTTTTGCGTCCAGTGCACAACCACTCCTGACTTGCGCACTACCGCCGCTAGTCCCTCCACCGCGGCTGGCGGAGCACCCGCCAACACCACCGCCGCATTCGACAGTCCCGCCGACCGGCTATTGCGATTCTTCAGCTCCACAAAGTAGCGCAGCACACGCGCTGAGCCCACCGTCTCCTCAGCCGGCAGTGCGTCCGTAAAGTTGCCGCTTGCGCCCGGCGCCAGTTGCAGAGGCTTTCCGGCATCCACGCAGCCGCTCGCGCCGTCCTGGCGGCACACCCGCACTGTCATGTCGCTTGTCAGCAGTAGGTTGTCCGTGTTGCGGCGCGGCATCGTCCACTGGAGCGCGACCTGATTGCCCGTGCGCAACGCACTCAGATCCGTCACCTTGTCGGGCAGATTCAGCGATGGCGGTTGCGGCGCCCCCGGCGTTCCACACCCTGCCATGCTGGCCACGACCCCGGCCAGAACCATCCCTACAAGCCCGCAATTCACTAGACCGCGCATCGACTCCAGTCTACTGGACCCA
>DCFV01000123.1:0-10567 GCA_002314435.1 Acidobacteriaceae bacterium UBA1795 | reverse complement strand
GGTTCATGCTGATCTTCGCCGCTATCCTCGCCATTTTCGTCTACGGCATGATCGCCGCCATGCTGGGCACTATCCTTCCCGACCTCTCTGCCCGTTTTCGTCTCACTCCTGCGCAAAATGGCGCAATCGCCTTCGCACAGGCCCTCGGTCTCATGATCGCCTCAGTCGGTGTCGGCCCGCTCCTCGACACCCAGGGCGACAAAGTCGGGCTCATTCTCGGCCTTTTAGCCATCGCAGCCGCACTCTTCGCCCTGCCGCGTTCCCGCGGATTTGCTTCCATCGTTTGCCTGCTCTTTCTGCTCGGCGTCGGCGGAGGCATCGTCGTCACCGGCGCGAACGCCCTCTCCAGCGCTGCCGCCACAGAGCACCGTGCTACCGTTCTCAACATCGTCAACCTGTTTTTCGGTCTCGGCGGGCTCGCTACTCCATTCATCTCGGCAAATCTCTTCAAGCGCAACTGGGTTCGCCTCTGCTATACAGTCGCCGCCGTCACTCTCGTCACCCTCGCCGTGCAGGCCGCCGCACCCATGCCCGGACCTTCCGGGTCCGCAGGGTTCGCCCTAGCACACGTCGGCCCGCTCGTTGGCAAGCCGCTCTTGCTCTTGCTGGGCTTGTTTCTCTTCCTCTATGTGTCGTGTGAAGTAGGCGTCTGGAACTGGCTGCCACGCCATCTCATCGCTCAGGGAATCCCCGAGTCCCGCGCCCTGAACATCCTTTCGCTTGGCTTCGCTCTCGGACTGCTAATCGGCCGCGTCGGCGTCTCGCCCATTCTGATTCGCGTGCCAGCTGTTCAGGTGCTGCTCGCTGCATCCATCGCCATGGCCGTCAGCACCTTCTTCATGCTCCGTACCAACCGCCCGACCGCTGCCGCGGCTCTCGTCTTCATCGCAGGCGTCGCCATGGCGCCAGTCTTTCCCACCACGCTGGCCATCGTCGGCACAGCTTTTCCGGCAATGACAGGCACTGCCATCGGCTTCGCCATCACCTGCGGATGGGCCGGCCTCGCCATCAGCTCCCGCATCATCGGTGCGCTTGCCGGAGAGAATCCGCAGCGCCTCAAATCCGCCCTTCTCTTGATCCCCGCCTCATCCGTCCTGATGATCGCTCTGAGTCTGGTGGTCCAATCCGAGCTTCGGTAATTTTGCGGGAGCAGGCTCGCAACCGGATACTGCGCCAACACCTCGTCAAGGCAGGAGGATACTCTGCTCCGCATGTCCCGCCTGGGCGGCAGCCAGCAATGGGAGCCACCCCGAAGCAGGGAGCTTCCGGGCATAACGGATCTGTTTCTATAGGGTCCGATTTGGAGCTTTGGCAGCCCTTACAGTCGCCGCAGCCGTGCGCAGGCCTCGTCCAGATCTTCGTCGCGCTTGGCAAAGCAGAACCGCAGAAGGTCCTCGCCGCGTCCCGGAGTGAAAAACGCCGAACCTGCCACCGAAGCCACGCCGGTCGCCGCCAAGAGGTGGCGGGCCTTTTCGGCAGATTTGGCTCCGGGGATGTGTGATGCCCGCGCTAACACGTAGTACGCACCAGCCGGTACGCTTGGCTCCATGCCCGCAGCGCGCAGGGCCGCCAGAATCCGCTCGCGCTTCGACTGGTGATCGCTTGCCAGTTCCGTGTAGAAGCTCGGCGGCACTCTTCCAGTCCAGCCGCCGCCGCGTGCTGCAGTGCCGAAGGCGCGCACACATACGTCAGGTCGTGGAAGTAGGCCATGGCGCCCATCCACTTCGCGTCGGCTGTCACGTAACCCAGCCGCCAGCCCGTCACTGAGAAGGTCTTTGAGAATCCCGACAGCACAATGGTCCGTTTGCGCATTCCCGGCAGCGTGGCCGGAGAAATGTGCCTCTTGCCGTCGTAGACGAAATATTCGTAGATCTCGTCAGTAAACAGGAAGAGGTCTTGGTCCTGGCAGATAGCGGCCATCTGCTCGAGTTCAGAAAGGGAGAAAACCTTTCCGCTCGGATTTGCAGGCGTGTTGAGGATGATGGCGCGGGTGCGTGGCGTAATAGCCGCCTTCAGTGCGTCCGTGTCCAGTGTCCAGTCCGGATCAGCCAGAGGCACAAACACAGGCTTTACGCGCATCGCCTTCAGCGTAGCCACATGGTAGCCGTAGAACGGCTCAAAGAGCAGCACCTCATCGCCCGGGTTCAGCAACGCCATCGCGGCGGCGTGCAGTCCGCCTGTCGCGCCCGAGGAAACCAGCACCTCGGTCTCCGCGTCATATTCCAGTCCGTAGTCACGCCGCTGCTTCTCGGCAATGGCGACGCGTAGCCGTTCAATCCCGTCCAACCGGGTATAGATGTTGTAGCCACCGTGGATCGCTGCCAGCGCTTCGGCTTCTACGGCAGGGGGAACGGGCGTGTCACAAACGCCCTGCGCCAGATTGATGCCACCCATACGGTCGCACTCAACGCTCATCGCGCGGATCTCAGATTGCAGCGCGCCGGGTGCGAGCTCACTCAAGTGGAGACGGGACGACGCGGCGGAAGGCGCAGATGCTTGGCTCATGAAATTCACAGGGGAAGGGAAGTCAAACCTCTACGTCATCTTACATTGTGAGCCGATCAACCGCGCCTAGTCGAGTGCCGTCGGGCACACCGCCGTGACCGCACGCAGCGTAAAATCCAGTTGTTATGCATGAGCTTTCGCTGGTGGCCAGCATCGTGGATGCAGTGACCGAATCGGTATCGGCCTATCCTGGCGCACGTGTAAAGGAAGTGCGCCTGCGTGTGGGCGCGCTGGCCGCGGTTATCGAGGAGTCTCTGCAGTTCTGCTACGGCATCGCGACGGAAGATACGCCGCTCCAAGGTTCGGCGCTCATCGTTACGGTGGTGCCCGTGGGCGGCCACTGCCCCAGTTGTGCGCGCGACGTGGAGATAGCCAGCCTGCAGAGTTTTCGCTGCCCCCTGTGTTGCGGGCCGGTCGAAAACGTGCGCCAGGGACGCGAGCTCGAAATTGAATCCATCGAAATTGAAGATGCAGAGGAGACAGTCCAGTCATGACCACGCGGATTGTGGAGTTGCGGCAGGGAATCCTGAAGAAGAACGATGAGCTCGCGCGGGAACTGCGTGGACGATTTACCGCGGCCGGCGTACTGGTCCTCAACCTGGTTTCGAGCCCCGGCACCGGCAAGACCGCGTTTCTTGAACGCACGCTGCGCGAGCTGCGCGAGAACGGCGCGCGCGTGGCCGCGTTGGTGGGCGATCTGGAAACCGACAATGACGCGCGCCGTCTTGCAGCGAGTGGCGCGCCCGTGCGCCAGATCAACACCCACGGCATCTGCCATTTGGAGGCGGAGATGGTCAGCCGACACCTCGAGGGCTGGGAACTCGCTGATCTCGACTATCTGTTCATTGAGAACGTTGGCAACCTGGTTTGCCCTTCGAGCTACGATCTCGGCGAACGCATCCGCGTGGCATTGCTCAGTGTCACTGAGGGCGAAGACAAGCCGCTCAAGTACCCCACGCTGTTCAACTCCGCCGACGCCGCCGTTATTACCAAGATCGACATAGCCGCGGCCGTCGACTTCGACCGCGCCCTCGCGCTCCAGAGCATCGACGCTATCCGTCCCGGCATCCGCGTCTTCGAGACGTCTTCCAGGACTGGCGCAGGCATGGCCGAGTGGCTGGACTATCTAAGGCAGCAGCGTGCAGCTCAGAAATAGCCCTGTTTCCGCTTGACTCGCAGCTGTAGCCCCTGTTCACGATGGGCTCCAGGAGCGCACATGAGAAAAACGAAGGCTATGGAAGACACGCCGCCCGGCAAGGCTGGCCCGCTGGCAAAGACCGTCGACGAATATCTCGCCAACCTGCCGGAACCAGCGCGTTCCACTCTCGCCAAAGTGCGTGCAGCCATCTTCTCGGCGCTACCGCCAGAAGCCATTGAGACCATTAGCTATCGCATCCCCGCCTACAAATACAAAGGCCTGCTGGTGGGCTTCGCGGTCTTCACCACGCACTGCACCTTTGCTACCATGAGCCCGCCGGTGATCGAGGCATTTGCCGACGATCTGCGCAACTACGAGACAGCCGATAGCATCGTGCGATTTCCGCACGACATGCCGCTCCCCGCTGCGATGATCAGGAAGATAGTAAAGGCGCGCATCGTCGAGAACACCAGCGGAAAGAAATGGTGAGAGCCATGAAACCTGCAAAGACTGAGAACCCACCAACAGATAGCGTTGCTGCTGTTGAGGCCTATCTTGCTGGCGTGCCAGAACCTGCACGGACCACGCTTGCCAAAGTACGAGCCGCCATTCGCGCCGCGGCTCCAGCCGATGCCACCGAGGGCCTCAGCTATGGTATGCCTGCCTTCCGCTACATGGGCGCACTAGTGGCCTACGCCGCATTCAAGAGTCACTGCAGCTTCTTCCCCATGAATGCCTCGCTCATCGATGCGATGAAGGACGAACTGGTCAGCTACCGCACCTCCAAGGGCACGCTGCAGTTCGCCGTGGACAAGCCGCTGCCCGCCGCCCTGGTGAAGAAGATGGTGAAGGCGCGCGTGGCGGAAAACGAGCGAAAGCAGGCGCTCTGAGCCCTGCGGCCTCGTGGTGATTTAAATCACACAACCCCGTCCCCTCGAAGGCGTATAAGGGAGTTGTCATGTGTCTAGCGATTCCCGGACGAGTGGACGAAATTACGATCGAGGACGGCCTTCGCGTTGGCCTCGTTAACTTTGGCGGCGTGGTCAAGCGGGTGTGTCTCGACTATGTGCCGGAGATCGCGGTCGGCGACTACACCATTGTGCACGTTGGGTTTGCGATCTCCAAGATCGACGCCGAGAGCGCCGAGAAGACGCTTGAGGTCTTTCGCCAGATGGGCGCGCTCGAAGAAGAGCTGGCCGGTGAGGAGGAACATTTTGCGCGCGCGGCCCGCACGCCGCAGTCCAGCTGCCCGGATGGCAGTTGTGCCGTCGAGCCGAAACCGAAATTGAACTGAGCAGGCGTTTCCCCTGAAAACTGGCGCCGGACCAGCTCTCGAATCAGGACCCGCATGAAATACCTCACCGAATTCCGCAACGGCGAAATTGCCCAGCGCATGGCGCGAGAGATCGCGCAGATTGCCACACGCCCCTGGAAGATCATGGAGGTCTGTGGCGGCCAAACCCATTCCATCATCCGCAACGGCATCGACCAGATGCTGCCCACCGGCATTGAGATGGTGCACGGCCCCGGCTGCCCGGTTTGCGTCACTCCGCTCGAACTCATCGACAAAGCACTCGCCATAGCGGCACAGCCGGGCGTCATCTTCTGCAGCTTTGGCGACATGCTGCGCGTGCCCGGCACCGATGCGGACCTGTTTCAGGTGAAGGGTGCAGGCGGCGACGTGCGCATCGTCTACTCGCCCCTGGACGCGGTGGAACTTGCCGCCAAGAACCCCGGTAAGCAGGTAGTCTTCTTCGGCGTGGGCTTTGAGACCACCGCCCCGGCCAACGCCATGAGCGTACATCTGGCCAAGCGGCGCGGCCTCAAGAACTTCTCTCTGCTGGTCTCGCACGTGCTGGTTCCGCCGGCCATTGAAGCCATCATGTCCGCGCCCGAAAATCAGGTACAGGGCTTCCTCGCCGCCGGCCACGTTTGTAGCGTCATGGGCTATTGGGAGTATCCACCTCTCGCCGAGAAGTTCCAGATTCCCATCGTGGTTACAGGCTTTGAGCCGCTCGACCTACTCGACGGCATCCGCCGCGCCGTTATTCAACTTGAATCCGGCCGCCATGACGTGGAGAACGCCTACGAGCGTGTCGTCACGTTCGAGGGCAACCGCTCCGCGCAAAAGCTATTGTCTGAGGTCTTTGAAGTCACCGACCGCGCGTGGCGCGGCATCGGCGTGATTCCTAGGAGCGGCTGGCGGCTCAACGCAGATTATCGCGACTTCGACGCCGAGGAGCGCTTCCAGATCTCCGGCATCCACACCGAGGAGTCGCCGCTGTGCCACTCGGGCGATGTGCTGCGCGGGGTCATCAAGCCCGCCGAGTGCCCGGCCTTCGGCAAAGAGTGCACTCCGCGCCACCCGCTGGGCGCCACCATGGTTTCGAGCGAGGGCGCCTGCGCTGCGTACTTCAACTACGGCCGCTTCATCTCTGCAGAGGAATTGGCCGGAGTCGGCAAGAACAGCTAGGGTAAGAGACAAGGAGTTTTGCCGGGTGACCGAAGAAGCCAAGAAAGCAGCGCCGGATTTCTCCAACTGGTCGTGCCCTTTGCCGCTGGCAGATTATCCGACCATCGTGATGGGCCACGGTGGCGGCGGTAAGCTGGGCAATGAACTGGTCGAACACCTATTCCTGCCCGCATTTCGCAATCCTGAGCTTGAAAACCTTGGCGATGCGGCGGTTTTCGATCTCGGCTCCGGCAAACTGGCCATGAGCACTGACTCCTTCGTTGTGCAGCCCCTGTTCTTTCCCGGCGGCTCGATCGGCGAACTGGCGGTTAACGGCACGGTCAACGATCTCGCCGTCTCCGGCGCAGAGCCCAAGTTCCTCAGTGCGAGCTTCATCCTCGAAGAAGGCTTTCCGTTGGCGCAGCTTGCGGCAGTGGTGAATGCCATGGCCGAGGCCGCAGCCATCGCGGGTGTCCGCATCGTCACCGGCGACACAAAAGTTGTCGAGCGTGGCCATGGTGACGGCTGCTACATCAACACCGCAGGCGTCGGCGTGCTGCGGCCGGGCGTCAACGTCGGTCCGCACCGTGCGCAGCCAGGCGATGCCGTGCTGGTCTCAGGCACCGTTGGCGACCATGGCATGGCCATCATGAGCGTGCGCGAGGGGCTGGAGTTCGAAAGTGCGATCCAGTCCGACTGCGCCGCTCTCAACGGCCTCATCGCCGACGTGCTGGCTGCGGCTGGCGACGCGGTGCACGCGATGCGCGACCCCACCCGCGGTGGCCTTGCCTCCACACTCAACGAGATCGCCTCATCCTCGGGTGTCGGCGTCGAGATCGACGAAACTCGTTTGCCTGTGCGGCCTGAGGTACAGTCGGCCTGCGAACTGCTGGGCCTCGACCCGGTCTACGTCGCTAACGAGGGCAAAGTAGTCTTTTTCGTCGGCCCGGAAGCTGCCGACCGTGTGCTTGCGGTGCTCCACGCGCACCCCTTGGGCCAGGATGCGGCACGCATTGGCCAGGTCACGGCCGAACACCCTCGCATGCTGGTCGCCCGGACTGCCATGGGTGCCAATCGAGTCATCCCCACCCAGATCGGCGAGCAACTGCCGCGCATCTGCTAGAGGCAGTTCGTAGTTCGCAGTCACCCGATATCAGGGAACAGTTGCTGCAGGCGCGTCAGCCCTGCCGGACCGGTGTCATTGACTGGCGCAGGGACTGGCGGGCCCGACCTCCGCGCGGTATAGTGATCGTGTGAGGCGGTGATCGCTACGGCTTGGCCGCTGCCGCTCCCACAAGTGAGGTTCGTCTTCCGCAGGGACTCCGGTTCACTGACGTTCGACGTTCCACCATCGGAGACTTCCGCTTGGCGTGCGGTCGCTCGCGTGCTTCGAAGTCCTGTGGATGCTGTGGGTTGTGCCCTTCTTCCTGCCTCCTGCCCCCTCTGCGGCTCTCATCTGCCGCGCCTTTCTTCCGTGCCAATCTGTGACGCTTGCTGGCTGGAAATTCCTGTCCAGGGCGCAGACGTGTGCCAACGCTGCGGTGACACCCTCGATCAGCCTGGCCCGGAATGCGGTTTCCAGTGCCGCACCTGCCGCCTTGCCCCACCACCCTTTGCTTGTGCCGTGGCTTACGGGCCCTACGAGGGCCGCATGCGCGACGCGATTCACGCCCTCAAGTACGACGGCTTGCACCCCGCAGCCCGGGGACTCGGTCGTGCCTTGGCCTCCGCCATCGCAAAGCTGGCCGCTTCGGCCCCGGCCGATCTGCTGGTGGTCCCGGTACCCCTGCATCACTCCAAATTGTCCGCCCGTGGATTCAACCAGTCGAGGTTGCTGGCATCCGAGGCGCTTGCAGTCCTGCGCCGCACCCATCCCGAGTGGCGCCTGACCCTCGCGCCGGACACGCTCCTGCGCCAACGCGTCACCGGCACTCAGGCCGGGCTCACGCCGCGCCAGCGCCGCATCAACGTGCGCGGTGCCTTTCGCGTGGCAGATGAGCACGCCGTGTCGGGCAGGCACATACTGTTGATCGACGACATTCTCACCACCAGCGCCACCGCCCGCGCCGCCGCGCAAACGCTGCTCAAAGCCAGCGCGGAGACGGTGTGGGTGGCCACGCTGGCCCGTGCGCGCCGCACTCACACCGCCCGGCATAAGACATTGAACGCGTGGAAGGAGTCCCGGCTGACAGGTATGCCGGGCAACAAATTCGCAACCATTTCTGAAACGCAGGGCATGTACGCAGCAGCAGACCCACCATCTTTGTGACGAGGGGACAAGGAATGTCATTGGGAAAAGCCATGATTCATGCACGCAAGCAGAAATCAGCCGCACGGGCGGTGGCCCTCGCAGTCGACCACACGCCAGGGCACACAACCACGAACGGCGGGCAGATACTGCAGATGCCCGTGCTGGTGTTGAACGCCTCCTATGAGCCCATCAACATCTGCGGCGCGCGCCGAGCGCTGGTGCTGGTGCTCAAGGGAATCGCGCGCACTGAGGAGGAGCACGGCCTCACCCTGCACGCGCAGCGCAACCGCATCGCCATGCCCTCGGTCATCCGCCTGCTCGAGTACCGGCGCATCCCCCACCAGACGCGTGCCCTCTCGCGCAAGAACATACTTCTGCGCGACCGCAACACCTGCCAATACTGCGGCGTGGTGCTGCCCTCGAGCGAACTTACGCTGGATCACGTGCAGCCCCGCTCGCGCGGCGGCTCCTCCACGTGGGAGAACCTGGTGGCCTGCTGCCACGCCTGCAACCGACGTAAGGGCAACCGTCTGCTCAGCGAAATCAACGACATGATGCTGCAGCGCGAGCCGCGGCCGTTCTCACTCCACACAAGCCGTCAGATCATGCGCATGCTGGGCCGCGGCGACGACCGCTGGCGCAAGTACCTTTTCTATTAGGTTGCTGGGAACGATGAAATGGAAAACCGCGCCACCCTCGGCGCGGTTTTCTTCTGTCCGCTACTTCTGCGGCTTCTTTGTCTGCGCCGGCTGCGTGGACGGCTGCGTAATATCCTGCCCCTCGTACGTGATCTTGATAGTTGAGCCGAACTGCTTGTAGTCCGTGTACTTGATTACGTCGCGTATGTGCACATCCTGTGACAGGTAGCCATGGCCACCGGCAAAGTGCAAAACGCCCTCGCCCTTGGTGTAAACCGGGAACCAGTAGTGGCCGTCGATTTGCGCCCGCCAAGTCATGAATGGCGGATGCAGGTCCTCGCTACCCTTGCGCGTGTCGTCCGGCACCATACGGCCGTTCGTCACTACAATTTGCAGGTCGGTCGCGTCCACCCAGATACGACCCAACAGGTAACGCTTCCCCTTATCGATCTTTTTCGGGCTCACGTCGAAGACGTAGCAGTCAACCTCGTCCACCTTCTGTCGGCCCACGTACTTGATGTCGTACTCCGGAAGCTGCTCCGTTGTCAGCACAAAGGGATAGCCGTGCTGAATATCCTGCAGGTCCGAGGGTGACATCATCACGCGCTGCAGCGTGTTCAGCGGCGCGTAGACTACCTTCTCCGTACGTTTGCCGGACGGACCGAAGATCACGTCGTCCACTTCGTAGTATTCGCCGTCTACCTTGTTGTCGTCGTCGATCGTCTGGACCCGTGCCACGCGGCGATACGTGTAGTGGTTCAGCGCATCCTGGAACTCGCTCTCCTTGGCGGCAAACTTGCGGATGATCTCGTCGGCCGGAACGGTAGGTGCGGAGACGTCCATGTGCCCGAAGCCGGCGTCGAGCGCCATGGGGGTAAAGCTGTCTTTGTCCTGAGCGGCGGCCAGAGGTAGAACCGCTGCCGTCAGGAGGATCAGGCAAGGTAGGACGCGCACAAGCAGGCTCCTTCTTGGTTCAACTGGCTGGCGCAGAGCCTGATTTCGCTGCCCAAGCAGAGCGCAGTTGCCAGATATAGTAACTACCACGTTAGACGCATATACATGCTAGCGGGAGCCGGGGCAGAATGTGGCAGGGTCCGTAATAGGCTTCGTGTGCCCCTCGGACCGGCGCACGAGTGCGGCAGGATGGGTATAAAGTCTCTTTTTGTATTAATTTAGAAGGTTCGGAGTTCGCTGCCCCGAGATTCTGCCGAAGGATTACGGCCAGAGCGAATTCAAGGAGGAGTTCCGGCTGCCATGGCCGACAGCTATCAGCTTGCGGCGTTTGTGTTGACGGCTCTGCTGCTGCCCGTCTTCGCGCAGCTCTATCTTCGCTCGCGCGAAACCCGCACGCTGCTCTGGCTGCTGGGATTTCTTTGTGCCTGCCTACGTATGTTGCAGTCGGGCCAGCTGGGTCTGTGGGACACCTCGAACGCCGCGACATATCCCTGGATCGCAGGTGTAGGGCAATCCATCGCCCTTGTGGGCGCTCTGTTGTTTCTTGCGTCGTTGTCGCCGCTGTCGTTTCCTGTTGGCAAAAGTCGTATACCCTATGCTGTTCCCTTCGCCATCCCGCTGGTTGCGTA
>DCFV01000145.1 GCA_002314435.1 Acidobacteriaceae bacterium UBA1795 | reverse complement strand
TGGTGCGCCCGGAGAGATTCGAACTCCCGACCTAACGCTCCGGAGGCGTTCGCTCTATCCAGCTGAGCTACGGGCGCGCTCTTCCAGCATACCGTATTTCGGGTGTGCGCGGCGGCTCAGGGCTTCGCCGCGCCTTCGGCCCGCTCCACCTCGCGTCGCTGACGCAGTTCCTCCATCACCGACTGGATCAGTGTCTTGGCGCCTTCCATGCCGCCGAGCACCGCCTGCAGGTCGAGCGCGGGCTTGTTGGGGTTGCGCGCGGAGGTGCAGTAGACGCCGTGCTGGCCGACCAGGATCAGCGAATCGGTCAGCAGATCCAGCGCCACGGCCAGTCGGCCGCGCTCCACGCCCATCATGAACTCGTGCTGCTCGAGCTCGGTGCGCCTCTCGTCCAGAATGCTCATGCTTCCAGCCTACCGGAAAAGACGGCGCTGGGCAGCTCGCCGCGGCTATAGGCTGAAGCTTTGCATGTAGCCAGCGTCGCGGCGCAGCTCCGCCAGAACATCGCCGTGAAACTCCTCCTGCTCAATGAAGTAATGCTTCAGGCCGGTGGCTGCGCGCAGGATCGGGTGGTAGTCGACCACACCCGTGCCCATCACCACCGAGTGGTAGCTGCCGTTCGGCTCCTGCGCCATATCCTTCACATGCAGCAGCGGGAAGCGCTCCGGTGCCTTGCTCAAATAAACCACCGGATTGTGCCCGGATGCGCTCACCCAGCCGCAGTCCATCTCAAACACAACAAGCGCTGGATCGGTCAGGCGCAGCAACTCGTCGTAGATAAGGATGCCGTCCTCGCTGGCGAACTCCGGTGTGTGGTTGTGCACGCCGAGGGTCATGCCGGCCGCTTTGACTTTCGCACCGATGCGGTTCAACTCGTCGGCAACGTAGCGCCAGTCGTCCAGGCTCAGCTCGTCGCCCTTAGCAGTCGTGTTGCGGTGCACGCCTCCGGCAGACGAGCACACCATGTAGTCGAGGCCGAGCGTGTGCCCGTACTCGATCAGCTCATCCTCGTGTTGCTTCCACAGCTGCAGCGGATGATGCGTGCTCACGCAGCACAGGCCGGCCTGGTCCATGGCGTGGCGAAACTCCGAGGCTGTCTTATCGTAGTAGCCGGCCGCTTCCAACTCGGTGTAGCCTGCGGTGCGCAACGCATGCAGGGTGCCCTCAAAGTCTTTGGGCAGCAGATCGCGCACGGAGTAAAGTTGCAGTCCGATGGGCTTGGTAACATGGGCGGCTTTGATCAGCCGGCTGGCGGCAAGACTGGCGGCGGCAACGCCCGTCGTCTTCAACAGGTTTCTGCGTGAGATGGGGCGCATGTGCGGAAGTCTCCTATGGCTGGTGCTAGCTCTTGATCGTTTGTGTTGCGCTGTCCCACGTAGCGATTGCGCGCTGGAAGTAGGAGTGGTTGGCCATGTGGCAGGCGATGGCCGCGTTGTTGCCGAAGACCTCGTCCTCTACCACGCGCTGGCGCGTTTCAACGGCGCGGAAGAACGTGGCGATGTGCGCGACGGAATCGTCGTAGCCCGCAGGCGCGGAGTAGGCTTCCACCTCCCCGAGTTTTGGCGGAGGTACGGGGTGCGCCGCGTGCCACTCTTTCAGGTACTGCTGCTTTGCAGCCAAGGTCCAGCCGTTGAGCGAGTATACGTCTGACTCAGGCCGCGTGTCCTGCGGCGTCACAGTTAGCGTGTTGTTCTGAATGATCAGGGTGGCCAGGCTGCCATAGATGATGGTGGAATCGCCCGCGGCGTTGTTCTGGTTGCAGTGCAGATTCACCGTGAGGCTGGGGTAGTCGTAAAGCGTCGCCAGCAGGTCAGGGAAGTCGCGGCCGTCATTGAAGTGTGTGAGCGATCCGCTGGAGAGCGCGCGGCCGGGCGCTGCGTTGATTCCGGTGACGTGCTGGATGCCCGAGAGCAGGTGCACGAACAGGTCGCCGGCTACACCTTCACCGTAGTCGGCAAAGCAGCGCCAGCGGAAGAAGCGCTCTGCGCTGAAGGGACGCTCTGGTGCGTCGCGCAGCCAGGTGGCCCAGTCGATGGTCTCAGGGCTTGCGTCCAGCGCAATCGGGTAGACCCACGCACCCGAGGGCGAGTTGCGATCCGTGTGGCCCTCGATGTAATGCACATCGCCCAGCTTGCCCGAGGCGTAGATCTCCGCGGCCTTCCGGTAGACGACGTTGCTGACGCGCTGGCTGCCGGCCTGGAAAATGCGCTTGTTCTCAGCGACAGCTTTCACCATGGCCAGCCCGTCGGCCACGTTGTGCGACATTGGCTTCTCGCAGTAGACGTCCTTGCCCGCATCCAGGCAATCAAGCACCACGCGCCGGTGCTGGAAATCGGCTACCGCCACGATCACAGCGTCCACGTCCTTGCGGCCCAGCAGCGAACGATAGTCGCGCGTGGTCGGCACCTCTTTGCCGTAGGCCTCGACGCCCGCCTTGAGATGCATGTCGTAAAGGTCGGCTGTGCCCACCAGCACGCCCTGCGGCACCTGCCGCGCCGCGCGCAGCAGATCGCAGCCGCGAATGCCGGTGCCGATGGATACAAAGCGAACCGGGCGGCCGGGTGCGGATTGCGCCGCTAGCCAATTGGGTTGCAGCAGGGGTGTGGAGAGTGCAGCGCTCGCGCTGATGCGCACAAACTCGCGCCGCGAAAGTCGAGTAGGATTCATGGTGGGTCTCCGGGTACTGCGCCATTCTCGCTCGGGGTTTATGTGTGTGTCCAGCACCGCAGTAGGCGGTACGTCGCCGAATCGAGTTGCTCGAAGATGCGGAGGAAAGACGGGTTATGAAGTGGATGAAGGGAGTCTGTGCGTTGCTGGCAGGGCTTGCCCTGGCGGCGGTTCCGGAACCCGCGTTGAGCCAGCCGGTCCGGTCAAATTTCGGTGGCAACGTTCTGCTCTTTGACCCATCGATGCCCGCTCGTGAGATGCAGGAGCGCATCGACAAGGCCTATGCCGTTCAGCAGCACACTGAGTTTGGCGGGGAGCGCTACGCGCTGCTCTTTCTGCCGGGCGAATACCACGTAGATGTGCCAATAGGCTTCTATACGCAGGTTGTCGGCCTGGGAGCCACGCCGGATGCAGTGCACATTGTGGGCAACGTGCACGCGGACGCGAGCCTTCCGCGCAACAACGCTACCTGCACCTTCTGGCGCGGCGTGGAGGGCTTCTCTGTCACGCCCACCGGTGGCACCATGCGCTGGGCAGTGTCGCAGGCTGCGCCCTTCCGCCGCATGCATGTACGTGGAGGCGTTGTGCTGCACCAGGACCGTGGCTGGGCCAGCGGTGGGTGGATATCCGACAGCGTGATCGATGGCAATACGGACTCCGGCACGCAGCAGCAGTGGATCTCTCGCAACAGCGAGTGGGGCAGCTGGACTGGATCCAACTGGAACATGGTGTTTGTGGGCGTGTCGCAGATGCCTGCAGGCGAGTGGCCCGCGCCGCCGTACACCAAGGTTGCGCGCACGCCCATTGTCCGCGAAAAGCCCTTCCTTGAAGTGGACGCGAAGGGCAACTGGACCGTACGCGTGCCGGAGTTGCGCGCTGATAGTGCAGGCGTCACGTGGCACAGCGGCTCCACGCCCGGTCGCACCATTCCGCTCAGCCGCTTTTATCTTGCACACGCCGGGGTGGATACGGCGGCAAGTCTGAACGCGCAACTGGCCAAAGGGAAAGACCTTCTGTTCACACCAGGTATCTACGATCTCACCGAGCCTCTGCGCGTCACGCGGCCAGATGCTGTCGTGCTGGGCCTTGGCTTCGCCACGCTGCATCCAGTTCGTGGCACTGCGGCGCTTACCACCGCAGACGCCGATGGCATTGAGATTGCCGGCTTGCTTCTGGATGCGGGGCCGGTGACTTCGCCGCTTCTGCTTGAAGTGGGTCCCCGCGGCAGCCATGCCAATCACGCGCGGAATCCCATTGTGCTGCACGATGTCTTCTTCCGCGTGGGCGGCGCAGGCGAAGGCCGTACTCAGGGGAATCTGCAGATCAACAGCAACGACACGATCGTGGATCATACTTGGATTTGGCGCGCCGACCACGGTGCCCATGTGGGATGGACCCAGAATCCGAGCGCGAATGGCATGGTGGTCGAGGGCAACCAAGTGACCGTCTACGGACTCTTTGTGGAGCACCACCAGCAGTACCAGGTCCTTTGGAAGGGCAACCGCGGCCGCACGTATTTCTACCAGTCTGAGATTCCCTACGATCCACCGGACCAGCCGAGCTTTACCAGTGCGACCGGGGTCAACGGCTGGGCATCCTATAAGGTGGCGGATACGGTCGCCGAACACGAAGCCTGGGGGCTGGGCGTCTACAGCGTCTTCCGTTACCCCAATGTGGTGCTTACACGCGCCATCGAGGTACCGTACTCGTCCGGTGTTCGCCTTCACCACATGATGACGATCGCGCTCGACGACAAAGGTGAGATTTCGAATGTAATCGATGATCGTGGCGGGCCCACGAAGATCCAGCCGCGCAACACGCCGAGGGTCACGGAGTTTCCATAAACGCGGAAACGGCAGGCGGAGCAGGGCGCGCGCCGTCCGGTCATGGGACAATGGAAGCGAACAGCCATGACCAACGAATCCGCTCCTGAAAGCCTGCCGACCGCCCCCGCAACGACGCCCGAACCCGCCGAAGAACCCGCTGTGGAAACAGCGGAGGACTTTGCTGCGATCCTCTCCGACTTTGAACGCACGCACACGCACAAGCCGGCGAGCGGCGCAAAGCAACTGGAGGGCACGGTTGTTTCGCTCTCCGCCGATCAGGTTTTTCTCGATATCGGCTACAAGACGGAGGGCGTGCTGCCGCGCACGGTCTTTGAGAACAACGCGGCGAGCGTGAAGCCGGGCGACGTGGTTCTTGTTTCCGTAAAGGGGCGCAACGAAGAGGGCTACTACGAGCTCACGCGTTTCAAGGTGGCGCAGCCACGCGACTGGAGCGCTCTCGAAGAAGCCTTTGCGCAGAAGACCGCCGTTGTGGGAACAGTGACGGGCGTGGTGAAGGGCGGACTCACGGTCGATATCGGCGTGCGTGCCTTTATGCCCGCCAGCCGCAGCGGCACGCGCGATGCAGCTGAGCTCGAAAAGATGGTGGGCACTGAGATCACCTGCCGCATCACCAAGCTCGACGTGACCGACGAAGACGTCGTGGTTGATCGTCGTGTGGTGCTTGAGGAGCAGGCGCTGGCCGAGGCGCAGGGCCGCTTTGCCGCGATGAAGGAAGGCGATACCGTCAGCGGGACCGTGCGCAGCCTGATGAGCTACGGCGCGTTCATCGACCTGGGCGGCGTGGACGGCCTGCTGCATGTGAGCGACATCGCCTGGGGGCATGTGAACAAGGTCGAGGACGTGCTGAGCGTGGGGCAGGAGTTGCAAGTGCGCCTGCTCAAGATCGACCCGAACACAAAGAAGATTTCGTTGGGCCTGAAGCAGTTGGAGCCCGAGCCCTGGGAGGCTGTGCCTGCGAAGTATCAGGCTGGCCAGCGCGTTCAGGGCACGGTGACGCGTCTCGCCGACTTCGGAGCGTTTGTCGAAATCGAGCCCGGCATCGAGGGGCTGATCCACATCTCCGAGATGGCGTGGGGCAA
>DCFV01000242.1:20176-26329 GCA_002314435.1 Acidobacteriaceae bacterium UBA1795 | reverse complement strand
CACGGCGAGGGCTGCGCCCGGCGGTAGTTGTAGCGATTATTGCGTATTTATTCTTTGGCGCAGTGCTGTTTGCCCGGGCCACGAATCATTGGCGAACAGACATGCCGAGGGCGGCATACTTGCAGTTGGTGCCGCAGGCGAACCGGCTGACCCACCCCGGAATCTGAGGGTGACAGCCGGACGCTGACCACGGCCAGAGGCGCACGTCATTCGCGCCGCTGGCGGAACTCCTGGCCCATGGCAGCGATCGCGTCGGCATCGAGCGCCTGTGCTGCGCGGGGAAAGACCACCTTTTCTTCCACATCAATGTGCGCGGCGTAGAGCGCGGCGAGTTCGCGATTCGCTGCGGCCAGCCGTTGCTCGTCGTCACTTGCCAGCCGGCCCTCTTCGATCCACGCGGTAAACAGCTCGTCTATGTCGCCGTGGAGCTGCTGTGCCCGGTGGTGGTCGGCCTCCAGGCGGTCCAACTCGGCCAGTGCTCCGGCAGCGGTGCCTGAGCGCAGACGCGGGAAGAGCGACTCCTCCTCGTCTGCGGTGTGGCGTGGACCGCCAGTGCGGAAGTAATGCAGGGAGGACTGGATGGCGTTGGTTTCCTCGGCCGTCAGGCTGCGGCCTGCAGCGCACTCCACCACAAGGCCCAGCACGCGCAAGAACTGCTCTATGCGCCGGTGGCAGTCGTGCAACATGCCCAGCGGGTCGTTAAACCCGCTGTCTGGCTTTGCTCCGATTTGAATGCCCATGGTTCACCCTCCTAGGGAATGGGAAGGTATGGCTCCCGGGGGTTAGCCGTTACGCCTGCCGCCGGGCTTTTTGCCACCCGGGGGCGGAGCGCTGCGCCGCGCACCGCCGGGCTTCGGCTTGAAACCGGAAGGCTTGGAGAAGCCACCGGGCCTCGGTTTGGAGCGTCCGGCTGCTGCGGGCTTGTCTGCACCGCCGGGCTTGGGTTTCCACGCCGGCTTGCCCATTGGGCGGCCCGCACCGGTCGCTGGCCGTGATCCTGGCTTTGAACCGAAGCCTGCTCCCGCCGGGCGTCCACCGGGCCGGGCCGGTTTGCTGCTCGGCCGGGCGCCGCCAGCGCGGGGCTTGCCAGTGCTGGTGGTAAATGGCCGAGACGATCCTTCGCCGCGCGGAGGCCGTGCTGGTCCCGAACGGCCTGTGCCCGGGCGACCACTGCCGGAAGGTCCCTTGCGGAAACTATCCTGCCCTTCCCGTGAAGGACGGGGCCTGTCGAATGCAGGCTTTTGGAACGCCGGCCGGCTGGCGCGAGGCGTCGCGGGCCGCGAGGTTGAGGGCTGATCCGAGTCAACGGCGTCAATGCGGAGGCGCGACGGCCGCTTGGGTGCGAAGTTTTCCGGGGGCGCCTGCGGTTGGCGTCGAGGCGCTGCCGGACGCTCAAACGAGGGGCGCTCGCTGCGGAAGGGGCGTGCCGGCGATGCCCCGGAGCGGCCACGTTCGTCATTGCGTCCGCCAGGGCGGTTGCCGGTGCGTCCACCTTCGGGCCGGCCAAAGCGTGCGTTGCCGCCATGGCGGGGCGTGAACTCCTCGCCTCCACGCGGGGCGAAGCCGCGATCTTCACCAGCGGGGCGCTCAGTGCGGCCAGCCGCAGGCCGGAAGGGCTTGCCGGCTCTCTCAAATTTGCCGGCGGGGCGTGTGAATCCGCCTTCGCGCTTGGCAAAACCGCCAGCGGGCTTGGTGAACCCGCCTTCGTGTTTCTCAAATCCGCCCGGGCGCTTGGCAAAGCCCCCAGAAGGCTTGCCGAAGCCCCCCTCGCGCTTTTCGAAGGTGCCGGGGCGCTTGCCAAATCCGCCAGAGGGCTTCTCGAATCCGCCTTCGCGTTTGGCAAACCCAGCTTCAGGCTTTGTGAATCCGCCCTCACGCCTGGCAAATCCGCCTTCGCGGCGGATGGGCCGGTCATCGCGCTTCGCAAAGCCGCCTTCACGCTTGCCAAACTCCGTCCGGGGCGGCCGCGTGCCCGTGGGCCTTGCTGCAACGCGCTGCGAACGGGGCCGATCGTCATCGTAGGAGACGGGCCTGCCTGCGTCCTTGGGCAGCATCTTCTTGGTCTTCATCCGCTTGGGCTTGAACTTGCCAGCAGCGGTCAGGCGCAGCGCCTCTATTTCGTCCAAGTCCAGCTCGCGCAGCTTGCCGGGCTCCACGTCCAAAACCAGCGGGCCGTAGCCCACGCGGCGAATTTTCTCCACGTGGTGGCCAATCTCTTCGAACATCTTGCGCAGTTCGCGGTTGCGGCCCTCGATCAGCACCACCTCAAACCACGGGTTTTCACCCTCGCGGACCTGGCGGATGCGTGCCGGCGCGGTGCGTACCTTGCCCTCGCCCTGCGTCGTGCGGTCAATGGAAACGCCCTCGCGCAGGCGGTCCAGGCTTTCATCGTCCGGCTGGCCGGAAACCTTCACCAGGTAGGTCTTGTCCACCTTGGAGGAGGCTTTGGTGAGCCCGTTTGCCAGCTCGCCGTCGTTGGTCACCAGCAGCAGGCCCTCACTCAGGTAGTCCAGGCGGCCCACCGGGTAGAGCCGCTCGCCCATCTTGGTGAAGAACTCCATCACCGTGGGGCGGCCTTCGGGGTCGCTTACCGTTGTCACGTAGCCCTTGGGCTTGTTCAGCATGAAGTAGCGCAGGCGCTCGGCCCCACGCAGCAGTTTCCCGTCCACGCGGATGTGGTCCCGCGCCGCATCGGCCTTGGAGCCGAGCTGGGTCACGGTCTGGCCATTGACCTGGACATGGCCGCCGGTGATCAATTCTTCTGCGTGCCGGCGGCTGGCGATGCCTGCCTGGGCCAGGATTTTTTGCAGGCGTTCGAGCTTGGGCGCAGGGCCGGCAGGCTCGTCAGCCTCTTCGGCTTCTTCTTCAACTGCCGCGGATGCGGTCATTTCTTCCGCGCCGGTCTCATCTGCACCGGCTTCTTCAGCGCCATCGGCCTCTTCGGTCAGCTGCTCAGGAATCTCAGAAACGATGTCCTGTTCGGGAGCGTCTGCTGCGTGCTCGTGGTCGTCACTCATGGGGAGACTTCTCAGTTTCTTCCTGCGGTTCCTGCGTAGGAGGCTCGGCAGGCGCGACCTCATCGACGGCTGTTTCAGTGCGCTCCGGCTGCGGCTTCGCTTCGGGCTCCGCTTCCGGTGCGGCCGGCGCCGTTTCTGGCGTGGCTTCTTCTTCCACCGGAGTTTCGGCGGAAGGTTCGGCGAGGGGAGCGGGTGCCATCTCGGCAGGCGCAACCTCGTCTTCGGGGGTAGTTTCTTCCAGTTCTGCTGTGCCGGGGATGGCGGGACCGCCAATCTCCTGGTTCGCGGCCTCTTCGGCAGCAGTTTCGCTCAGCTCGCTGGCGGCAATCTTCTCGAACTCCTCCATCGAGGGCAGTTCGGAGACGTCCTTGAGGCCGAAGCGCAGCAGAAACTCCTTGGTGGTCTTGTAGAGAATGGGCCGACCGATCACCTGCTTGCGACCGGCGGTGGCAATGAGCTTGCGGCTGAGCAGCGATCCCAGCACGCCGCCCGACTCCACACCGCGAATCTCGTTTACTTCGGGTGCCGTCACGGGCTGCTTGTAGGCGATTACGGCCAGCGTTTCAAGCGCGGGCAGCGATAGCTTGAGCGCCGGCTTCAGGCTCTTGATGAACAGGCGCACGGCGTCGTGGCACTCGGGCTTGGTGGCCATGCGATAGCCGCCTGCAATCTCGCGAATCTCAACACCGCGGCTGTCGGCGACATAGTCGGCAATCAGCTCGTCGAGAATCTGGCGCAGGATGGCGCGCACCTCGCGGTCGCGCAGGCGGGCCTGGCGCTTGGCCTCTGTCTCGGCGTCCAGAGTGCTTTCTGCGGCTGCGGCATCCGCCGAGGGCGTACCTTCAGGCTGCGCTTCAGACAGGGCTTCCGCGACGGGCGGCTCTGTGGTCTCGGGAGCGGTTTCCTGCTCCGCGGCCGCTGTCGGTTCAGACGCGTCATCGGGCCCGGCGTCCAGACCCAGATAGTCCATGCCCTCGGTCAGCATCGGCAGCGTTTCGGGCTGCTGTGCGGCGGCCTCGGCGGCGGCTTCTTTGGCGGCAGCTTCCTGCTCCGCCTTCCATTCAAAGGCGTCGGCGGCAAACAATGCGGCGAACTGGGCCAGTGTGACTGGCTCCTCCGCGGCGTAGATAACAGCTTCCAGCTTGGCTTTCAGGCTCATTCGGTAATTAGTACCTTGCTTATGGTACCGGATACGCGACGGACCTGCTCGCCGCGCACGGTGAGGAAAAGCAGGCATCCAGCATGGCTGGATGCCGAGGAAGTTACAACCGGTAACGTGCTAATGGGAGAACTGGCGGAACAGAGCGAACAAGATGCCGGAGAGCAGCGCCGCTGCGGGCAGCGTGAAGACCCATCCGGCGGCGATGTTGCGCACAGTCTTCAGGCGCAGTCCGCTACCGTTGGCGGCCATGGTACCGGCCACGCCAGAGCTGAGAATGTGTGTGGTAGAAACTGGCAGGCCGAAGTTGTCCGCCGCAAAGATGGTGCCCATGGCAACAAGGCCCGCGCTCGCGCCCTGCGCGTACGTCAATTGCTCCTTGCCGATCTTCTCGCCCACCGTGACCACGACGCGTTTCCAACCGACCATGGTGCCCAGGCCGAGCGCCAGCGCCACGGCAACCTTCACCCAGTCGGGGATGAACTTCGTCGCCTTGTCCACCTTGACCTTGTAGTTCATCAGGACGACGCGTTCGTCGGGTGTGAAGGCGGGGTTGTGGGCCTTGTCCATCAGGCGCAGAGCTTCGCTGGCCACGTACATGTCATTGCGCACATTGGCCTGATCTTGCGGCGGAACGTTTTTGAATTCCTTGTAGAGCGCGACTTCGTGGTCCAGATCCTCCACCAGTTCGCGCAATGCCAGGATCGTGTCCGGCTGTAGCTGCTTGGTGCGGATATAGTCGGTCACTTCCTCGCGTGCATCTTCGCCCAGAATGCCGCGCGGGTCGACATGACGGTCGAGAATACGGCCGGCTTGTTCGCTGGCGGCGATGAAGTCCTGCACCTCAGCGGGGCTGATGGCGTGGTTGAGCGCATAGGCGGTGGGCACCGTACCGATGAGGATCAGCATGATGAGGCCCATGCCCTTCTGGCCGTCGTTTGAACCATGGAAGAAGCTGACGCCGGTGCAAGTGAGCACCATGAGTGCGCGGATGGGGAGCGGCGGCGGCTCCTGGTTCTTGGGGGCTTCGTAGAGTTCAGGGAACTTGATCAGAGCCTTTGCCAGCAGGATGAGCAGGCCCGCGATGGCAAAGCCCACGATGGGCGAAATCAGCAGCGCCTTGAGCACCTTCATGGCCTGTTCCCAATCGACGCCAGAGGTGCCAATATGCGGGTTGAGCAACTGGTTGGCCAGGCCCACGCCAATGATGGAGCCGACCATGGTGTGGGAACTCGAAGCAGGCAGACCAAACCACCACGTGCCCAGGTTCCAAAGAATGGCCGCGATGAGCAGTGCAAATACCATGGCGAAGCCCGCGCCGGAACTGACTTGCAGAATTAGTTCCACCGGCAGCAGCGTGATGACAGCAAAGGCCACTGTTCCAGTGGAGAACAGCACGCCTGCAAGATTGCACAGGCCAGACCACACCACGGCGATGTTCGGCTCCAGCGAGTGTGTGTAAATGACCGTGGCCACTGCGTTGGCGGTGTCGTGGAAGCCGTTGACGAATTCGAAGCCGAGCGCGATGAACAACGCCAGGGCCAGCATCAAGTACGGAGCCACGGTGGGGATGGCGGCAGAATCCAGATCGCGCGCCACGTGAAAGATGATGTATCCCAGACTGACCGCCATGGCCAGCAGAAAAACCACTACGCCGGTGCGGCTTCGCGTTTGCTCGAGCTTGCGATCAAGCAGTGTCGCGCGTTTGGGCAGCGCCTGAGTTGCTGTGGCTAAGTCAGCCATCAGATCGCTCTCGATCCTCGCAAAGCGGCGCAATGCATGCCGCCTGGCTTAGCAATCAAATTGAAGGGAATAGGAATTCGAGGGGATTTCAGGAGAGACTGCTCTGCGCCGGTTCGAGTGGATCGCATAAAACCCCAACAACCGCCATATGTCACGCGGCTGTCTTCCGCAACGTGCCCCGGGGAAGGACTTCGTTACAACTCATTTTACAACGGCAGCGACCCTGAGCGGGAA
>DCFV01000242.1:15236-19846 GCA_002314435.1 Acidobacteriaceae bacterium UBA1795 | reverse complement strand
CCTATCGCCAGTCGTCCTGTGCGTTCGTCATGCCCTCATTCATCACCGCGTCAAAGGCCACATTCTTCTTGATAAATATCTCAGAGAAGGCGCGGTCCTGACGCAGCAGAATGGCCTGCAGGCGCACCAGTTCCAGCAGCGCAAGGAACATGGCGACCAGCGCGCGTTCTGACTTGGTATGGCTCAGCAATCGGCGGAGCGCAACCGGCTTGTCTTCCATCGTCATGCGGCGGCCCAGGAACTGGATCATCTGGCCGACTGTGACCTGATCTTCCTGCACGTTGAAGGTGGGACGATGGCGCGCGCGGTCAAGAATGTCGCGGAAGATGCGAACCAGGTCCACGGTGTCAGCGGCAATCTCAGGCTCGGCGGCCACATCGTGCTTAAACTCGCGCACGCCGGGATTGGTCCAGGTGGCAGCCTCGAGCATCTGCTTTTCCAGCAGCATCTGCGCAGCGTTCTTGAAGCGCTCGTGTTCGAGCAGTCGCTCCACCAGTTCGCGGCGCGGATCTTCTGTGTCAGCATTCGGGCCGGAGTCAGCGCGCGGCAGCAGCATCTTGCTCTTGATGTGGATGAGCAGCGAAGCGGTGTAGATGAACTCGCCGGCCACGTCCACGTCGCTGGCCTTGAGCTGATTCACGTAGGCCAGAAACTGCGCCGTTATCGTGGCGATGGGAATGTCGTAAATGTCGATGTCCTGCTTGCGGATCAGGTCCAGCAGCAGGTCGAGCGGTCCGTCGTACACCTCGGCCACCGTCACCGAAAACGGCGACTCGTTCCCCGCGCTCTTCGCAGCCTCGTCCTTTTTCTGCTTGGCAGTGGTCTTGGCAGGTTTCTCCGCGGGCAGAGGCGGCGACACCAGCACCAATGGCGGCGCTTCGGCTTCGGGCTGCGCAGCGGGCGCTGACTCGGGCGCCTGCGCAGGCGTCTCAGCCGCGGGCGTTTCGGGCGTGATTTCCGGGTTGGGGGACTCGTCGGTCAAAAGCAAGGCTCTCGGATTCTCAAACTCTCTCGGAACGTGTCGTGCTCTACGGCATCCGCATGGCTGCGCGTACTTCCACCATCGTCTGCTCGGCGCGTGCGGCTGCGCGCTCGGAGCCGTCTTTGAGAATATCGTCTACTTCGTTGTCCGTAAATCGCGCACGGCGTTCCTGGATAGGGTTCAGGATCTGCACCAGCGCGTCAGCGGCCCAGCCCTTGCACTCGATGCAGCCGATCGATGCCGAACGGCAGCCGTCATTGACCTTGGACAGCGTCTCCGGCGAGGAGAAGACCTTGTGCAGATCGCCCACCGGGCACTTGTCCGGGTCGCCCTTGTCGGTGCGGCGGATGCGTGCCGGGTCTGTGACCATGGTCTTCAGCTTCTTGCGCACCTCGGGCTCGGGGTCGTTCAGCTCAATGGTGTTGCCGTAGCTCTTCGACATCTTGCGGCCGTCTGTGCCGGGCAGCTTGGGCGAGGGCGTCAGCAGCACCTGCGGCTCAGTCAACACCCCATCTGCATTTCCTCCGGCGATATCAGCTAGCTCTTCGTTGGAAATGAACCGCTTGAGTGGATCGCCGCCCCCAGTGCTCTTAACGTGGACAATGTTCCCGTTAGCGAGCTTCTCTCTCAGCCTCTCGTTGCAGAACGGCTCAATACCACCGGTCGGTACTCTCTTTGGGTAGAAGTAATTGAAGCGCCGCGCGAGTTCACGCGTCAGTTCCACGTGCGCCTGCTGGTCCTGGCCCACGGGTACAAACCTGGGCTGATAGAGCAGGATGTCAGAGGCCATGAGTACGGGGTAGCCCAGGAACCCGTAGGTCGTCAGGTCCTTGGTTTCCAGGTTGTCCTGCATCTCCTTGTAGCTGGGTACGCGCTCCAGCCAACCGAGCGGGCTGATCATGCCCAGGTACATGGGCAGCTCAAAGTGCTGCTTCACATGGCTCTGGACGAAGATGGGCGTCTGCTTGGGGTCCAGGCCCGCGGCAAGAAAATCAAGCGCCACTTCACGCGTGTTCGGCTTCACCTTCGAGGTGTCGGCGTAGTCGGTGGTCAGCGCGTGCACGTCGGCGATGAAGAAGAAGCACTCGTACTGGCCCGAGTCTTGCAGCTTGACCCAGTTGGCAAGAGCACCCATGTAGTTTCCCAGGTGGAGCTTGCCGGTGGGGCGCATGCCGCTGAGAACGCGCGGACGGGAGGTTGCAGTTGCTTGATCGGACATTGTGCTGATCGATTCCAGGGTGGTGCAAGAAGATGAAGCCGCGCCTGAGCAGAAGTTCAAACGGAGGCTCGTTCCATTGTAGCGGCAGGCGGGCAGGCGCTCGTTCTATAGGCGGGCAAGGATGAAGAGGATAAGCCCCAGGGCCGGGAACAGGAACAGGCGAATGATGTAGCCGCCTACCAGGATCATCATCAGCCAGCTGAGCCAGAAGGGGATGCGGTCGTAGGCCTGCACGGCGTTGTAAGGCAGCACATTGCGCAGCAGGTGACTGCCGTCAAGCGGCGGCACCGGCAGCAGGTTGAAGACGAACAGCGAGAGGTTGATCTCGATGGCCGCTACGCCCATGAGCACCAGCGCCTGCACAGAGGGGTTCACGTCGGGCAGGAGTTGGTATTGGAAGGTGCTCAGGACGATCTGCCGGCCGTGCGGCACTGCGTGGCAAATCACCAGCAGCAATACCATGGCGACAAGAGCGAGCGACAGATTCGAAGCCGGGCCCGCCAACGTGACCAGGTTCTCGTCGCGGCGAATCTTGCTGAAGTTGCGGCTAATGACTGGCGTTGGCTTGGCCCATCCGATCAACATGCCGCTGAACATGCTCATCCCGAGAAACGGGCCGAAGATGGCCAGGGCTGGAAACAGCAGCGTGCCCACTGGGTCAACGTGATAGATCGGGTTGAGCGTCACGCGCCCTTGCATTCGGGCCGTCTGGTCGCCGAGCCGCGAAGCCATCCACGCGTGGCAGCACTCATGGACGCTCAGAGAAAAGATGAGCAAAACGAATTCGAAGAGGGCAAAGGTAAAGGCTGCAGATTGCAAGCGAATGCTCCAGGCGGACGAAAGCTCAGGTTAGCACGCGTGCTGCGTGCGCTTAGTCTCGCGCGCCGGGGAAGCTGCCCACTACTTCGTGCGGAGCCACACGCGTACCTGCCAGCACGATGGCATGGCTGGCAATGCGCGCGCCCTCGCCGATTTCGGTCGGCTGCAGCGTCACCGCTTCATTGTCCACAGCGTCGTAGGTGTACGAGTAGATGCGCGCGAAGGAGCCGACAACGGCCTTGGCGCCAATCTTGAGGCCTCCGCGGTCCTGCAGCATCGCGCCTTTACGGATGATGGCTCCGTCGCCGATCGAAAGGTTGTAGCCGCAGGCAAAGTCGACGCCGTGGTAGATCTTGACGCCTGTGCCCAGGTGGTCGAAGATGTGTCGGCCCATCATGCAGCGGAAACGTATGCCCAGCCAGTGGTTCAGCCCGATGGGCGAGCGGTCGAACATCTGCCAGAACCAGATGAGCGGCTTGCGGCGTGCGAACCGCTCGCGGTCCAGGTCGGGATAATGCTCGGCTTCGAGGGTCACATTTTCGGGGTCCAGTGAGAGGCTCAGCACGTTGCCCGGCAGTTCGCTGGTGAGCGTAAGGTTGAGCCGGTTGCTGGCGGGGCGGCCCAGGTAGAGCTGGAAAAGCTGATCGCGCACGATCTCCGCGCGGCGCTCGGGTGCGCAATGGCGCACGAATTCATCATCGAGAAACTGCAGCCAGCGACGGAACAGTTCTTCGGCCTCTGGAGTAGGGCGGGGAATGTGATTCGCGTTGTTCGCCATATTCAGTACGACGATATACCTTGCGACAAAGATGCGGAAAGCCGGCGATCCTGAAGTGTACCGGTCACAGCGCACACACTGCGAAGCGTTATCCTAAGAGGTTCGGTGCGCTGGCGGATGCCATGGCCGCGCGCCGCCTGAGAGAGCGATCCAATCATGCCTGAAGAAACTCAGTCCACTCCTGCATCAACTCCCACGCCCGCCGCGCCCGTGACCACCATCGCCACGCTGGGCCGGCATGAAGGCCAGTCCGTCACGCTGAAGGGCTGGCTCTACAACTCCCGCGAGAGCGGCAAGCTGCTGTTCCCAATCTTTCGCGACGGCACCGGCACGGTGCAGGGCGTAGCCCACGTCAAGAGTGTTTCGCCGGAAGTCTTCGAGGCGCTGAAGGGGCTGACGCAGGAGTCGTCGGTCATCGTCACCGGCAAGGTCCGCGCGGACAAGCGGGCGCCGGGCGGCTACGAACTCGATGTCGAAAACGTCGAAGTCATCCAGCGCGTGCCCGAATCGGATCCGTATCCGATCACGCTCAAGGAGCACGGCGTCGATTTCCTGATGGAGCACCGTCACCTGTGGGTGCGCTCGCCGCGCCAGTCGGCCATCCTGCGCATTCGCGCGGAGATCATGCGCTCGGCGCAGGAGTACTTCGACAGCAACGGATTTATCCGAACTGATCCGCCCATCCTTACACCGGCGGCCTGCGAAGGCACGTCGACTCTGTTCCCCGTGGACTACTTCGGCGATCCCGCATTTCTCACGCAGTCCGGCCAGCTCTATATCGAGTCCACGGCGCTGGCGCTGGGCAAGGTGTA
>DCFV01000242.1:9199-14915 GCA_002314435.1 Acidobacteriaceae bacterium UBA1795 | reverse complement strand
TTCTGGATGATCGAGCCGGAAGTGGCCTACTGCGATCTCGATGGTTTGCTTGAGCTTGCGGAAAACTTCCTCTCGTACATCGTGCAGAGCGTGATCAAGAATCGAGCGTCGGAACTCGAAGTCATAGGTCGCGATGTAGAGAAGTTGAAGACGATTCTGCCGCCCTTTCCACGCCTGCGCTACGACGAGGCAGCTGCGATGCTGAACGAAGCGCACAAGAGGGGCGAGATTGAGAACCCCTTCGAGTATGGCAACGACTTTGGCTCGCCGGACGAGACCTGGCTCAGTTCTCAGTTCGACCGGCCCGTGATGGTGCATCGCTATCCAGCCGCAGTGAAGGCCTTCTACATGGAGCCGGACCCCGAAGACCGGAACTTCGCGCTGTGCGTGGACGTCCTCGCGCCCGAAGGCTACGGCGAAGTGATCGGCGGCTCGCAGCGCGTGTCGAGCTACGAGTTGCTCAAGAGCCGCATCGAGCACCACAATCTGCCGATGGAGGCCTTCCAGTGGTATCTCGATCTGAGGCGTTACGGATCGGTGCCGCACGCGGGCTTCGGCATGGGCATTGAGCGTGCGGTTGCGTGGATCTGCGGACTTGATCATGTGCGCGAGACGATTCCCTTTGCGCGCACGCTGCATCGCATCTACCCATGAGCGCAGATCGCAGACACAGCAAAAGCGGCAGCCCGAGGGCTGCCGCTTTCTGCTGTTACAGGTTGCATTAGAACTGCAGACGCAGAGCCATCTGGATCTGCCGCACGTTGTAGGCAAAGTTGCTGTTGTTGGTGCTGGTGGTGGAACCGAACGCCGTGCTGGTGTAAGGCACCAGCGTGTTCAGGTGGTTGGTGGTGCCCTCGGTGATGGAGTAGGCCGTGGTGCCCACGCCGGTCACGTTCTGGTGGTTGGCCAGGTTGAAGGCTTCAGCCAGGAACTCCAGGCTGTAGCGCTCCCGCACCACAATATGCTTGGATGCGCGCAGATCCAGATTCCACGTCTTCGGATAGGTAAACGAGTTGCGATTGAGAATCGGCACACGCGCTGTGCCGCTGGAGCCGTTGAAAGAGCTGGTCACGAGCGTGGTGCGCGTGGTGGCGCCTGGTTGGTAGAGGCTCGAGTTCGAGGTGCTGATGCCGGCCGAGTAAGGCAGGCCGTTCTGCGTCTGGAAACTCGGAGCCAGCGAGAAGTCGTTCAGCAGGGAGCCCAGCGCACCCTTATAGTGCCAGGGCGACTGGGCGAGCATGTAGAGGACCAGGCGATTCGGCACGTTCTGGTTGGAGTTGCCGCGCTCGAGCGTGAGGTCGGTGGTGTCGAGCAGGGCGTTGGCGCTGGCGCCGGTGGTGTTGTTTTGGCCGAAGTCCAGCGCGTGCGACCAGGTGTAGCTGGCATCGAACGAGACGTGGTGAGAGAGCTTGTGTTTGAAGCTGGACACCAGCGCTGCGTAGTCCGAGTTCACGCCGCTGAAGATGTCAGTGATTGAGCTGAAGCTGGCGTTGGGCCGCTAGTTGGAGTTGGTGGTAGCAAAGAAAGCGTTGGTCGTGAACGTTGTGCCGTTTGCGAGTGGTCCCACACCGCTGGTATCCACCACGGTGAAGTCAACGGCGATCGGCGTCGGCAGGTTGGTGTCGCGGAAGTCTGCCAGACGACGGCCCCACGAACCCAGCCAGGAGACGGTGAGCACATTGCTCTTGCCAAGCTGCTGCTCAACCGTCAGGTCGGCCTGGTGAATCTGCGGCAGCTTGAAGTTCGGGTCAAGGTAGTAAGCCGTCGCGTTGCCGCTGGACGCACCCAGACAGTTGGAGTAGGAACTCTCCGGCACAATCTCCGGGAAGGTCGGCGCGCAAGCGCCCGAAGTCGCAGGGTAGAGGTTGGGGTTGGTCTGGCCGCTCGACGAGCCGCTGCCGATCAGCGCTGGTTGTAGAGATTGGAGATGTTGTCGTCCGTGTGCAGGAAGTCTTCACCGAACTTGAAGGTGTGGTTCTTGTGCACCGTTACGGCGGCATTCGCCACCACCGCGCCGGTCGAATCCAGCACGGTGCCGCCGATGGCGCCGTCGACCGCCGTCTGGCTGTAGACACGGCAAGTCGCCAAAAGCAGGAAGAAGACCGCGACCAGAGACGTGCTCCAGGCCGCAACTCTACTCAAACGCATAAGGCTCTCCAAGGATTGCAGTTGAAAAAGGGAGGAAAACCGGTATGCGGCACAAATGTGGGACCGGTCCGCAGTTCATGTCCAAAGCTCTCCGGGCAATGATTCCTGCCGCAGGGCTCGGGAAACTGGCGCTCTCACTTGAGAGCGCTAGCCGACAGAATCGGCACCTCTTCAGCGTCGCACGCACATGTAAACAACAGGTTACAAACCGGCCAATTATAGCCCCGCCCAAAGGGGGAGATTGTGACCGCGCGCAGGCAAAACAATTTGCCTGTTGCAACATGTTTCTTCCCCGCGCCGAATCCCCCGCCGCGCTGAAACATCAGAATACGGAACACTCTTTTGGAGCAGAACTGAAATGACTCTCACCGTGCACGAAGTGAATGATCTGAAGCAGGCACCCGCCGTCGAGGGCGTGCTGCCCGTTTTCCATAAGCGCTGGAGCGCCCGCGCCTTCCAGCAGCGCTCCATCCGTGAAGCCGACCTGCAGAAGCTGTTTGAGGCGGCCCGCTGGGCACCCTCGGCTTTCAACGAGCAGCCGTGGCGTTTCATCGTGGGCGCGGCCGGCACGGAGACGCACCGCAGAATCGCGGCCGCGCTGGCCGGTTTCAACCAGGCCTGGGCGCCCAAGGCGCCGGTGCTTATTCTCGGCGTGGCCAAGACCACGTTCTCTCACAACAACGCCCCGAACGCTTACGCGCTCTACGATTTGGGTGCCGCCACCGCGTCGATCGTGCTGCAGGCTGCGGCCCTCGGCATGACCACCCACCAGATGGCAGGCTTCGACCACGAGGGAGCCCGCGAGGCCTTTGGCATCCCCAGCGACTACGCGATGGGCGTGGTAACGGCCCTCGGCTACCAGGGCGAGGTTGCGTCGCTCGGTGAACAACGGCTGATCGCACAGGAGACCTCACCGCGCAGTCGCAAGCCGCTGGGCGAGATTGTCTTCTCCGCCTGGAACGAGCCGGCGGCGTTGGCCTGAGCCACCCGCAACCCCGCGTCTCCCGATAGAGGAAAACCCCTCCGGTCTTCGCGTTACAGTGAAGGCTGGAGGGTTTTCTTTTTGCCTGCATTGCGTCCCCCGCGCCCCCTGCAACGCCAGAAACCCACCCGCCGACCCCGCCATCGCGCGATTCCGCGACGTCGCCGTCTGGGCTGGCGCGCCCGTATCGCACTAGGCAGCGTCCTTGCCGTAGTGGCTTTTGCAGTTTGGGCCGTGCTGGCGCGGCAGTTTGCGCCCGCGTCTAACACTGCCCTGAGCCGCTTCGATGCCATCATCGTGCTAGGCTATCCGGCCGACGCAGACGGAAACCCCACGCCGCAGCAGCTCGCGCGCGTTACTGAGGCGGTTCACGAATACGAGCGCGGGGTGGCGCCGCGCCTCATCCTGAGTGGCGCTGCGGCGCACAATCATTTTGTTGAGGCCGAGGTCATGGCCCGCACAGCCGAAGCCCAGGGGATTCCCCGCTCGGCGATCTTCCTCGAACCCCAATCGCTGGACACCATTCAGAACGCCTGCTATGCCGCGCGCATCATGCAGCAGCATGACTGGCATTCGGCAGAGGTGGTATCAAGCCGCGGACATCTGCCCCGTACCGGTCTCATCTTCAGCCATGTGCCAATCCAGTGGCGTACGCACGCCGCGCCACCGCTCGAACCCGGCTCCGCGCTCGAATCCGCAGTTGCCGAGACGGTGGAGACTCTGAAGACCGCGCGCTACCTGCTCTACACCAGCTGGGCCGAGCGCTGCGAACCCTGACGGATCCGCCCCGGGTGTGCGGTGTTTGGCAAACCGAATGTGGTTCCGAACGTCTATGGCGCAGGGCTCATTTCTACTGCCTTGGCCAGGTCGTCTCCCAGGGAGAAGGCTTCGCGGGGCAAACTGCGCCTGAATCCTCCTCGGATTGTGTTGCGGGTGCGTTGTCCAGCCTCGGCGCGGTCCTGTAAGCTGAGTGGTGATGCGTCTTTCCGTTCGTTCCCTTCTTGCTTTTGCCGTCGTCAGTGCGTCGGCTCTGTGCGGTATGCCCAACCTGCTCGCGCAGGACCAGAGTTCGTCCTCGCAGCAGGGCAGTGCGGCGCCTGCGCCCGCGCAGGGGCCAGCTTATATCGTGGTGGACCCGCTGGCCGGTGTGCGCTACGACAACCGCTATGATTTGTCGCTGGGCATGGCCTACGCCCACATCAAGGCCGGTCCGAATCTGCTGCAGGGTGCTAACCTGGGCGGTCTCGACTTGTCGGGCTCCTACTGGTTCAGCAAGCGCTGGGCCCTCGAGGGCTCTGGACGTGGCTACCTGGGCACCAGCGGCGCGGCGCCGAATACCGAAAGCATCAACGGCCCCTTTGTGGCGCAGTACCTGTTCGTGGCTGGTCCGGAGTGGCTGGGTCCGCACAACAAGCACGGCGCGCTGATTGCCCACGCCCTGGTGGGCGGCGCTTATGGCAACTTCGAGCAGAATTTGCGCGGCGCGTCGCCGGAGGTGGTCGGCTTCTACAACGACCAGTTGGCGTTCGGCGCGATCGTCGGCGGCCACATCGACTTGAACCGCTCCCCGCGCTGGGTCTTCCGCGTCACGCCGGATGCGATCATCACCCGCTATGGAATCGACTACGGCACCAAGATCACGCAGACTGACGTCAACTTCGCCATCTCGGTTGGCGTTGAGTACAAGTTCAAGAAGAAGCGGTAATTTTGCAGCGGCAATGGCTGCAGAAGAACAGCAAATGACCGGGGACCAGGGCGCCTGAACGCGCCGCATGGTCCCCGGTTTTTTGCTTTTTGCATGAAGGACAAACCATCCAAACGGGATAGGCTGCAGTTCTTATCTGCGTGTGATATTCTCCACCCTTCAGTGGCGCCTGTGGAAAAAGTTCCACTGAGAATAATGAAGTACCGGATGCCGGGACGCTGCAAACGCAGGCGCTTCCGGGCCGGGAAAAGAAACTCAAGACAGGGGCAGTGCGGTGATGAGAGACACTCTGGGAGTTTTGCTTGCGGGCGGCGCCGGCGAACGGCTCTTCCCACTCACGCGTGATCGTGCTAAACCGGCAGTTCCCTTCGGTGGCCACTACCGAATCATCGACATTACGCTTTCCAACTGCATCAATTCGGGGCTGCGCAAGGTCTACGTCCTTACGCAATACAAGGCCCTGTCGCTCAACCGTCACATCCGCGAAGGCTGGACGGGCGTAGTGGCCCAGGAACTGGGAGAATTCTACGAACTCCTCTCGCCCATGCAGCGCACAGGCGCCAACTGGTACATGGGCACTGCAGATGCGGTTTACCAGAATATCTACTCCATTGGCAGCGAGCAGCCATCGTATGTGCTCATCCTCGGCGGCGATCACATCTACAAGATGGACTACAGCCGCATGCTCGACTACCACGAAGAGAACAATGCGGATGTCACGATCGCCACGCTCCCCATCGCGCCTGAAGACGTAAAGCAGTTTGGCGTGGTCGAAGTTGCCAAGAACGGCGAAGTCATCGGCTTCCAGGAGAAGCCGCCCTCCACCACGATCCGTTCGCCTTTTAATCCCAATGCGGTCGATGCCTCCATGGGCATTTACA
>DCFV01000242.1:0-8914 GCA_002314435.1 Acidobacteriaceae bacterium UBA1795 | reverse complement strand
CTGAAGGCTTTGATCGCCGACGCCGAGGACCCGGCCTCGAAGCACGACTTCGGCCACAACATTCTGCCCAATATGTTGGGCAACAAGCGGATGATGGCCTACAGTTTTGTGGACGAGAACAAGCAAAAGGCCCTTTACTGGCGCGACGTGGGCACTCTGGACGCCTACTACGACGCAAACATGGACCTTTGCTCGGTGTCGCCGATCTTCAACCTCTACGATAAGAACTGGCCCATCCGCACCCGTGTGCGGCAGTATCCGCCGGCCAAGTTTGTCTTCGGCGAGCCGGGCCGCACGGGCGCGGCAGTCAACTCTGTCATCACCGCGGGCGTCATCATCTCCGGTGCATCGGTGTCGAATTCTGTGCTGTCGCAGGATGTGCGCGTGAACTCGTATTCCGACGTGGACGCGAGCATCATCTTTTCCCATGTGCAGATCGGCCGCCATTGCCGCATCCGGCGGGCCATCATCGACCGCGACGTGCACATTCCTGAGGGCACGGTGATCGGCTACGACCCGGTAGAGGACAAGCGCCGCTACTTTGTCACGCCGTCCGGGCTCACTATCGTTACTCGCGATGCGTCGCTGTTCGAGAACCCCGTTGCGCCGGACTTCCTCGAGCGCTACTAGGGGCTGAGTTGCAGTCCAAACCCTGGGCGCGGGCGTTTCGCTCGCGCCCGTTGTCTTTTCGGGCCGGCTCCCGGGAACCATCCTGCAAATTCTTGCGTATAGCCGGCTATGGCATGCGCGGGTACATTAAGCTGGAGCGTGATGGGGCTGGTGGCGCCGGCCAGGCCTTCGCGGCGGAGTTCCGAGCCCGGCGATCCGGGCGCACCCCGGCCGCAGAAGAGCCGGTCTGCTGTTTCCGCCAGCGTGGCCGCGCCCCTCGCTGCGCGTCAGGAGGATAGACCACTGGAGATCGATTGGTCTCAAGTCGTCCGCCGCTGCATGGACGGGGATTCGGGCGCATGGGCCGAATTGGTTCGCACGCACCATCGCCGTGTCTATGGCCTCTGCTATCGCTTTACCGGCAATGCCGCCGACGCCGAAGATCTGACGCAGGACGTCTTCCTCAAGATCTATTCGAACCTTGCCAGCTTTGACATGGGCCGCGGCACCCTGCAGGTGTGGATCACCACCATGACCCGCAACCTGCTGGTCGACAATTTCCGCCGCAACCGCAACCAGCGCGCGACGGACTCGCTCGACCAGGGCTGGGACGCGACCGATGAACTCAAGCCCATTGACCGGCTTACTTCCGCGGCTCCTTCGCCGCACGAGATGGCGGCCAAAAAAGAATTGGCCAGGATGGTCCAGGGCGCCCTGGCGCGGGTTTCCCCTGAGCTCCGCGAGGCCGTAATCCTGCGGGATCTGCAGGATTTGGACTACAAGGAGATCGCCCAGGTGCTGGGGATACCCGAAGGTACTGTGAAGTCCCGGATCAGCAGAGGCCGTGCGGAACTTGCGCGCCTGCTGGAACGTAATCAACGGGAGGTGATGTAGCCATGGCAGACCGCGTGCACATTCCGAATTCTCCAGCCTGCGGACAGTGGGAAACCCTGCTGTCCGATGCGCTGGACGGGCTGCTGAAACCCGAGGACGAGGCCACCTTCTCGCAGCACATGGCTGGCTGCGCGGCCTGCGCGGCGCTGTTTGAAGAAGCGCGGCGCGGCCGGGAGTGGCTGGAGTTCCTCTCACCGGAGCCCGAGGTTCCCGAGGGGCTTCTGGATAAGATTCTGGCTTCGACGGGTCCCGGGCAGGCAGCAGGCCACAGCCTGGTGACAACGTCGGGCGAGGCGTTGCCCGTGCTTCCCGCATGGCAGCAGCCCGGCCTTGTGGCGCGGGTGCGCCGCTTTGCCGAGCCCCGCCTGATGATGACGGCCGCTATGGCTTTCTTTTCTATCGCGCTCACTCTGAACCTGACCGGAGTGCGGCTCACCGGTCTCAAGCTCTCTGACCTGCGCCCCAGTTCGATCCGCTCGTTCATGGAACGGCGTCTGACCCTGGCTTCGACACCGATCATCCGCTACTACGATCACCTGCGGCTGGTCTATGAAGTTCAGTCGCGTGTGCGTGAACTGCGTCGCAACTCCGAGGGCGAAAACGCTGCCCCTCAGGAGCAGCCGCAGACTCAACCGGCAACGCCCGGCGAGTCCAAGCAGACGCCTTCGCGCAAGGATGGCGGCTCGCGTGTCGATCCTCCGCAGCAATCGGGCGTTCCCGCCAGCCGCGACACCTACGACTATCTGGAAACTTCGCTGACGCTGCCTGACTGGCCCGCGCTCTCTGAGCGGAACCAGGGCCGTCCTGCAGTCGTATCACTCGTGCAACGCGGCTCTTTCTCAATGAAGGATCCGCTCAACAGAACCAACCTCTCACACGGCAGCCCTGATTTTGCTGAAGGTGGCTCCGCAGTGGCACGAAGCGAAAGGAGCACAGTATGGACTGCGTAAATCACACTGGAACAGCGGCAACCGCCTTTTGCCAGAACTGTGGCAAGGCGATGTGCGCGACGTGCGTCCGCAATGCGCCCGGGGGGCAGATTCTCTGTGAACCCTGCTCGGTCGCATGGCAGAACATGCAGCAGCCCTTTGTGCCGCCCCCGACGGGCGTGCCCAATCCGGTTGCGGCGGCAGTGCTGGGCATTATCCCCGGCGTGGGCGCCATGTACAACGGCCAGTTCATCAAGGGCCTGATCCACGTTGTCATCTTTGCTGTACTGATCAGCCTTGCGGATCATTTTGGCATCTTTGGCCTGTTCATCGCCGCGTGGGTCGTCTATCAGTCCTTTGAGGCTTACCACACGGCGGTGGCGCGGCGTGACGGTCTGCCGCTGCCTGATCCGCTAGGCCTGAACGAGGTGGGCAACTGGTTTACCACCGGCCGTGTTGCATATCCCGGCCAGCAGACGCCCCCGGCAGCTCCAGGCGCTCCGGCGCAGGGCGCCTACCAGGCCCCTTATGCGGCTTACCAGCAGCCCACGGCGAACCCCTATGAGGCTCCGCCCTATGCGCCGGTCTCCGGCTACGTAGACCCAGCCGTGCCCCCGGTTCCGCCTGTGCCGCCCGTACCCTGGCGCTGCAAGGAGCCCATCGGTGCGCTCATTCTCATCGGCTTTGGCCTGATCTTGCTCTTGAACCAGATGGGCATTCTCGCCGAGCACTTTCTGCACTTTCTGTGGCCGCTGCTCTTCATCGGCCTGGGCGCGTGGCTCATCGTGCGCCGCGTGGGAGACACCAAGGGAGGCCCACAATGAACCGCTATATTCTGATTCGCCGTCTTACCGGACCATGCGTTCTTCTTCTGCTGGGTGTCGTAGCCCTGCTGCATCAGGCTGACTTGGTCAGTTGGAACATCTTCGTGCCCCTGCTGCTGATTCTCATCGGCGTGCTCAAGCTGGCTCAGCGAGCCGCGCTGGCCGCCGCCGGCGATGAGCCGATGATGCCGGGCGGGTACCCGGGCGCGTACGGCTACGGTGCGGCCCCGGTGCCTCCATCGCAGCCCATTCCGCAGCCTGCCGGTTCGTCCATAGTGCCGGCCCCGCCGCAAACGCCGGGTCCGGGCTCGCAGGGAGGCCAGTCATGAGCAGCCAGCCCCCGTTCACTCCTCCGGGCGGCGCACCGCCCCCTTACGATCCGCGCATGCAGTGGCGGGTCTACCGCGAGCAGCAGCGCGCAGCGTGGCGTGCCCAGCGTGACGCATGGAAGGCCCAGCAACACGCATGGAAGGCGGCCTACGCTGGTCCCTATGTGCCGCGTGTGCCATCTGTTGTGGGTCCGATCGTACTCATCACCATCGGTATTGTCGGTCTGCTCATTTATAGCGGCCGCATCGCAGCCTCCGCTTTCTGGGCCTGGTATGGCCACTGGTGGCCGCTGCTGCTGATCGCGGCCGGTCTGGCCCTGCTGGGTGAGTGGGCGCTCGACATGCGCCGTCCCACGCCCGTGCGCCGTAGCGGCGGGTTTGTCGGTGGCCTCATCCTATTGGCTATCCTCGGTCTTGCCGCTGCAGGCTGGAACAACTTTGGCGGTCCCTGGCGTGCCAACTGGGGCGATAACCACGACGACTTCTTCAACTTCTTCGGCCTGCCGCAGCACGATCAAGATCAGCAAGTGCTGCGCAGCACCGTGCCCGCCAACTCGGTGGTGCAAATTGAGAATCCGCGCGGCGACGTGAGCGTGACAGTGGCCGACGCCAGCGAAGTGGCCGTGCAGGCGCACATGGTGGCCTACGCCAACTCGGACGCCGAAGCCGCCAAGATCTACGACGCCGAACAGGCGCACGTCACGGTCAGCGGCAACACCGTGCTTATCAAGTCTGAGAGCAACGAGCGTGGTCGCCTCAACATGGCAGTCACCGTGCCCAAGGGGGCGCAGGTCTCAGTCAGTTCCGGCCGCGGCGACGTGACCATCGCAGGTCTGGGCGCAGACCTCAACGTCACAGCCAATCACGGCGACGTGCACTTGAGCTCCATCCAGGGCGCGGTGCAGGTCCGCTTTCCCGGCGACAAACACGATTTCTCGGCGCACGACATCCAGGGCGATTTGACCGCCGCAGGCAACTGCAACGACCTCACACTGTCTGAGATCAAGGGCAAGGTGATCCTCGACGGCGAGATCTTCGGTGACGTGCACGTGGAGAACGTGGGCGGGCCGCTGCATCTTCACACCTCCATCACAGAGCTCGAACTCGCCTCTCTGCCCGGTGACATGACGCTCAACTCCGACGACCTGCGCGTGACCGAGGCTCGCGGCCAGGTACGGGTCACCACTCACTCCAAGGACGTGGATCTGAGCCAGATCTACGGCGACATCTACGTGAGCAATAACCGCGGACAGATCACCCTTGCGCCAGCCGGAGCTTTCAACGTAGAGGCACACGGCGGCAAGGGCGACGTGGAACTGACGCTGCCGCCTGAGGCTGGTGGCACCGTGGAAGGTCACACCCATAACGGCGACATCGTGTCGGATTATCCGCTGACCATCAACGGTGATCAGAGCAAGTCGGCGAATGGCAAGATCGGCACAGGCACCGGCAAGATCCTGCTGAATGTCGACGTTGGCGACGTGCGCATCAAGAAGGGAACCGGGTTCCCGCCGGCTCCTCCGACCGCACCTGCTGCTCCGGTGGCTCCGGGCAAGGCACCGCACCTGAAGGCGCCGAAGGCTCCGCCCGCAGCGCCTGTTACGCAGTAAAAGCAACCATAGGAGCATCGCTCTCAGAGGGCGCGGGGCTTAGGCTCGGCGCTCTTTGCTTTGTCGAGCACCCCTCCTCGATTTCCCCCTGCACAAACCTTGCGGTTCCGATGTATGCTCCACTCGCGGAGGCCAAGGATGCGTGCACCAGTACAGGTCATTACCGTTGAGCGGGAGTACGGTTCGCGTGGCGGTGAGTTTGCGCACGAGCTGGCTGCGAGGCTGGGCTGGCGGCTCATGGACTCCGAACTGGTAGCCGCTGCGGCGCGCTCGGCAGGCGTGGCGCCGGAGCTGGCGGCCAAGTTCGACGAGCGGCTCGACCCCTGGTACTACCGCTACGGCAAAGCATTCTGGCACGACTCGGGCTACCCCATCGCCGGCATCAACGATGAACACGTCTTCGACTCCGAGCGCATGCTCAGCCTTATCCGCAGAGAGATCGAAACGGCAGCGCGCGTTGGCGAGTGCGTCATTGTAGGCCGAGGCGCGTCCTGCGCGCTGGCCTGCGTGCCGGGCTGCTTCCACGTCTTTGTCTACGCCACATCCAAGGCCAAGCGCGACTGGTTTGCCGGTGCCTTTCCCAAGCAGGCGCAGCATGCCGAACATCTGCTGGCTGCTCATGACAAGCGCCGCGCCGCCGTCATCCGCAAGTTCTATCAGCAGGACTGGTGCGCGCGCGGGCTCTACCACATGCTGCTCAACTCAGCCATCGGGGTACCGGGCATGATCGATGCCACGCTGGGCGCCACCGGTCTGGGACAGCACGCCAAACAGACAGCCCGCCCCATGGGGACCACCGGAGAGACCTGCTAGACTTCGACGCGCGCCACGCGCTGTCCGATGCGCGTAAACACTTCCCACGGGATGGTGTCCGTGGCATCGGCGTGGTCCTGGGCAGAGACGGTTTGCTCGCCTTGCATGCCCAACAGCACTACTTCATCACCCGGAGCCACGCCGGGAATCCCCGTTACGTCGATCACCGTTTGATCCATGCTCACGCGGCCCACAATTGGAGCGCGCTCGCTATGCACCAGCACGCTGAAGCGGTTGCCCAGCATGCGGTCCAGTCCGTCCGCGTAGCCCACCGCCAGCAGCGCCAGTTGCATGGGCTCGGTGGCCACAAAGGTTCCGTTGTAGCCCACCACGTCGCCCGCATCGATGGAGCGCAGGCTCACGATCTTCGTCTTCCAGCTCAGTACCGGCTGCAGCTGCCGGTGCGCCGCTTGCAGCTGCGCGGGCTCCTCGCCCGCAAACGGCGGATCGAAGGCGGGAGCAAGGCCATACAGTGCAAGCCCAGGACGGATCAGCGGCTTCATGTTGTGTCGCGCGGCCAGAGCAGCAATTGAGCCTGCCTCCCCGGCCAGAATCGCGGCCGTGCTGCCCGCGTTGAGCCACTCGGCCTGGTGCCCGGCGGCCTGCATCTGATCCACAGCCTGTTCCAAACGGGCCAGCTGCTCGTGCGTCACGCGACCGTCGGACTCATCCGCAGCGAACAGGTGGGTCATCAGCCCTTCCAACTTGAGCGGTGAGTCCGCATTGAAACGCGGCAGAATCGCAGCCAGTCCAGCATCATCCACGCCCTGCCGGCTCATGCCGGTGTCCAGCTCCAAGTGAACCGGAAACGAGCGCGGCGCCAGCCCCGCAGTGCGCGCTGCCACTTCAATTTCGTTCAGTTGAAACGGCTCCCATATTGCCGGCGTCAGGCGGTGGCGCACCACATCCGTGCCCTGCCCCGGAAAGACGCCTCCCATAACCAGCATGCGCGCATCCGGGCACAACGCACGCGCTGCCACGCCTTCCTCCGCACTCGTCACGCCCAGCCAGGTGGCTCCGGCGCGTACCGCGGCCGGCGCGCAGAGCGCCAGTCCGTGACCGTAGGCATTGGCTTTCACCACGGCCAGCAGGTCGCCGTGAGGCGCGACCAGCGAGGCGAGAAAGCGGAGATTGTTTTCAAGGGAGCGGGTGCGAATTTCAACCCAGCAGGGGCGTGTCGGCATGGGGATATCCAAGCACCAGTGTAGGCGATGGTGGCCGCCGCGGTCCCATTCCACGCCTCAGTTCTCGAACTGTGCCAACTGCTCCGCCGCAGGCTTCGGCGTCAACATGCTCACCACGGTCATGGCCAGCACCGCCGCGAACAGGGCAGGGAAGATGGCGTCGCGCTGAGCCAGGATCTGTGGAAAGAACGACTTTACACCCGGAATATCCCACGAGAGCGTGACCACGGTGCCTGCAGCAATCGCCGCCACGGCGCCCCAGGCCGTCACACGCTTGGAGTAGAACGCTGCCAGCACCACAGGTGTCAGCGCGGCCGAGTAGATGGTGTACGCCCACAGCATCTTCTCCAAAATGCTCTGCGCGTAGACAGCCTGGTACAGTGCCCAGCAGCCCAGCAGCACCACCGCCAGGCGCGAGACGATCAGCACCCGCCGATTCGAAGCGTCAGGCGCAATGTAGCGCACAAACACATCGTTGATCAGGTTCGTTGCGGGCGAGAACAGGTAGTTCGATGCCGTCGAAATTACCTTGGCAAACACCGCTCCCAAGAGCAGCGCGCCCATCACCGCGGGCAGCCCATTGCGCGCGGTGTAGGGAATGATCTCATACGGTTGCCGCGCCACCTCGCCAGTCTTGTAGAGCGCCGATCCAATCACCGCGATTGCAACAATCACGGTTTCCAGCAAGAGCGTCCCGAGAATCCATCCGACGACGGACACCCGCGCATCGCGCTCCGTTTTCGCCGAGAAAAACTTTTGGTACATCACTTGGTTGCCCAGCATCAGCAGCATCGTCGGCACCAGGAACTCCATTGCGCGCACGAAGGTGAGGTTGCCCAGCACCTGGAAGTGCGTGGCCGGCAGTGCCGCGTGCAGTCCGCTCCAGCCGCCGGCCTTCACCAGCAGATAGGGCGCTGCAACTACGCTGATCGCCGTCACGAGTGAGCCGATTGCCACGTCCATGTACGCCACGGACGACATGCCGGCAAGCGCAGTGGTCACAATCACGAACACCGCGATGATGTAGGTGCCGAACTCCGGAGTCACCGTGTCAGGAAAGATGAGGTGCAGCACATTGCCGCCGCCCTTGAACTGGTAGCTGGTTATGCCCACATAGGCAAACAGGATGGCAAAGGTTCCCAGCACGCGCGCTGTCTGGTTGTAGCGGGCTTCCAGCAGATCAGGCAGTGTGAACTGCGCGAACTTCCGTGCTCGCGGCGCGATGAAGTAGATCAGCAGCAGGCCGAGCCATCCACCCGCCGGCTGCCACAGCGCCGCAAACCCGTTGCGATAGGCGTTCTCCGCCCCGGCAAACAGCGAGCCCGCACCGATCCACGAAGTAAGCAGCGTGAGCACCAGCACCACCGCTGGCAGCGAGCGGCCCGCCACCAGGTAGTCTGCCTTTGTCTTTACGCGCGAGGTGCGATAAAGGGCCACGGCCAGCAGCACGGCCACAATGACCACAAGCACAACAACATAGAGATGGGACATCGGCGCGGCGCCTCTCAATCGATCGAGTGAATGACAAACGGGATTGTCCGCAGTGTATCGGATAAAGCCGTGCCACCGCCCGCAACAGGTCATCGCTTCGGCCGTACCGCCGGTCCTCCATTGACCGTCCACCCCGGTGTTGCTAGACTGTAACTGCGGGGTGGAGCAGCCCGGTAGCTCGTTGGGCTCATAACCCAAAGGTCGCTGGTTCAAATCCAGCCCCCGCAACCA
>DCFV01000068.1 GCA_002314435.1 Acidobacteriaceae bacterium UBA1795 | reverse complement strand
GGCCACCCACCCAGTTCTGGGACCGTCCGGAGTCAGCTCTTCTTCGGGGTGACGGCGGAAAAGGCGGCCACAAGCTGATGGACGAGCTTGCTGCCGCAATGCGGGCAGGCGACCTCGACCTTGCCGGCGTCTGCCATGTGATGTTGATGGGTGAACTCCTTGTTACAGTCCTGGCAGTGATAGATGTACTGAGACATGGCCATTCTCCGGCCAGCATCATACTCCTGTTTTGGTTGTGGCTGGTGTGATTTCCACCCCATCGACGTGGAATTGTCGGCGTGTGGCCCGGGCTCTTTTTTCTATCCCTATTAGAGACCCTAGATGCCCCATTCTTCGCGAAGCGAAGGGTGGACTGGCAGCCCTGACACAAAGACTGTGTCGGGCAAGTTCTTCTGGATCAGGTTTACTTGGAGGGTGTCATTGGCTGGGCTTGCGGCTGGCTCTGCGGCTGCGCGGGCAGGGTGTAGATCACCTCGCCCGGCTTGGCATAGTGCAGCTGCTCGCGGGCCTCGTGTTCAATGGCGCCGGGGTCGGACTTGAGCCGGTCGACGTGATTGCGCAGGCGCGCATTCTCGTCCTGCATCTCCTGGATTTCCTTGCGGAGTTCCTTGTCCTTGGTGCGTTGCTGCTGCCACGCCGAGAGGCCATGCTTGCCGTTGACCACGCCCCATCCAAAAACAAGAATGAGCGCGACCGCTATGCAGGTGCCCGCCGGGCGCCACGCCTGCTGCGCCCATATCGAGATGCGGCGGCGCAGCGGCAGTCTCTCCGCTGCCGCCGCGCCGCTTCCGTTCTGTGTCGTGGTCTCCTGCATCGTCCCCCGGGTTACGCCAGCACAAACGCCTTGGCTGCAGCGCTGAGCGCTTCCATATCCTTCTCGCTGCGCGCCTCACTGTAAGCCCGTACCACCGGCTCGGTACCGGACAGCCGATAGCAAACCCACGAACCATCGTCGAGAATCAGCTTCAGCCCGTCCGTGCGCACGATGCTTGCCACCTTGCGTCCGCTCAGCTCAGTTGGATCGGCCTTCAACTTCTCAGTGAACGCGGCCATCCTCTCCTGGGTCAAGCGGAAGTTCTCTCGAACGGGATAGAAGGAACCTACCTTGGCAAACAACTCCTGCAACTGCACGCCGAGGCTCTTGCCACGCGCTGCCACCATCTCGGCAACCAGCAGTCCCGCAATCACGCCGTCCTTCTCGGGCACGTGGCCACGAATGGTGAGACCCGCCGACTCTTCGCCGCCGATGGCGATCTTATCGGCGATGATCAGTTCGCCGATATACTTGAAGCCCACCGGCGTTTCGTAGAGCGGCACCTTGTGGTGCTCGGCCAGCGCGTTGATCATGTTGGTGGTCGCAACGCTCTTGGCCACGCCGTTCTTCCAGCCGCGCGTCTCCACCAGGTAATCGAAGAGTAGCGCGATCACGTAGTTGGGCTGGATGAAGGTGCCATCCTCGTCCACAATGCCGAAGCGGTCCGCATCGCCGTCGGTGGCAATGCCGATTTTGGCGCCGATCTCCTTCATCTTGGCCTTGGCGTCGCCCAGCAGGTGGTCGTCCGGCTCCGGCGCATGTCCGCCGAAGAGCACGTCGCGATAGTCGTGCACCGTCTCGACGGTCACGCCGGCTTCGCGCAGGATCTCGCTCGAGTAGCCGCGGCCCGCTCCCCAAAAGGGATCGTAGACCACCTTGATGCCCGACTTGGCAATGATCTTCAGATCGACCAGTTCGCCCAGCCGCTTGAGGAAACCCGCTTTCACGTCGACGGTCTCGTAACCGCCCGCAGGCGCAGCGGCCTTGGCCACCGCACCGTCGCCGATCTGCGCAATGGCCGCCTCGATCTGCTTGGTCACCTCGGGCAGCGCGGGCGCGCCGTCGTGTGTGGAAAACTTGATGCCGTTGTACTCCGGCGGATTGTGCGACGCGGTGAAGTTGATCGCACCGGAGGTTTTCATTTGGCGCACGGCATAGGCAATCGCTGGAGTGGGCGCGGCGTCGGGAATGACGATGGGGGTGATGCCCGCGGCGGCCAGCACGCTGGCTGCCTCCTGCGCAAAGCTCTCACCGAGAAAGCGAGGATCGCGGCCCACCAGCACGCGATGCGGCTTGGGCTGCGTTTCTACATAGGCGGCAATGCCGGCCACGGCCAGGCGGATGTTGGCCACGGTAAACTCGTCGGCCACAATGGCCCTCCAACCTGAAGTGCCAAATTTGATCGCTGTGCTCATCGTTCTTCTCCACGCGTTGGCCGCATTCCCCGAAGGCCCGCGGCCTGCATGGTCCATACTGCTACACCGGGGCGGGCTGGGCAAGCCACAGCATCACAGAAGTTTCCGGCAGCGCGGCGCACCGCTGCTCGTACACTGGCTTCGGTGCCAGCCATGCTTGAGAGCACATCCACAGCCCGCATCGTTTTAACCACCGCCGCTACCCTTGAAGAGGCCGAACGGCTGGCGCGCGCGCTGGTCGAGGAACAGCTTGCCGCCTGCGCCTCGCTCGTCCCTTCGGTCCAGTCCATTTATCGGTGGCAGGGAGCGGTGGAGTCAGCAACGGAAACTCTGCTGCTGCTCAAGACATATGCCGGGCGGGTGCCTGCCCTGGAAGCGCGGCTGCATGCGCTGCACAGCTATCAGACGCCGGAATTCCTCGTGCTGCCGGTGGAAAGCGGCAGCCGCGGCTATCTGGAGTGGCTGGCGGCGAGCATGCGAAGGGCCTGACCGGCAGGCATGGAACCGCCCCCCCATCTGGTATTCTTGGCTTTTGCAGTCATGCGGTGGTTAGTCATTGCCTTACTCGGATCGTTGGTGGCGCTGCTGATCGCAGCGGCAGGCATGGCGCGCCACATCTGGCTGCATCGGCGCAGCCAAATCACAGCTGCGCCCCCGGAAGCTCCCGTGCTCCCCGGCAAAACCGATTTTGATTCAGAGCCTTGAGGAATACAGCGTGAACAACGAATTTCCTTCTTCGCTGCCAACGGCGGCCGTTCCCATCAGCGTGCCCGCCGGCCTGCGCGTCGCCGGCACGGTGATTCTGGGAACGGCGTTCCTCGCCGCCTGCGCCCACGTGGCCATTCCCTTGTGGTTCACACCGGTACCACTCACGGTGCAGCCGTTCGGCGTGCTGCTGCTGGGCCTTCTGCTGGGTCCTCAGCTTGCAGCCGGAACGGTGGCCGCATACCTGGCTGAAGGCGCACTTGGGTTGCCCGTCTTTGCGCCCACCACAGTGGCGCTCTCCGGCCTTGCCCATCTGCTGGGCCCCACGGGCGGCTATCTGCTGGCCTATCCTGCCGCGGCTCTGTTGATTGCGTACCTGCAGCGGCGTATAGGCGGCACCTTTTCGATGAACCTGTTCAGCGCGGCGGCAGGCGACCTGCTGATTCTGGCCGGTGGCGCGCTCTGGCTGGCCGTTCTAACACACGCATCTGTTCCGGCGGCACTTTCACTCGCCATTGTTCCGTTTTTGCCCGGCGACGCCTTGAAAGTGGCCGCCGCGGCGGCAGCAGCCGGCGGACTCCGCCGCCTGCGCCGCTAGACAGTTCCGCTGCATCCAAATAGTTGGTGCAGCTTTCCCCCGAAAGGACCTTGGTATTCCAGTGAGCTCTTCAACGAACCCGCAGGCGACGGCGCAACCGGTTACGAACATTTCCATTGCGCACAGCCCTGACTCCGATGACGCCTTCATGTTCTACGGCCTGGCCACCAACAAGGTGCGTGTGCCCGGTTACCACTTTACTCACACCTTGTGCGACATCGAGACACTGAACCGGCGCGCACAGAACGAGGCCTTCTTCGACATAACGGCCATCAGCTTCCACGCCTACCCCTATCTGCAGGACAACTACACTTTGATGGGCTGCGGCGGAAGCGTGGGTGAGGGCTACGGCCCCATGATCGTCGCCAGCCGTAAGCTCACCCCCGAGGATCTGAGCAAGATCGAAATTGCCGTTCCGGGCGAGCTGACCACGGCCTTCCTCGCGCTGAAGATTTTTAACCCCGAACTCAAGACCAAGGTGGTTCCGTTCGACCAGATCATTCCGCAGATCCAGGCCGGCAAGTTTGAGGCGGGCCTCATCATCCACGAGGGCCAGCTCACGTACAGCACCAGCGGACTCGCTCGCGTACTCGACCTCGGCGTGTGGTGGCGTGAAACCACCGGCCTGGTGCTGCCGCTGGGTGGTAATGCCATCCGCCGCTCGCTTGGCGCGGAGCAGCACAAAATTCTCTCCAAGGCGCTGCGCGACAGCATTCAGCACGCTCTCGATCACCGCGAGCAGGCGCTCGAATACGCCATGCAGTTCGCCCGCGATCTGGACACTTCGCTGGCCAACCGCTTCGTCAGCATGTATGTGAACGAACGCACGCTGGACTACGGCGCCGACGGCCGCGAAGCCATTCGCAAGCTGCTCGACGAAGGCTACAAGCGCGGCGTGATTCCCATCGGGCCCAAGGTCGACTTCGTCGATTAGTCATCCACGGAGGCCTTTCCCTGCGAATGGCCTCCGTTCCCAGCTCGCCCACGGTACTCTTTGTATTAGATTTCTTAAAGACTCCAACAATATCTCCCTCAATCCTTTCTGACTTTCGCCGATGGACTCGTTAGCGAGGTCCCATCATGCCCTCTGAATCCCGCTCCAGAATTCTTGTCGCTTCCCAAGACGCGGAGATGTTGGTAGATCCATTGACGCAGGTCTATAACCGCTCCGCGCTGCTGTCGATGCTCTTCCGCGAAACCGACCGCGTGCAACGCATGAAGACGCCCCTTTGTCTGTTGCTGATGGACATTGACGGCTTTGGCAGATGGAATTCGCGGCTCGGCCCAGCGGCCTGCGATGAGTTGCTGCGTCAGGTCGTGGAGCGGCTGCAGCGGCTGTTACGCAGCTACGATCTGCTGGGTCGTGTGGACGGGGATGAGTTTCTGATCGTGCTGCCCGGATGCAGAGCAACGGATGCAGCGCTGCTGGTTGACCGTGCGCGAACGGAGGTCTTTCGAGAGCCGTTTCACGTCGGCGGTGAGGCATTGCACCTCTCGGCGTGCTTTGGTCTTGCAGCCAGTGATGGGCGTTCGCCGGTAGTGGTCGTGCGTGAGGCAGAGACGGCTCTGGAGCAAGCCAAGCAGAAGGGGCCGGATTCCATCCGGTTCTTCGACAACAGCACACGGGCCGGAGAGCCCGAGGCGCTCCTCTCATCTACGTCAGGCGATGGATCGCTTGCCTGGTAGAGAACAAGGCTAAATGGCGACCACAGGCTCAGGCTCTTCGTTCGCTGCGCCGAGAAACTCCTGGAACACTTCATTCGACAAAAGCTGTCCCTGCGGAGTGAGCCGCACGGTGCGGCTGTCGACGTGCACCAGTCCGCGCTCGGCCAGATCCTGAGCGGCTTCGAGAGCGTGCGCAACAGGCTGGCGGCCAAACTCCTTGCGTACTGCTGCCAGTTTGACGCCCGCATTCAGCCGCAGGCCCAGGAACCACGCCTCCTCGTGCTGGCGCTCGGGTGAAAGCCAAGCCGTCTCGGCCGGCTCCGATCCCTCAAGGTACGCCTTCAGGTCGTCGCTCGTGGTGGAGCGCAGCAGGTAGCCCGGCCCGCTCTCGCCCGCCTGTTGCACAGCGCGCAGTGCCGATGAGGCATCGAGGCCCAGACCGAGGTATGGCCGCCGCTCCCAGTAGCGCCGGTTGTGCCGCGACTGCTTGCCGCGCCGCGCAAAGTTCGAGATTTCGTACTGTGCCAGCCCCGCGCATTCCAGCGTGTCGATAGCTGTCTCGTACATGCGCGCGATGGCATCGTCGGTGGGCACTGCCTCCGCGTGATAGCGCGCCCCGCCAGCCAGCATCTCGCGCCCCAGCCGTGAATCTTCGTCCACCTCGAGTATGTAGACGCTCGCGTGCGGCGCGCCCGCATCCAGCAGCACGCCGAGCGACTCGTTCCACGAGGCCAAGGTTTGCCCGGCCAGGCCAGCGATCAGGTCGATGTTCAGATTCGAAATTCCCGCTGCGCGCAGTCGCTGCAGATCGTGGAGCACCACGGCGCGGGTGTGCAGCCGGCCGCTCACCTGCGCCTCGCGGTCGATGAATGACTGCACGCCCAGGCTTACTCGGTTCACCCCGACGCGGGTCATCGCATCGAGCGTGGCATCGGAGATCTGCCCCGGCGCGCACTCCACCGTGATCTCCGCATCCGTCTCCAGCGCACACTGCGCACGAATCGCGGCAAAAAGCCGCTCTAACAGTTCCGGTTCCAGCAGGCTAGGCGTGCCGCCGCCCAAATAGATCGAGTCCACCGAGCGCGGCAGTTCCACGCCCATTCGCGCGGCCCACTTCCCCGCGCCACTCAGATCATCGATGAGCCGGTTGACGTAGCGCGCATGCTCGCTTGCCGGATACACGCCCGACGCGAAATTGCAGTAGGTGCACTTGGAGCGGCAAAAAGGTATCGAAATGTACAGCCCGAGGCTGTCGCCCGCAGCGCCTGCCATGTCTCTATTCTTTCACGCTCAGCGCGTCCGCCCGCCCTGCCACGCATGCCAGAATAGAGAGAGGAGAGCCCCTTTGAAAGCGTGGCCAATTCTGGGCGTTCTGATTGTCCAGTCCCTTCTCTTTTTGATCCATTGGTTTCTCTATTGCACGTGGATCGACTTTGGCTGGCCCATTACACCGGCAGCCTCCAGCATTTTGCGCGTCGCTCTGTTCGCACTCTCTCTCCTGTTCGTCGTTGCCGCGCTGATCAGTTTCCGCTTCAGCAACTGGCTGGTTGCGCTGCTCTATCAGTTGGCGGGGCTTTGGATGGGCCTGCTCAACTTTCTGTTCGTGGGCGCCTGCCTGGCCTGGCTTATCGACCTCGTGCTGCGCTTCACGATGCCCAACGCGGTCCGCCTTCAGACGCGTCCGTATCTGACCGCCTGGCTGCTTGCGCTGGCCATTGCCGTCAGCCTCTACGGCATGGCGAACGCCCGCATCCTGCGACTGCGGCGCATGACCGTGAAATTGGATAGGCTGCCGGAATCGTGGCGCGGCCGCACCGCCCTGGTCTTCAGCGACGTGCACCTCGGCCATATCAATCATGTGCCTTTCGCGCAGCGAATCGCCGGCCTCGCGAACCGCCTGAACCCTGACGTGATCTTCCTGCCGGGCGACTTGTTCGACGGAGTGAAGGTAGACCCGGCCGTGATTGCCGCGCCGCTGTTCGAACTGGCCCCTCCACTCGGCAAGTTCTTTGTCTGCGGCAACCACGAAGAGTTCGGGGACGCCGCCTACTACTGTGACGGACTGCGCGATGGTGGCTTCCGCGTGCTCGACAACGAGCGCGTGGAAGTGGACGGCCTCGCCATCGTCGGCGTCAACTACAGCACCTCCACGCACCCCATGGCGCTGCGCCATTTTCTGCAGGGCCTCCACCTGGCCGAAGGGCCTGCCACTGTGCTGCTTCAGCACGTTCCCAACCGCCTGCCCATCGTGGAACAGGCGGGCGTCGGGCTGATGCTCTCCGGCCACACTCACGGCGGCCAAGTCTTTCCTTTTTCGTGGATTACGCGCCGCGCCTTCGGCAAGTTCACCCACGGGCTGCACCGATTCGGAGCACTGCAGGTGCTCACCTCCAGCGGCATCGGTACGTGGGGTCCGCCCATGCGCGTCGGCACCGCGCCTGAAGCCGTCTTGCTCACCTTCGAGTAGACGTGTTTTCATGGTCCTTCCGCTTTTAAGTCCGGCTCGTGCGAGCCAAGGGAAGGGTTTCCATGATCATCCGAAGCAAACGCTTTCTTGCGCTGGCCTCCACCTGTGCGTTGCTGGCTCTGTGCCGCACCGCCGCTCCCCAGTCCTCCGGGCCTGACCTCAACTTCCCCACCGTGCTCTACGGCGTAGCCTACTACAACGAGTACATGCCCCAAGACACGCCCACCGCCCAGGCTGAGCGCCTGCAGAAGGACATTGCGCTGATGAGGGATGCCGGCCTAAACGTCGTCCGCATGGGCGAGTCCACATGGAGCCTGTGGGAGCTTGAGGACGGCCGCTTCGACTATGCGTGGATGGACCGCATTGTGGACGCCATGGGCAAGGCGGGCATCAAAGTCATCCTCGGCACGCCCACCTACTCCGTGCCCGCATGGATGGCCCACCAGCACCCGGAGATTCTGGCTGACCGTATTCCTCCGGGCATGTTTGGCGGCAATGCACAGCCCGCGGCCTACGGCATCCGCCAGAACATGGACACCGACTCGCCCGCGTATCGGTTCTATGCCGAGCGGCTGATCCGCCACATCGTCGCGCACTACAAGGACAACCCCACCGTCATTGGCTGGCAGCTCGATAACGAAACCTCCAGCTACGACGCCGCGAACCACGACGTGTTTGTCGGCTTCCAGCACTATCTCGAAAAGAAGTTCGGCACGCCCGAGGAACTGAGCAAGGCGTGGTTCCTCAACTACTGGGGCGAAAACCTGCACACGTGGGAGGACCTTCCCAAGCGAGATGGCACCATCTCAACTGGCTACAAGCTCGAGTGGTCGCGCTGGAGCCAGATGCGCGTCACCGATTTTCTCCACTGGCAGTCCGCGCTGGTCCGCGAGTGCGCCGGGGCGCGGCAGTTTGTCACCACCGACTACGGCGGTATGCTGAAGCGCGACGTGAACGAGGAGGCAATCGCACAGAGCCTCGACATCGTGGCCGACAACATCTACCACGGCACGCAGGACCACTACGACGGCTCGTTCCAGTCGCTGCAGAGCGACTTCTCGCGCTCGCTCAAGCACACGAACTTCCTCGTCACCGAGACCAACGCGCAGACCATCGGCTGGACTTCCGGCGGCCAGTTCCCGCCCTACGACGGCCAGCTCCGCGAGGACGTCTACACCTATCTCGCCAGCGGCGCCAACATGGTGGAGTACTGGCACTGGGCCTCAATTGCGGGCAACCAGGAAACCTACTGGAAAGGTATCCTTTCGCACGATCTGGAGCCTAACCGCGCCTACGCCGAGATGAGCCGCACTGCGCATGAACTGCAGAAGATCGGCCCGAAGCTCGCAGGTTTGAAGGTGCAGAACCAGGTCGCCATCCTCTACAGCCGCGACTCGGCGAACGCCATCAGCTTCATGCCCTACGGCGGCGGTGTGCCTTCGCGCAGCTGGACGGGCGAGCCGGACGGCTACTTGTCGGTGGTGCAGCAGATGCACCGCTCGCTCTACAACCTGAACGTGGGCGCCGACTTCGTCTTCCCGGAGACGAAGGACTTCTCTGCTTACAAGCTGCTGATTGTACCCGCGCTTTACATCGCGGACGATGCTCTGCTGCAGCGCATCTCCGACTACGTGAAGCAGGGCGGCCATGTGGTGATGACCTTTAAGAGTGGCTTTGCCAACGAGAACTCGGCTGTTCGCTGGGTGCGCGCGCCCGGCCCGCTTCGCGAGGCTGCCGGCATCAGCTACCAGGAGTTCTCCAGCCTTGAGCATCCGCTGGCTCTCAAGGGCGACCCGTTCCATGCCGGCGAGGCCAACAACGTCCAGTACTGGGCCGAGTTCCTGATGCCCGAGCACGCCAAGCCGTTGGCCTTCTACGACCACCCCTTCTTCGGCAAGTGGCCGGCCATCACGGAAAACAGCTTCGGCACGGGCACGCTGCTCTATGAGGGAACCTACCTCTCTGACCCGCTGCAGACCGCCATCCTGAAGCGCGCCATTGAGCAGGCAGGCCTTGGCTCAAGCGACCAGCAACTGCCCGCCGCCGTGCACGTGCAGCACGGTGTGAATCGCCAGGGCAAGCGGCTGCACTACTACTTCAACTACTCTGGCAGCACGGTCCAGGCCGCCTACGCCTATGGTGCTGGGTCCAACCTGCTTGACGGCAAGGCCGTCGCCTCGGGACAGCAGCTCACGCTCGGCCCCTGGGACCTGGCCGTCATCGAGGAATAAAAGGGATTTTCATCCCTCTCCTCGGATGGTAAGGTCATTTGGGCCTGTTCA
>DCFV01000155.1 GCA_002314435.1 Acidobacteriaceae bacterium UBA1795 | reverse complement strand
AGGTTATAGCCGATGTGGGAGTAGGTGTACTTGTGGTCGTAGCCGTGCGGGAGCTGGCCGAGCTGCCAGTCGAAACGCTTGCCACAGGTGTTCTCTTTGCCGGGGTCGCACCAGCAGTCACGGCCCCAGTCGCGGAATGACTCGATGAGCACCTTGAGGTCGGGCCGGTTGGTGAGCACGGCGCCGCCTTCGCCCATTGTGATGTGGTGCGCGGGATAGAAGCTGACGGTGGCGAGGTCGCCGAACGAGCCCACGGGACGCCCGCGCCAGGTGGTGCCGAGCGCGTCGCAGCAGTCCTCAATGAGCCAGACATTGTGCTTCTTTGCAAAGGCGGTGACGGCGTCGAGGTCGAAGGCGTTGCCGAGGGTGTGCGCGACCATGACGGCGCGCGTCTTCTCACTGCGCGCGGCTTCGAGTTGCGAGACATCGATTTCGCAGGTGGGCAGCGTGACGTCGACGAAGACGGGGACGAGCTGGTTTTGGTAGATGGGGTTGATGGTGGTGGGGAAACCTGCGGCGACGGTGATGACTTCGTCGCCTGGCTTGAGTTGGCGGTCACCGAGTTTGGGAGAGGTGAGGGCGCTGAGTGCGAGCAGATTGGCCGAGGAGCCGGAGTTGACGAGCGAGGCCGAGCGCACGCCGACGAAGCGGGCGAGCTTGCGTTCGAACTCAAGCGCGAAGCGGCCGGTGGTGAACCACGCGTCGAGCGCGGCGTCGACGACGTTGGTGAGGTCGGCTGCGTCTAGCACTTTGCCGGAGACGGGGACGGCGGAGCCGCCAGGCTCAAAGGGGCGGGCCGGGTAGGCCTCGCGGAAGTAGTCGGCGGTGAGCGCGAGGATTTGTTGGCGCAGCTGGTCGGCTTTTTCGCTCATGGAGTGGCTCAGGAGCAAGGATACCGGAGCGCAGACGCTGCGTGAACGGTAATCGCCGAGGCACACGGTACCGAGGAAAGGGGCGCGGGCAGCGCTGCGCAGGGTATGCTGGGCAGGAAGCAACGGCGCCTGCGGCGCCCGACGCGAAGAGGACAGCGATGAAAGCCGTGATTCTGGCAGGCGGACTGGGAACAAGGCTGAGCGAAGAGACCGGCACACGGCCCAAGCCGATGGTGGAGATCGGCGGGCGTCCGATGCTGTGGCACATTCTGAAGATCTACTCGCAGCACGGCATCAACGACTTCATCATTTGCTGCGGGTACAAGGGCTACCTGATCAAGGAGTACTTTGCGAACTATTTTCTGCACATGTCGGATGTGACGTTTGACATGCGCGAGAACAAGATGCAGGTGCACCAGAGTGTGGCCGAGCCGTGGCACGTGACGCTGGTGGATACGGGTGAGACGGCGGGCACGGGCGGGCGACTGCGCAACGTGGCCAAGTATCTGGAAGGCGAAAAGGCCTTCTGCATGACCTACGGCGACGGGGTGAGCGATGTGGACATCACCGCGTCGATTGCGTTCCACGAGCGGCACGGCAAGCTGGCGACAATTACTGCGGTGCGGCCATCGGCGCGCTTTGGCGGCCTGCGCGTGGAGGGAACAGCGGTGACGGCGTTTCAGGAGAAGCCGGAGGGCGAAACTGGCTGGATTAATGGCGGGTTCTTTGTGCTGTCGCCAAAGGTGATTGGCGAAGTGGAGAGCGAGAGCACGACGTTTGAATTCGAGCCACTGCAGCGGCTGACGGCGAAGGGGCAGGTGCAGGCGTTTTTCCATAGCGGCTTTTGGCAACCCATGGACACGTTGCGCGAGAAGCAGCGGCTGGAAGAGCTGTGGGCCAGCGGGAGGGCTCCGTGGAAGACGTGGTGAACCAGTGGCGCGGTCGGCGCGTGTTTGTCACCGGGCACACGGGGTTCAAAGGCGGGTGGCTGGCGCATTGGCTGACCTATCGCGGCGCGACGGTGCGGGGCTATGCGCTGGAGCCGAGCACGGAGCCGAACCTGTTTTCTGCTGCTGCGGTGGGCTCGGTGGTGGAAGACGTGCGTGGCGATGTGCGCGACTATTCGGCGCTGGTGCGCGCGTTGACGGAGTTCCGCCCGGAGGTGGTGTTTCACCTGGCAGCGCAACCACTGGTGCGGCAGTCGTATGACGATCCGCTGCTGACGTTCTCGACCAACGTCATGGGCACGGTGAACGTGCTTGAGGCGGTGCGCAAGGCGCCGAGCGTGCGTGCGGTGGTTTGCATTACGACGGACAAGGTGTATCGCAATCAGGAATGGGAGTGGCCGTATCGCGAGACAGATGCGCTGGGCGGCTTCGATCCGTACTCGTCGAGCAAGGCTTGCGCAGAGATTGCGGCGGCGGCGTATCGCAGCTCGTTTTTTCCGCCGGAACGGCTGAGCGAGCATGGCGTGGCGGTGGCTACGGTGCGCGCGGGCAACGTGATCGGCGGCGGCGACTGGTCAAAGGACCGGCTGATTCCGGACCTGATTCGCGGATTTCAGGCGGGCGAGCCAATTCTGATTCGGCGGCCAGAGGCGACGCGGCCGTGGCAGCATGTGCTGGACCCGCTGAGCGGCTACATGCTGCTGGCGGAGCGGATGCTGGAGCAGCCGGAGCGGTTTGCCACGGCGTACAACTTTGGCCCGGCAGACGAGGATGCGTGGCCGGTGGAGCGCATTACGACGAAGCTTGTGGAGCTTTGGGGCGAAGGCGCGGAGTGGGTGCGCGACGAGGCGGAGCACGTCCACGAAGCGCATACGCTGCGGCTGGATTCAAGCCGGGCTCGGCTGGAACTGGGCTGGCACCCGCGGTTGCGCATTGAGCCGGCGCTGGAGTGGTCGGTGCAGTGGTATCGCAA
>DCFV01000043.1:4757-5704 GCA_002314435.1 Acidobacteriaceae bacterium UBA1795 | reverse complement strand
ACCTTCACCAACAAGGCCGCCGCCGAGATGGGCGAGCGCGTCGAGAAGTTGCTCGGCCACGGCACAGTCGCCAAGCCGCTCATCGCCACCTTCCACTCGCTCTGCGTCCGCATGCTTCGCCGCGACATTGAAGCGCTGAAGGTCGGCAAAGACGGCCTCACCCGCGACTTCGCCATCTACGACGAGAACGACCAGCAGAACATCGTCAAGCAGGTCATGCGCCGCATGGGGCTCGACACCAAGCAGCTCACGCCACGAACCGTTCTCGGCCGCATCTCCTGGGCGAAAAACCACATGGTCGATCCGCAGGAGTACTACCTCGGCTCCAAGGATCCCAACAGCGAGCGTATCGCGCACATCTACCAGGGCTACAGAGCCGAGCTCAAGAAGAACAACGCCCTCGACTTCGACGACCTGCTGCTGGAGGCAGTGCGCCTGCTCAAGGTCTCAGCCGAAACACGCGAACGCTACCAGCGCCGCTATCGTTACCTGCTCGTCGACGAGTACCAGGACACCAATCGCCCGCAGTACGAGTTGATGAAGCTCCTCGCCGGTGAGCACAAGAACGTCTGCGCCGTAGGCGACGAGGACCAGAGCATCTATTCCTGGCGCGGCGCCGACATCCGCAACATCCTCGAATTCGAAAAGGACTTTCCCAACGCGCAGATCATCCGCCTCGAGCAGAACTACCGCTCGACACAAGTGATTCTGGAGGCAGCCGGCGCCGTCGTCGCCAACAACCTGCGCCGCAAGGGCAAGAAGCTCTGGACCGACCGGCAGGGTGGCTCGCTCATCGGTTACTACGAGGCGCCCGACGGCGAAAACGAAGCGCTGTTCATTGCCGACCGCATTCAGAAATTCCTGCGCGAGGCCGGCGACAGCGAGAGCGGCGGCCACTGCGCCGTGCTCTACCGCACCAACTCGCAGTCGCGGCTGGTGGAAGAAGC
>DCFV01000043.1:1267-4396 GCA_002314435.1 Acidobacteriaceae bacterium UBA1795 | reverse complement strand
TCCGCAACCCGCACGACTCCATGGCCCTGCAGCGCATCATCAACACGCCCACACGTGGCATCGGCGCCACCACCCTCGCCACACTCGAGCGGCTCGCGCTTGAGACCGGCACCTCCACGTGGGAGGCCATCGCCGCGGCCATCAAGAGTCGCCTCATTCCCACACGCGCGCTCATGGCGCTCGAGTCCTTTCGCCAGCTCATGCTCGACGCGCAGGCCATGATGGATCCCGACTTCGCCGGCAAGCTCTCCGCAGATGTGGCCGGGGCCGAAGCCGACACAGGCGACACCGACTTCAGCTTTGGCGCAGCATCAGAAAACGAAGCGCCCGCATCCGACACAACCACCGACTTCAGCTTCAGCTTCGGCTCGAACGAAGACCAGATACCGCTGCTCGACGCCAGCCACTTCTCGCCCTTCGCTAAAGCGACCAAGCAACCGTTCCTCAAGTCGCCGAAGATGTCGAAAGAACTGGATACAGCACAAACCCGGGTGCCCCAGGTCTCGGGGAGATCTGGGAAGGAAGCCTCGGGCGACAATGGCCCGAAGAACAACGAGGAACAACCGGCAGCCTTCCGCAAGCCCGGCGACGCAGCCACGCTGCCCGAGCTCATCCGCTTCCTCATCGACCGCACCGGCTACATCAAGGCGCTCGAAGCCGAAGGCTCGCCCGATTCCTTCAGCCGCATCGAGAACCTGAAGGAACTGGCCAACGCCGCGCGCGACGCCGAGGAGCGTGGCGAAACGCTCGCTGAATTCCTCGATCACGCAGCGCTCGCCTCAGACACAGATCAGTTCGACCCCGACGCGCGCGTCACGCTCATGACGCTGCACGCCGCCAAGGGCCTTGAGTTCCCGCTCGTCTTTCTCGCCGGACTCGAAGAGGGCCTCTTCCCCCACTCGCGCACTCTCATGAACCCTGAGGAGCTCGAAGAGGAGCGCCGCCTCTGCTACGTGGGCATGACGCGCGCCATGAACACCCTCGTGCTCACCCGCGCACACTATCGCCGCCGCTACGGCAACGATTCCCCCGAAGCCTCCGTACCCTCCCGCTTCCTTGAGGAAGTGCCCAGCCAACTCGTCGAGAATCTCAGCGGCAACTCACCCGCATGGTCCACGCCCGCGTACAGCTACAGCTCCGGCGCGCGAGGCGCATACGGCTCGGGTAGCCGCTTCGGCTCAACGAACCGTGCCGCCGCTGGCGGCGAATACACCAGCCGCCATTACAACTACGAAGACGAGAGCCAGGAGCGCCCCAGCCTCTCACCAAGTTCCAGCCCTCGTCCAAAAAGTAAAAGCGCGCAAGCGCCGGAAGGACCCAGCTCGATCGATAACATTGCGCGCTTCTTCGGCGGCAAAGCCGGTGCCGTCAAACCCGCCTCGCTGGTGCGCCCTGCGGCGGACATTCCCGCACCAAGCGGTACAACCATCCTGCAAAAGGGCAGCCGCGTGCGTCACTCCAAGTACGGTGAAGGCACCGTGCTCATCCGCGAGGGCGAGGGCGAAGACGCCAAGCTCACCGTGATGTTCGCGCGCCACGGCATGAAAAAGCTCATGGAAAAGTTCGCCAACCTGCAGAAGATCTAGGCTGTTGGTGCAGAAGGCGGTGGTGGCGGTGGCGGAACCATCACCGTTCGTGTTTCGCTGTGAATCTCCACCGGGCGCGGCATCTTATCCGGGCAGCGCGCCTCCAGCTCCGCCAGCAGGCGTGTGCGGTCGGGCAGTTGGCGCGTGTGCTGGATCTTCGTCCCGCTCTTGCTGCGGATCGTCACCAGGCCTTTCTCATGGCGGACTGCAATCTCGCGCACCTGGCTCCATCCGATGCGCGTCACCTTGGCCAGCCAGAATCTCTGCTCCAACCCCTCTGCGCTCAACACAATCGTGCCCGGCAACACGCGCAGCAGCAGCAGGGTGAAACCCAGGCAAACCAGCGGAAACAACAGGCTCGCGTGCGAGATCAGTGCAGAGATCGTTCCACCTACGCCAATCACCGCAAAAACGCCAAGAAAGATATACATCGCCAGAAATGCGCGCTGATCGGCGGCAAACTCCAGTCCTCCCTCCGACAGCGGCCGCGCCGTTCTGTCCGAGTTTGCCTCGCGCACAATCTGACGCGAGAGCCACCACAAGCCAGCCACGCCGGTGAAGAACAACGCTAGAAAGAGAATCGGGCTCATGACAGTCATCTTAAGGCCGTTCCGCCCTATACGCACTCCCCGGCGCACGTCGCTACGGTTACGCCGGTGTGGGCAACGCGCAGCGTCGCGAAAAAGAAACTCCAGGGCTCGTTCTGTTTCCGTGCTACACTCAGTTCAATCGTAGAATCCGATATAGAAGTCCTTGCCTGTTCTGCTTACCCGCACTCGCAAACACTTCCACATTGCGTTCGGCGGTAATTTAAGCAGTAAAAGGACATCACAATGGAAACAGGCACAGTCAAGTGGTTTAATGACGCCAAGGGTTTTGGGTTTTTGAGCCGTGAAAACGGCGAGGACGTCTTCGTCCATCACACCGCCATTCAGTCGAACGGCTTCCGTTCGCTCCAGGAAGGCCAGCGCGTTCAGTTCAACGTGACCAAGGGCCCCAAGGGTTGGCAGGCAGAGAACGTCCAGGTCGTCTAAGACTTCGACTCTCTGATCGCGATCAGAAACAGCAAAGGGACGGCCAACCAGCCGTCCCTTTCGTGTTTCTACGCTCTTTTGAGGGCCGGGCCCGCGTCACGCGGCCGACTGCAGCGACTTGCTGTCTTTGCCGCCTGCCGGATGCACCGAGTCCGGATCCGACCGATGGTTGCCCAGGTACTCCAGGGCATCGTTGATCGTATCCTCGAAGCGCGAGCCGGTCTTGTGCGTGGCTTTCACGCCTTTTGATACAAGCTGGCACACTTCAAATCGGTTGATCCCCTGCGCGAGCGCGCGGTGAATCTGATCGGAACGCATAACAAACTCCATTTCACAGCGAACAGTTCCCGGTATCGCCCGGAAACCTGTAATTGGTGCGTGTGCTACGGGGCTCGTCGTAAGCGATGGGGAGGCCAAGGCCGAGCAGGCTGGAGTCGTCCAGATCGTGTCTCTAAGCTCGATTCTACGCCACAATCGCGCAAACTCACGGGAATTCGCGTGCTGCTGAC
>DCFV01000043.1:0-953 GCA_002314435.1 Acidobacteriaceae bacterium UBA1795 | reverse complement strand
CCTCGAATTCTTGTTACCATTAAGGTCGTATCCCCGAGAAACGGGACCCATTTGCAGCACGCTGCGTGAAAGAGGATTTTGAGTGGCAGATACCAAGAAGATTGAAGACAAGATTGAACGCAAAAAGGTGAAGCGCACGGCCCGCAAAAAGGCCGCTCCCAAGGCAAAGCGCACCGAGCCGCGCGGCTCCAAAAAGAAGAAGGTCAAGAAGCTCGCACGCGGTCAGTCGAAGCGCTAGACCGCTCCAACAATTTCCGTCGGAATTGCGGGCCGGCTACGTGCCGGCCCGCAATTCCTGCCTCACTCGCCCGCGCATTCTCCTTCCCCCGCCGCTAGCGGTTCTCCGCAGCCGATGCGCGTCTTAGGGCCCGGCCTCCAGGCCTCTCCGCATCATGTACACTTCCCGATAAGGCTTCCTGAAAAACGCGGGGACGCTCTTCCATCGAGAAGTGCCGCGACCCACATACGAGGAGAACTGCGCTGCCAAGCCAACTGCTTGCCTGCAAATCCATCGATAAGCTGATTCGCGAATCGGAAGAGCCCGAGAACGCCCTCAAAAAGTCGCTCGGCCCCTGGTCGCTCACTGCGCTCGGCATTGGCGCCGTCATCGGTTCCGGCATCTTCACGGTCATCGGCACAGCCATGGCCGGCCAGCGGTTTGACTCACCCGAAATCAGCAACACCCCGCTCATCCATTACCTGTTGCACCACACGGCCATGGCCGGCCGCCCGGGCGCAGGCCCCGCACTCGCGCTCTCTCTGGTTCTCGTCGCCATCGTCTGTGTCTTCACCGGCCTCTGTTACGCCGAACTCGCCTCGATGATTCCCATCGCCGGCTCGGCCTACACATATACGTACGCAACGCTCGGCGAGCTCGTCGCCTGGATCATCGGCTGGGGCCTGATTCTCCAATACGCCTTCAGCAATATGAGCGTCACCGCGGGGTTTTGCGC
>DCFV01000215.1:2373-25416 GCA_002314435.1 Acidobacteriaceae bacterium UBA1795 | reverse complement strand
CTTTGCCGCTCACCGGCGCTAACCACAGGTGCACCGCTGCGCCGTCCGCAGTCGCTTCTGTCACCGTGAACAGAGCCTGAGTGCCGTCCGGCGAGAGCTCTGGCGTACTCAGCGACTTCAGGTGGCGCAAATTATCTGTCGTAGGGAAGTGCGGTGCTGCCGCCGTTTGCGCCGGAACATGCCTGCCAGCCATACCCACCATCAACGCACACGAAGACAACCGAAAGAAGAAGCGAAGAAGGGAAGAATGCATGGCCCCAGCATACACGGGCAAAACCCCGAAGGCCGCTCACTGAGGAGCGGCCTTCGGGGTTCAATGCGTGCGAGTTACTGCGCCTGCGGCACAGGCGGCCGCGGGGCAGCAGGCTGTGCCTGCGGAGCAGACGCGGGTGCCGCCGGCTTCGGCTTTGGAGCTTCCTTTTTGCTCGGTGCCAGAATCGCGTGCAGAATTGTGCCTTCCATGCGCGGCATGAACTCCACCGATCCCGCCTCACCAATGTCCTGGATCAGCCGGTTGATGATGTTGTAGCCCAGATCGCGATGCGCCATCTGGCGTCCGCGGAACCTCAGGCTGGCCTTCACCTTGTCGCCTTCCGTTAGAAAGCGCACTGCCTGGTTCTTCTTCGTCTGGTAGTCGTGCTCGTCCACGGTAACCGAGAACTTGACTTCCTTGATCGAGATAACCTTCTGCTTTTTGCGCGCTGCCCGCTCGCTCTTTTCCTTCTCATAAAGGAAGCGACCGTAATCTTGAATGCGGCACACCGGTGGCACGGCGTTGGGGGAAACCTCTACCAGATCCAACCCGCGCTCGCGGGCGATCTTCAGGGCTTCAAATGGCGGCAGAATGCCGAGTTGTTCGCCGTTTTCATCGATCACGCGGATTTCGCGGGCGCGAATGCGATCGTTGATACGGATAAAGGACTTGGCCGAACGTTTATCGAAAGCGATGGTGCTCCTCCACAGTGTGTTCACCGCCCAGCCGCCGGGGCCTGGCCGCACAGCACAACGGGCGCGAACGCACCCTGAGTATAACATTGCTCCGGTTTTGCTGGCTGTGGCTCTGCCGCCCGCCTAATCGGTCGCAACCAAAGCGGAAAGCGCGCACTCTGGCGAGGTGCAGGAGGCCGCCAGCGCTCCCTCCGCCGTCAGGCCCGTCGCCCGCACCCGCACCAGCCGGTTCGCCTCCAACCGCCCCTCCATCTCCACTGGAATGAAGTTCTCCGTCAGCGCAGACGTCTTCCCAACCGCAGCCAGCGCCGCAGGAGTGTGTAGCGTAATTGCCTCCAACTCACGCCCGATCAATGCGCCACGATGCACCCGGGTTTTTTCTGCGGCCAATGTTCGCAGCACCGCCATTCGTTCTTCCACTGCTCGTGCCGGCACGGGCCGCTCCGCGTGCAGCTCCCAAGCCTGCGTCCCCGGCCGCGGTGAAAACGGAAACAGGTGCAGATAGCCGAACGGCACTGTCCGTACCAGTTCCATCGTCTCCTCAAATTCGGTGTCCGTTTCCCCGGGGAAACCAATCATCACGTCGGCGCCCAGCGTAAGTTCCGGCCCCGCCGCCCGTACTAGGGCGGCAACCTTCTCCTCGTAGTGCCACGGCCTGTAGCGCCGATGCATTCGCCGCAGAACGGCATCTGAGCCAGACTGCAGTGGCAGATGCGCATGCCGAGCCAGTCGCGAACCGCCAAACTCCGCCAACAGCCCAATCAGCTCCGCGTCCCAGTCCATCGGCTCAATCGAGCTCAGCCGCAGCCGCGCCAGAGCCGTTTGGCCAAAGATCCGCAGCACCAGCCCCGGCAGAGTCTCCACCGACTCCAGATCCCGTCCCCACCGCCCAAGGTTGATGCCGGAAAGTACCAGTTCCCGGCCGCCCGCGCCAATGAAGCCTTCCACCTGCCGCAATACGGCTGCTCGGGGCAAACTCCTTGACCTTCCGCGAGTTTGAGGGATCACGCAGAAGGAGCAGCGATTCCCGCACCCTTCTTGAATTTTGAGATTGGGCCGCGTCTGTGCCCCAGGCGCCACCTGCGCCTCTTCCAGAAAGGAGTGCGCAAAAAGCTCATCGGCCAGCACCATCGGCCCCATCAATACCCCTACCGGCACCAGCCCATCCGCTTGCTCACGCCCTGCTGCTAGCCCCAGCACAATCTCCGGTGCCAGTGCCTTGTGGCTGTTCCCCACCACCGCTGCCACGCCTTCCAGCCTTGCCAGTTCCTCCGGAGCGCGCTGCGCATAGCATCCCGTGGCTACAATCCGCGCCTGTGGGTTTGCACGCCGTGTCCGCCGAATAAACGCCCTTGCCTCGCGGTCGGCCTCCGCCGTAACGCTGCAGGTGTTGACGATTACCACGTCAGCATCGGCAAATTTCTGGTCGGAGCATCCGGCAGCGCGAAGGCGATCTGCAATGGCCTCGCCATCAGCCCGCGCCGCCCGGCAGCCAAAGTTCTCGATATGGAAGCCCGCACCCACACCGTCAGTGTAGGGCTTTGCGCGCGCCGAACAAAGCACAGACCGCCTGCGTCAGTCCCGGCAGCCTGTACCCCTCCCGAGCGGCAAAAGGTAGCGTGCGGCGCTACGGCGCGGTTCCTATTGCCGCAATCGAGACCGTCTGTTTCTCTGGAGCCTCTTAACTCTCCGTGCTAGACTCGCAGCCGCCATGAAAAACAGAATGTATACGTTGTCAATTGCCGTCCTCGGTTGCCTCGTTGGTTCCGCTTCGTTCCTCCAAGCACAGGCAAACCCAGCTCCCCACCTCGAAAAGCGTGGCTCCACCACTCAGCTCATCGTAGATGGAAAGCCCTTCCTTATCCTCGGCGGTGAGTTGCACAATTCCTCCTCCTCCAGCCTCGACTACATGAAGCCTCTTTGGCCCAAGCTCATCGCTGCAGGCCTCAACACCGTCATCACGCCGTTGAGCTGGGAACTTGTCGAGCCGGCAGAAGGTCGTTACGATTTCGCCCTGGTGGATGGCCTGCTCGCGCAGGCCCGAGAAGCCAACGAGCATATCGTCTTCCTTTGGCTCGCCTCGTGGAAGAACGGCATGTCCAGCTATGCTCCAGTCTGGGTCAAGCAGGACACGCGCCGCTTTCCACGCGTGGTCGAGAACGGTGCAGAGGTCGAGATTCTGAGCCCGGCTGCAGCAGCCACGCAGGAGGCAGACGCTCGCGCCTTCGCCGCTCTCATGCAGCACATCAGGCAGGCCGATGCCACCCAGCACACCGTCCTCATGATGCAGGTCGAAAACGAAGTAGGCGTGTTGGGCGACTCGCGCGACCACGCTGCCTCCGCCAACCGCGCGTTCAACGGACCGGTTCCCGCCGAACTGATCGCTTATCTCAAGGCCCACCGCGACTCGCTCTATCCGGATATGCGTGCTCGCTGGGAGACCGCCGGCGCCAAAACCTCCGGCACCTGGTCTGAGGTCTTCGGCGATTCGACCCGCACTGACGAAATCTTCATGGCCTGGAACTACGGCCGCTTTGTGCAGGCCGTCACCGCCAAAGGCAAGGCCGCCTATGACATACCGATGTATGTGAATACCTGGCTCGGCGGCGAAGACACGCCTCCGGGCGAGTTCCCCTCGGGTGGTCCAGAGCCTTGGGTGGTAGACGTGTGGAAGGCAGCCGGATCTGCCATCGATCTCTACTCGCCTGACCTCTATGCGGCTGACTTCGCTAACTGGTGCATCCGCTACCACCGCGATGGCAATCCGCTCTTTATGCCCGAGACGCGCGGCGGAGAGGCCGGTGCGGCCAACGTCTTCTACGCCCTCGGCGAGCATGCAGGCTTCGGTTTTTCGCCCTTCGCCATTGAAGACGAGGCCAACGCCAAAACCGATCTGGCAGCCAGCTATCGTGCCATCGCCGCCATAACGCCGCAGCTCACCTCCGCGCAAGCCGCGGGCCTGGCCCATGGATTCGTCCTCACCAAGGACCATCCCACTGTCGAGTTCACCCTTTCCAGCTACACCCTCCGCGTCACGCTCGATGAGATCTTTGGATACCACGCCGAGAACGGCTATGGCCTGATCCTCGCCACGGGCAAGGATGAGTTCCTGGGCTTGGGCAAAGGCTTCCGGGTCTGGTTCATACCGCGTTCCACAGACGGGCCCAAGGCGGGCATCGCTGCTATCGACGAGGGCGTTTTTTTGGATGGCAAGTGGCAGCCGGGACGCCGCCTGAACGGCGACGAGAATGACCAGGGCAAGGGCTGGCGCTTCGATCCGCGGCAAATCTCCACGGAAAAGGTCACGCTCTACCACTACGAATAGTCTCCAGCCGAACCAGGTGGGGCAACTTTGGGTGCCCCGCCTCTCCTCCCCGGGCCCTCCCTACCCCATGGCGGGGAATTTCCCCTTGCGCTATACTGGTTAGAGCCCAAACGGGACAGGGGAAGTCCTGTCTCGCGGGGACTGCGGCTGGGACAACCGCCCCGCCAAATCGAGAAAAAACATGCCTAAGTTGAAGACCCATTCGGGCGCGGCCAAGCGCTTCAAAAAGACTGGCACCGGCAAAATCGTCCGGCACCAGACGAAGACGCGGCACATCCTTTCGTCCAAGTCGCCAAAAGTGAAGCGCAAGCTCGGCAAGAGCATGATCGTTTCCGACGGTGACCACGCGAAGGTCGCGCGCATGATTCCCTACGCCTGATCGTTGCGCCGCAAGGCGCTTCCGGGCCGCGTGCGAAGCGGCCCCCGTCGACCGGATTTTCCAGTGTCGCCGAGTGATTCAGGACTGAATGAGCGAGTGAAGAGGCTTACCGCGGACCCCTCGGGGTTGCGCCTCCTGCCTCCAGCCGCGTAAATCGCAACAACAAACGGAGAAACTCCATGCCTCGCGTAAAACGTAGTACCAAGCGCAGCGACCGCCGCAAGAAGATTCTTGATAGGGCGAGTGGCTATTTTCTCACAAAATCCAAGCTCTACCAAGCCGCCCAGGAAGCCGTCGAGCGCGGACTCAAGTTCGCCTACACCGGCCGCCGCCAGAAGAAGCGCCAGTTCCGCTCCCTGTGGATTGTGCGTATCTCCGCCGCTGCCAAGCTGAACGGCACCAGCTACTCGCAGCTCATCAATGGCCTCAAGAAGGCTGGCGTCGAGCTCGATCGCAAGATCCTGTCCGACATCGCCATCCACGACGCCGCGGGCTTCACCAAGCTGGCCGAGCAGGCCAAGGCCGCCCTCGCCGCCGAAAAGAAGGTTGCGTAAACGACACACCCGGACTGGTGAGTCACCCCGCAGGCCCGAAGCGAATGCTTCGGGCCTGCGTTTTTTGGGGCGCTTTGATAACGCATGCCGTGCGTGGATTGCCCGGAAAGCATGAGGGTTTTCTTCGGAATGCGCCGGACATATTCATGCTCCCAGTCGGGCGCGTGAGCCCACGCGGTCGCTCCACGCAGTGGTTTATCCTGTTATTTACGCAATGACCACCGAAATCATTCCTACACTGTCGTCCTTCGACGACGACTCGCTCAGCAATGCCTTTGCCGCTCTCGAGCAGCAGGCCACCGCCAACGCCGCCGCTCTCAGCGGCCCCGAGGCTGTCGAAGCCTTCCGCCTCGAGTGGCTTGGCCGCAAGCAGGGCCGCCTCAACGACGTCTCCTCGCGCTGGCTCAAGGCGGCACCGCCCGAGGCCAAGAAGTCGCTCGGCCAACGCTTCAATGCGCTCAAGCAGCACGTCGAGAGCCTGCTTGAAGCCGCCGCTGGTGCTGGCCCCAGCGATGCAGCTCTTGCCGCCGAGGCTATCGACATAACCCTGCCCGGCACGCGCCGCCTTACCGGGGCCGAGCACCCTATTACCAAGACGCTGAACGAGATCGTCTCCGTCTTTGCCGCGCTCGGTTACTCGGTCGGCGTCGGTCCCGAGGTCGAAACCGACTTCTACAACTTCGAGTCGATGAACTTTCCGCCGGGTCACCCCGCGCGCGACACGCAGGACACGCTGGTCGTTGCTGCGCAGGAGCGCCGCTCGCAGCGGGACCGGCTCCTGCTGCGCACGCATACCTCGCCCGTGCAGATGCGGACCATGGAGCAGCAGCAGCCGCCCGTGCGCATCGTCATTCCCGGCAAGGTGCACCGCAACGACGCGGCCGACGCCACCCACTCGCCGATTTTTCATCAAGTGGAAGGGCTCTGCGTCGATACCAACATCACCTTCAGTGACCTGAAGGGCACGCTCGACCACGCTATGAAGGCGCTGTTCGGCTCCTCGGTTAAGACGCGATTCTTCCCATCGTTCTTCCCGTTCACCGAGCCGAGTGCCGACGTGCAGATCAGCTGCATCTTCTGCGGCGGCAAAGGCTGCCGCAAGTGCAAGCAGTCCGGCTGGATCGAGTTGCTCGGCTGCGGAATGGTCGATCCCGCGGTCTTCGCTTTCGCACAGGAGAAACAGCCCGCTTACGACCCGAAAAAGATCTCCGGTTTCGCCTTCGGCATGGGCGTCGAGCGCATCGCCATGATGAAGTACGGCATCAGCGAAATCGGCCAGTTCTACGCGGGCGATATGCGCTTCCTGGGGCAGTTCGCATGAAAATTCTCACCAAGTGGCTCCGTGCCTTTCTCCCGCAACTCACCGTCGACGACGCCCAGCTCGCCGAAGACCTCACCCTGCGCGGCATCGCCGTCGAGGGTATCTTTGATCTCGGTCCCGGCAACGGCTCGCTCTACGAGATGGACATCACCACCAACCGCGTCGATGCCATGAACCATTACGGAGTCGCGCGTGAGGCTGCGGCCATCTACGGCGTCGAATTCAAGCCGCTCAGCTTCGCGCTGCCTGCGGCAAGGTCTGCAGAGAAACCTTACTCCGTGCGAATTGAGGCTGAGGACGCCTGCGGCCGATTCACGGCACGCGTACTGCGCGACGTCACGATCGCCGACACGCGCGACTGGTTTCCGGGCGCTGAAGTCGATACCTACTTCGCCCTTCTCGAACAGAAGAAGATCTCCAACGCCGTCGACGCCACCAACTTCGCGTGGCTCGCCATGGGCCAGCCCACCCACGCCTTCGACCTCGACAAGATCGATGGCGGCATCGTCGTACGCCGTGCGCGCAAGGGCGAAAAGCTCAAGACCCTCGACGGCATGGACCGCATCCTCGACCCCGAAGACCTCGTCGTTGCCGACCACGTCAAGGCGCTCGCGCTCGCCGGTGTCATGGGCGGCTGGGACACGATGATTACGCCCGCGACGAAGAACGTGCTGGTTGAAGCCGCCTGGTTCGAGCCCATGGCCGTCCGCCGCACCGCGCGTCGCCATGGCCTGCATACTGACGCCAGTCACCGCTTTGAACGTGGTGCCGACTTCAACGCCGCACCGCTCGCTTCGGCCATCGTCTCTAGCATTCTGCTCGCGTCGGGCGGCACCCCCGAAGGGGACCTCGTCGACGTGCGTGTCTCCGCGCTCGAGTGCCGCACCGCAGCGCGCAAACCCATCGCGCTTGCGCTCCGTGAAGTGCATCGTCTCCTCGGCACCACGATCGACAAGGAAGGCATCACCACCGCCATCGTCGAAAACGTGCTCACCGCACTTGGCTGCGCCCTTGCGCCCGCAGGCGACGCTGCGTGGAACGTGATGCTGCCCAGCTGGCGTCTTGACATCGAGCGCGAAATCGACCTCATCGAAGAAGTCGCGCGTGTCTACGGCTACAACCGCTTCGCCAACACTCTTCCCGCTTTCGGCGAAGGTGTTCGCGAGCTGCCCTGGGCCGCAGGCGAGGCCGCCGTGCGCGCTACGCTGCGCTCCGCCGGCTTCCACGAGGCCATCGCCAGCACCTTCTGCTCCGCCGGTGAAGCAGCGCTCACCGCACCACAGCCCGGTCTGGTGGTTCCGCTCGGAAACCCACTCAGTGAAGAAGCCGGAGTTCTGCGCCCATCGCTCATTCCCGGCATGCTCGCCATGGTAGGCGGCAACCTGCACCGCGACGTTGCCGACGTGCGTCTCTTCGAACTCGGCACAGTCTTCAGCGGCACCACAGAAAAGGTCGACGAGCGTCCCGCTCTGGCCTTCGCCGCCGCAGGAGATCTGCCCCAGCAGTCCGCGCTGCATCCCGCGCGCGCCATTGACTTCCATGACATCAAGGGCGCTATCGAGCAGGTGCTCGCGTGCTTCCATATCCGGAACGTCTACTTCGACCGCTTCCCGCCCGAGTCCGGGCTGACGCCCGCGTGGCTGCACCCCTACCGCTCCGCACGCATCGTCGCCGATGGCACTACCATCGGCTGGTTCGGCCAGCTGCATCCGACTGAGGCTGCCGCACGCAAGCTCAAGGACGCGGTTCTCCTGGGCGAGCTCTACCTCGACCGCCTTTTCAAGCTGCCCTTGAGCAAGCCTGCTGCGCGCGAGCTCTCGCGCTTCCAGCCCGTCCGTCGCGATTTCTCGCTCATTCTGGACGAGGGCATCGTGTGGGAAAAGATCGACCACGCCCTCACGGCATTGGCAATTCCCGAACTCGTCGACTGGCGCGCCCGCGAGGTCTTCCGTGACCCCAGGCGCACGGCACACGAGTACTCGCTGCTGCTCGGCGTCACATTCCAGGCCCCCGACCGTACCCTGCGCGAAGAAGAGCTGCAGAGCTTCCACGCACAGGTCGTCGCTGCTGTAGGCAAGGTCGGCGCACGCCTGCGTAGCTAAGGCCTGTTCACACCACCCGAGTGGATGGCGTTGCGGGCGGAAAATCGTGCCAGACGATACGGAGTTCGAAGGCTGTGGCGCTCCACGGCCGCGAACGACAACGAAGTCTGGCCCGATTTTCTCCGCAACCCTTCGAGCCGGGGCCAATATTCCCGATTTCGTCGTCGCTCGTCGCTAGCAGAAGTCCAGTATGCTCGCTCCTCATTTCTTGAACTCGCGAAAATTGGCGCCCGGCGCCACCGCTCGCGTAGTGTGAACGTGCCCTCGAGCGCGTCCAACCTTTCGTGCCCTCATCCTTTCCGCCTCTTTTAGTGGAGGGGATGGGAGTGCACGACTATATCCAGCGCGATTTCAACATGCACGGCTCTTAACCGTGAACCCGCAGGGCGCTATACTCGAACGAAGCGAACAAGGCCGGAGGTCATCACATCATGTCGCAAACATTCTGGGAAACCGAGGCCGTCGAGGAGCAGCAGCAGACCGCGTTCGAGCCGCCGCCTGAGCAACAGGTCGAGCCTGTGCCGGTGGCTGTCAGCGCAGACGACTTCTCCGCGCTCGAAGAGCGCATCCTGCGAGCAGTCGAGCTTGTCAAGCGCGAGCGTCAGCTGCGTACCGCTGCTGAAGAGCGCGCCGCCAAAGCAGAGGCACAGCTCGGCGAGCAGTCGCCCGTGGTCGATAAGCTAAAGCAGGAAATCCACGCCCTGCGCGCAGAGCGCGACCAGGTGCGCCAGCGTGTCGAGCGGCTGCTGAGTCAGCTCGACGCACTCGAACTGTGAGGGAGTTTATGTCGAGGTCTTCTTCCCCATCGCCTTCGGGCTACACCACCGTTCACATCTACGATCAGGCCTATCACCTCACCGGTCAGGATCCGGAACACATTGGCCGCCTTGCTGAACTTGTCGACTCCAAGATGCGCGCCGTGGCCGCACAGGGCCGTACTGTGGACTCGCTGCGCGTTGCCGTGCTCGCCGCGCTCAATCTAGCTGACGAGCTTTGCCGGGCCACAGGTTCTGACGTGAGTGACGGCCACGCCCGCGCCCTCTCGCTTAAAGGACTGCTCGACGAAGTTCTCGAAGACGACCGCAAGACCGGTTCATAGTCTGCGCACACGGCTGCGGAAGGAAAACTTTTCGTCCGCACCGCGTGCAACGTCTCTCAAATCAGCGCGGCCGTCGCGTAGCACACCTTAGTCACACTCCACAAGACTTGCATTTCCCCGCAACTCACCCTACTATCCGCAATAGAAACCGGCCTGCAAAGCAGGTGGGTGGTCAACGCTGGATGAACCAACATTCATTGAACAGGGGCTCGACTCGTCCATAACGGTTCCGTGTGCCGTGTCCGCCAGTCCGGAATGCCTAACGAACCGCGGGGAGCTCCACCGTCTTAGGACGGGTTCACCAGCGCATCATTCACGGCCCAGTGGGCCGGGTTCTACTCTTCCCGCACCCCGAGCAAGTATCCTTGCTTCAGTGCATCCCATTCTCTTTCGTATCGGCTTTCTCGTTATCCCCGCCTACGGCGCTCTGGCCGCGCTCGGCATGCTGCTTGCGCTGGCCCTCGTGCAGCGCACTGCGCGTCTGGCCGGCTTTGTTCCCACACAGCTCTGGAACCTATGCGTCCTCGCGCTCTGCGCGGCTCTTGCGGGCTCACGGCTGGTGCTTGTAGGGCTCAACTGGACCGTCGTTCGCAGCCATCCCGCGTGGCTCCTTGGCCTAGCCATGATTCACCATCCGCTCGTGGCCGCCATCGGCACAGTGTTTGCAATGGCCGTGGCTGTGCCTTACGCGCGTGCGCAGCGCATGCCCCTCGCGCGCACCGCAGACGCCCTGGCCGCTCCGCTCGCCCTCGGACTAGCCGTTGAGCAGATCGGCTCGCTCTTCGCTGGCTCCGGCTACGGAACTGAAACCAACGTCCGCTGGGCCGTCGTTTACACCAGCCCATTCGCCCAGCGCTGGAGCGGCGCGCCGCTCTTCGTGCCCTTGCATCCGGTGCAGGTCTACGCTGCGCTGGCCTTCTTTCTCATTGCGCTTGCGCTGCTTGCTTGGATGCCCCATGCGCGCCAACCCGGCGATCTCGCCGGCCTCTGGCTTCTCGCAATGGGCACGGCCGTCTATCTCACTGAGATGTTCCGCGACACCGAAGGTCGCGGCTCGCTGCTCCACGGCGCGCTCGACGCGCCTCAACTCGCCGCGATCGCTGCCGTGCTCACCGGTGCTTTTGTGTTGCGCGAACGCCCCGCCGCAGGAGGCCCCGCATGACGGATCTCCAAACCATTCCCGTACCGCCTGAGGCAACCGGTCAACGCCTCGACCACTTTCTCGCCACCGCGCTTGAAGGCGTCAGCCGCTCGCGCGTTCAGTTGCTCCTGGAGCAGGGCGACGTCCTCGTCAACGGCGCGCATGCCAAGCCCTCACTCAAGCTGCGCGGTGGCGAACAGATTGCCATCACCGGCGAGCCGCGTCCTGCGCCGCTCAAGGCCATCGCCGAGGACATTCCGCTCGACGTTGTCTTCGAAGACAAAGATCTTGCCGTCGTCAACAAGCCCGCGGGCATGATGGTGCACGCCGGCAGCGGCCAGAACGACGACGCACGCAGCCGCGGCACGCTCGTCAACGCATTGCTCCACCGCTTCCACGCGCTCTCGTCCACCGGAGGCGACCTGCGCCCCGGCATCGTGCACCGGCTCGACAAAGACACCAGCGGCCTTATCGTCATTGCCAAAAACGACCGCGCCCACGCCGCGCTCGCCGAGTTGTTCTCCACGCGCCGCATCCACAAGACTTACATCGCTCTGGTGCATGGCAGCGTCGCGCGCGACAAGGGCACCATCACCTCTTCGGTGGGCCGTGATCCGTTGCGCCGCACGCGCATGACCACCCGGCCTACCGAAAACGCCCGCTCCGCCGTCTCTCACTACAGCGTGGTCCGCCGCCTCACGACCCGCTTCGGTCCCTTCACCCTTGTGCGCGTGCGCATTGAGACCGGACGTACGCACCAGATTCGCGTACACATGGCCTCCATCGGCCACCCCGTTGTTGGAGACACCCTATACGGCGCGGCTGGCCAGCTTACGGACCAGATTGCCGCCCAGGCCGCCCGGCGCAAAGCTGAGCCTGAACGGCTTAAGCTCGGCCGTAATTTTCTTCACGCCGCAGAGCTTGAGTTTACGCATCCAATCTCAAAGAAGCCGCTTGCTCTCGCGGCGTCCCTGCCGACCGAACTCGAGGCTTTTCTCGCACAGATCGAGGTCGAATCGCGCACCTTCCAAGACACCGCGCCCGCAGCGGCAAAACCAAAACGGGCATTGTTAAAATAAGGACGATATGAACCAGAAGCTGTTTGGCCTGGCACTTGCTGCGGCACTCTCCACCGCAGCCCTGCACGCACAACAACCCACCGCGCCGGCGACGGCTGCTCCGGCCCCGCCGCCTGCCGCTGCCGCGCCCGATGCGCAGCAGCCCGCACAGGCACAAGCCGATCAGGCAGCGCCGACCATCAAGGTTGGCGTCAACGAGGTCGACCTCATCTTCACCGTGACCGACAAGCATGGCCACTACATCCCAAACCTCAAGCTTAGCGACTTCGCCCTGCTCGACGACCAGAAGGCTCCCGCGAAGGTCACATCCTTCCGCCAGCAGATCAATCTACCCCTGCGTGTCGGCCTCGTCATCGATGCCAGCACCTCCATCCGCACGCGTTTCCAGTTTGAGCAGCAGGCGGCCACTGAGTTCCTGCTCTCCGTCCTCACCTCGCGCTCTGACCGCGCCTTTGTCATGGGCTTTGACGTTACGCCTAGCGTTACGCAGGACTGGACCGCTAACCTCGACGGCCTCGAGACCGGAATCAACAAGCTGCGCCCTGGCGGCGGCACCGCTCTGTTTGACGCCGTTTACACCGCCTGCCGCGACAAGCTCCTCGATGTCTCGCGCGGTCAGGAACCTGTCCGCAAGGCCATGATCCTCATCTCCGACGGCGACGACAACCAGAGTCGCGTCCGTCCCGACGAAGCCATCAAGATGTGCCAGCGCGCCGAGACCATCATCTACGCCGTCAGCACCAACTGGACCCCCAGCCGCGGTCGGGGCGACAAAGTGCTCACCGACATGGCCGAAGAGACCGGCGGTAAGGTCTTCTTTCCTCCATCAGTCGAGGAGATGTCCACCAGCTTCAAGAGCATCCAGGAGGAGTTGCGCTCCCAGTACGCGCTTACCTACACGCCGGCAGACTTCAGGTACGACGGCGCTTTCCGCACCATCTACCTCTACTGCAACGACCGCCGCTACCTTGCCCGCACCAAGAAGGGCTACTTCGCCCCGCGCGAGTAGCGCCTCCCGCAGACTGCAACCTTGGGCCGGTCCCATCACGGGGCTGGCCTTTGCGCATCCGATGCATGAAGCGCAAGCCCGTTCCATTCCAGAACACTTTCCGCCATTCTCGTCCGCTTTTGCCACAGTCTCCGATTCCCGCCTGCTCAACCTCATCCGATTTCGTTCATCTGCGATGAAATAAGGGAAGGCAAATCCGACTGAAGGGGAGACGCGGGTGATCCGGCAGGCGATTTCATGCGACATTTGCGGCACTGACAAGCAGCAGACCAATCACTGGTTCGTGGCCTATGAGCAGAACGGTGAGCTGCGCATCAGCGGCTGGAACACCCAGAGCCGGCTACGCTCCGGCTCCAAGCATCTCTGCGGGCAAACCTGTCTGCACAAGCTGGTGGATGAGTTCATGGCCAAGACCATCGCCGTTCGCACCCCGGCCGCCGTGAAAACGCAAGCAGAGGAAAAGCCCGCGCTAGCCACGCCCCGTCCTATCGCGCCGCGCACCGACTCCCGCCAGACCTCCGGAGCTGCTCATCATGTGCAGCCGCACCCGGTGCCAGTTCACGCCGAGCGCTACGCAGACAGCTACGTCGACGAGTTCGAGTCCTCCGCGCGCCTCATCCAGCCGGAGCCCGCCCTCGATGCCGACTCCGTGCCCGCCACTCCCGCCTTCAACTCGCGCACGTGGCGAGCCGAGGCCTGGAAGCGCGAACGCGAGCGTGAGCAGCGCATCGCCCGCCGCCGCTCCATCGCGTGAGCAGCGTACTTGTAGGGAACTAGCCCCGCAGCATCTGCAGCAGCCCCGCTTCGTCCAGCACGGGCACACCCAGCGTCCGCGCTTTGTCCAGCTTCGAGCCCGCCTCTTCGCCTGCTACCACGTAGCTGGTTTTCTTGCTCACCGAGCCTGCGGTCTTGCCGCCAGCGGATTCGATCCTCGCTTTGGCCTCCTCGCGCGTCAGTATCGGCAGCGTGCCCGTCAGTACGAACGTCAGTCCTGCTAATTGCGTGGATCGCTGCTTCTTCTCCGCTGTCATGTCCACGCCCGCCGCGCGCAGGTGCTCCACCAGTTCACGATTCTTCTCGCGTCCAAAGAACTCCAGAATCGCCGCCGAAATGCGCGGCCCCACTTCCTCCACGTACTCCAGTTCTTCTGCGCTCGCCGCCATCACGGCGTCAATAGAGCCAAACTCCTCAGCCAGAAATTCCGCTGTGCGCTCGCCCACAAAACGGATGCCGAGCCCCATCAACACGCGAGCCAGTCCCGCCTTCTTTGAGCGATCAATCTCATCTTTCAGCGCAGTGGCCGACTTCTCCGCAAACCTCTCCATCCCTGCCAACTGCTCCACCGTCAGAGAGTACAAATCCGCCACACTATGCACCAATCCGAGCTCCAACAATTGCTGCACGGCCGCGTCGCCCAACCCCTCGATGTTCATCACGCCACGCGCGCCAAAGTGCAGCAGGCTTTCGCGCAGCTTGGCCGGGCAGTCGGCGTTTACACAGCGATGGTCCGCCTCACTCTCGGCCCGCACCACGTCGCTCCCGCACTCAGGGCACTGCTTGGGATACTCGAACTTGCGCGTTCCGCGCGGGTGCTCGGCATCCTCCACAATCTCGGCCACTTTGGGAATCACGTCGCCGCCGCGCTCCACCTTCACCCAGTCGCCGATCAGTAGTCCCATGCGCTCGATAAAGTCCGCGTTGTGCAGCGTTGCGCGGCTTACCGTGGTGCCGCCAATAAAAACCGGTGCCAGCACAGCCGTCGGTGTCAGCTTGCCTGTGCGCCCGACGGTGATCAGGATGTCCTGTATCTGCGTGATGCCGGCCTTCGCTGTGAATTTGTAGGCAATGGCCCAGCGCGGTGCGCGGCCCGTGTACCCCAGCCGCTGCTGCGTCGCATGCGCGTCCACCTTCAGCACCACGCCGTCAATCTCGTAGCCCAGCGTCGCGCGCTGCTCCTCGGCCTTTTCGATGAACTGCATCATCGCTTCAACCGTGTGCGCGCGTTCGCGGTGCGGATTCACGCGGAAACCCAGCGCCGTCAGCGCATCCAGCGTTGCATTCTGCCCCGCGGCCATGTACTCGCCGTCGATTAGCAGAAAATATGCAAAGAACATCAGACCCCGCTGCGCCACAATGCTCGGCTCCAGCGTGCGCAGCGTACCGGCCGCCGCATTGCGCGGATTCACTGCCGGCGCAAGCCCCTGCCGCTCGCGCTCTTCGTTCATTCGCTCGAAGGCTTTCTGCGGCATTACCGCCTCGCCCCGCACCTCGAATGCCTGCGGCACGCCCGCCTTTTTCAGTTGCGCTGGAGACACGGCGATCGGCACGCTGCGAATGGTGCGGATATTCGACGTCACGTCTTCGCCCACCTGCCCGTCGCCGCGCGTTACGCCGTAGGCCAGCCGCGCTCCTCCGTCCTCGGCAGGCTCGTAGTGCAGCGCCACGCTCAGCCCGTCCAGCTTCAGTTCCGCCGTGTACTCCACCGGCAGCCCGCCCGCCAACTCGCGCACCCGGCGGTCCCAGTCCGCCAGTTCCTCAGCGGAGTAGGCGTTGTCCAGGCTCAGCATCGCGCGCGAGTGCGCCACCTTCTTGAAGCCCTCAGCAGGCCGCCCACCCACGCGTTGTGTCGGCGAGTCCGGCGTCACCAGATCAGGGTGCTCGGCCTCGAGCTTCTTCAACTCGTTCATCCGCGCGTCGTACTCGGCGTCAGAGATCTCCGGCGCGTCCATAACGTAATACAGGTGCTCATGCTTGCGCAGATCAGCGCGCAACTCTGCGATGCGCCGCGCCGCCTCGTTCGTCTCTTCGTGCCCACTCATGCTGAGGATTATAGGGGGCCGGATTCTATGTCGCGCACCCCGCCCCTCGCGCACGTAGTATCGTGGGATCGAGCCATGGAGCCCGTCACTCACTTCCTCACCGGAGCCTGCCTCGGTCGCGCCGGCCTCAATCGCAAGACGCGCTACGCCACGCTCGCGGCGGTCCTTGCCGCCGAGGCCGGTGACCTCGACGTCCTATGGGGCTTTGCCGGCCCGGTCGCGGGGCTCCAGCACCACCGTGGCATCACCCACACCTTCGTCGCCGTACCCGTCGTAGCCGCCGTCGTCACGGGTGCCGTCTGGCTCTTCCACCGCTGGCGCGAGAAGCGCCGTTTGCGCAAGGGGCAACCGCCCGCGCAGCCCACCCTCTGGGTCTGGGTCTACGCCGCGGCATTCCTCTCCGCCCTCAGCCACCTCCTGCTTGACTGGACCAACAACTACGGCCTCCGCCCATTGTTCCCCTTCAACCCGCGCTGGTACGCCGGCAGCTTTGTTTTCATTGCCGAGCCCGTGCTGTGGGCGCTCATGCTCTCCGCACTTATCTTTCCGTGGCTCCTCGGACTCACTGACCGCGAGATCGGCGCGCGCCGTTCCGCCTTCCGCGGTCGTGGTTGGGCCATCTTCGCCCTCTGCGGAATGGTTGTGCTCTGGTGCTGGCGCTGGGGCGAGCACGCGCAGGCCCTCGCCATGCTTCAGACCACGCAGGTCACCGCTGTGCCCGCCACGCGCATCGCCGCCGAGCCCTATCCGGTGAACCCCTTCCTCTGGCACGCCATCCTCGAGACGCCCGCCTTCTACCAGACTGCGGAGGTCAACACCCGCACCGGCGAAATTGAGTCTGATCCGCTCCGCGACGTGCTCTACAAGCCCGCCGTCACCCCCGCCGTCGAGGCCGCCAGGCGCACCCCGCTTGGCCAGGTCTATCTCGACTGGGGCACATGGGCCGTCGTCCGCGACGTTGGCCAGGAGCCGGTAGAAGGCCTCGACCCGCCCCAGCTTCCACCCGGCCGCACCTGGACCACGGTGCAGTTTTCCGATCTCCGCTTTGCCTATGCCTTCCGCGGCACCGGGCGCTCCGCCGGTCCCCCCCCGCTCTCGGGCTGGGTCTACATCGTTGATGGCCACGAAGACGCAGGTGAAGTCATGAATGGCCGCCCTCAGAAGTAGACAACGGAGCGCAACTCCACCTCCCGAGTTGACCCGTAGACGCGCACACCTGACAATACAGAAAGCATTATTTCCAAGCCCGGGCCACCCTTGTCCGGGAATCCTGCAATCTGAGGTGTGTATGCCCGCCTATCTGCTGCTGGTTGTCGCCATTCTGAGCCGCCTCGTGTTGGCTGCCTGCCCCCATCCCGACTGGTTCAACTTCACGGCAGTCGGCGGCGCGCTGCTCTTCTTCGGTGCGCGGCGCTCTTGGCGAGAGATGCTGGCCCCCCTCGCCCTGCTCATGGCGACCGACTACTACCTGACCACGGCGGTCTATGCGTACCCGTTCCGCTGGCAGGGCTACGTCACGACGTGGGCGTGGTACCTCATGGCCATGGTCCTTGGCCAGATCCTGCTGCACGCACGCACCAGCTTCATCCGCGTGGCTGCGGGTGTCGTTCTCGGACCCACCTCGTTCTTCGTGGTTTCAAACTATGCTGTCTGGGTGTCGGGCGAGATGTATCCCCGCACGGCCGCTGGCCTGACCGCCTGCTTCGTCGCCGCCCTGCCGTTCTACCGCAATGACGTGATCGCGACCACGATCGTTGCCGGCCTGGCCTTCGGCGTACCGGTGCTGGCTCGCCGCTTCAAGGGCTCGCACTCTCAGCCCGCCCTCGCTGGCAAGTAGTCTCGCAGTATGCAGGCCGGCTTCAGTCGGCCTGCGGCTCCTCTGCCGTAAAGCTCCTCCGCTTGCGAAGCCACCACCAGCCAAATCCGACCACCGCCAGTCCAAGCACCGCAAGAATTGCCCGCAGAGCGTGATGTTCCACGATGCTCACCGCATCCGGGCCCAGCTTGAGCACCAGCAATGCCAGAACCATCCAGCGCACAAAGCGTCCGGCTGCCACCGCTGCCATGTACGGCACCACCTTCATCTCAAACACGCCCGCAGCAAACACAAACACCTTCCACGGTGTAGGCGGCGGCAGCATGGACGGGATCATCACCGCCAGAAACTCCTGCTCCTCAAAGCGGTCGCGGAGTTGCTCGAAACGCGCGCGGTTCACACGCTTCAGCAGGAACAATTCGCCGCCGGCCCGGCCAAGCCCGTAGGGCACGAGCCCGCCGATGGCCGAACCCACTGCTGCCATCACGCAGAAGATCCAGAAGTGGCTCTTATTATTCCAGATGTAGACAGCCAGAATGGCATCCATGGGCACCGGGATCGAGGAGGAGTCCAGCAGGGCCACGGCGGCCACGCCCCAGAACCCCATCTTCACCAGCGCGGGCAGGGCCACCAGCTTCCACTGGGCTGCAAGCTTCAGAAAAAACTGCTTCAAACGTGTCCCTTTCTCTCGTGCAATCCGTCCATTCCAAAAGAATCATTGTACGGTTTGCGCCGCTTTTCTGCCTTGAGTTGCGCGTTTCACCGGGGATGAGAGAATAGACAGGAAGGACCTTCAATGAGAGCCTGGCGGGCACTGCCCTCCGGTTCCAGTCGGACGCATGCCCACCACAGAAACGCCAGCCCAGCAGAACGAACCCAACGAGCCCGTCGGAACCGGCCCCGAAAACTCCGGGGAAAATTCCAGCTCGCAGCCGTCGCAAGACGCAGCGCCGAGTCCGGGCTACTCCACCTCGCGCTGGGTGGACTACGACACGCACGAACTGCTGGAGATGATCAGCGAGCTCGAAGACGAGCGCCGCTGGGCACGTCTGCGTGAAGGCATTTGGCTCGCTGTCCTCATCCACATTCTGCTGATCTCGGCCATCACCTGGATTCCGAAGTACGTACTCCGAGTGCCGCCGGTCGTCGACCCGTTCGACGCCATCAAACAACGCAAAGACTTGAGCTACCTTGACTTGCCCCCCGACGCACTGAAGATGCTCAAGCCCAAGGTCGAAGTCAAGCCGGTCCCGGAAAGACAGACGCACGTCGACAAGAAGACTCTCGAAGACCTGCAGAAGCAGGCTCCGCCGGTCCCCGCACCTGAGCCTGCCAAGCAGCCCGAGGTGCAGAATCCCGTGCCTCCGCAGCCGCAAACGCCGCCCGCGCCCAAGTCACAGTCGCCAGAGGAGGCTCCGCGGCCTCAGGCGGTACCCGCACGGCCCAACTTCGCCATGGGCTCCCAGAACCCGGCTGACCAGATGCGCCAGGCCATGCGTGGCGCAGCCAGCGGCTCTTCCGGCGCTGGCTCCGAGCCCCTCCCCGGCGGCGGGCTGGCACGGCATCCCGGTGCAGGCGGCGGCGTTCAGATCCTGTCGGACACCCAGGGAGTCGACTTCAACTCCTGGCTGCATCGCTGGTATGTGGAAACCGAGCACACCTGGGACCCGCTGATTCCCGACGAGGTCAACGCGCCCATTCTCAAGAAGGGCGCCGTGCAGATCCGCTTCAAGGTGCTGCCCAACGGCCGCATCATGGAGGGCAGCATGGTACTTGAAGGCCGCTCCGGCGACACAGGCCTCGACCGTGCTGCATGGGGCGCGCTTACCGGCTCCAACTACCCCCCGCTGCCGCGTGATTTCCACGGCCCGTATCTGGAGCTGCGCGCGCTGTTCCTCTACAACGAGCAGCCGCCGCGCTAGGCTCAAGCCATCGCGTCTTCCGGCGCTTCCCCTTCGTCCTTGTCTTCTTCCTGCCGCGGATCGACAGGGCGCTCAGGCAGATGAATGCCGTCTTGCTCCAGCAGTGCTTCGTAAATGGGTGTGTGCCGCCAGTGGCGTGCCAGGGCAAAGGCGCTCATGTTGGCGATCATCAGCGGCAGTACCAGGCCGTAGCCCCCCGTCATCTCGAAGATGATCAGCACGGATGTCATGGGCGCGCGCACCACGCCCGCAAACACCGCTCCCATGCCCACCACCGCGAATGCGCCAATCGAGTCGGCGGAGTGATGGAAAACGGCGACGTCGATGTAGCCGACTGCGCCGCCCAGCATGCCCCCCATAAACAGTGCCGGTGCAAAGATGCCGCCCGCGCCTCCGCTTGAGTACGAGGTGACCGTGCCGGCCATCTTCAGCAGGCAGAGCGCGGCCATCGCGGCCACTGGCAGCGTGCCGCTGAAGGCCAGGGTGAGCGTTTTATAGGGATCGCCGGCGATACCGTCCAGATGAAACAGCAGCAGGCCCACCACAGCCAATGCGCCGGTTGCCGCTGCGCCAATCGCCGGATGCACCCAGCGCGGCACGGCCGTCAGTCGCCGGAACCAGCCTCGCATCGCTAGCAACGAATCTGTGAACAGGATGGAGACGCCCGCGGCCAGCAGCCCAAGCAGCGCATACCAGACCAGCGACGACGGCTGGTCGAACGTGAAATTGCGCGGGACGTGAAAGATGGGGTGCGAGCCGAGCACCCGGTTTTCGACTACGGCCGCCAGTGCGGCGGCCACGATCACGCCGGAGAGCATAGTTTGGTCGAGCGCGCCGATAAGCTCTTCCAGCGTGAAGGTGACGGCCGCAATCGGCGCGTTAAACGCCGCAGCAATTCCCGCTGCCATGCCCACTGAGGTAAGACGTCGGGCGTTCTTCGGGCTGAGCCGCGTGATGCGCGCCAGCAGACTGCTCACACCAGAGCAGATGTGCACCGTTGGCCCTTCCACGCCCAGCGAAGCGCCCGCGCCCAGCTGCAGCACGCACAACACAAACTTGCCCGCCGTTTCCTTGAGAGAAACGTAGCCCGAGCGGGTCATGTAGGCGGCCTTCACCTGCGGAATACCGCTGCCCGCCGCCGCCGGAACCACGTAGTAGAGCGCAAGCCCAGCGATCAGACCGCCCAATGCCGGCGTCAGAATCATCGCCCAGATCCACAGATGATCGGGCATTGCTCCGGCCCGCTCAATCAGCAGTGCCTGCGCGCGACCCACGCTCACGTGAAATGCCACCGCGGCCAGCCCGCACAGACCGCCTGCCAGAATGGTGATCACCGGGAGTCGCTGCCGCTCCGTCGGAAGCCGCTGCATCAGCCACGCCAGCACGCGCGGGTAAAGCCCCTTCAACCCCACCCAGTAGTTCAACTCTGCACTGACCTCGCAACCGCCATTCTTTTCCAGTATAGACACGTGCCTTCTAGGGTTTTGGTTCGGTCTGCTTCATGAACTCGGCCAGGTAGTCCTTCCACACGGCCGCTGCCGTGTGCGTGCCGTGGCCGCGCGTCGCGTCGGAGATGGGCAGCAGAATAAATCGCGCGTGCGGCATCTGCTTCACCATCTCCTGCGCAATCCCCAATTCCGGCGGGTTGATGTAGTCGTCGGCTGAGTTGATCCAAAGCACCGGCACCGTAATGAGGTCCAGGTGCGGGCTGGGATCGTAGTTGCGGCTCGCGTTGGTATAGAAGATCAGGTCATTGGCATCTGTTGACGCCATCGTCCGCGTCAGGTAGCGCTCTACATACTGCTCTGCCTGGTCGCGCGTCGGAGCCTGCTTCTGCATCTGCAGCGGGCTCGATCCCATGATCATCAGCATTTCATTGGCTGTGCGCAGCCCCTGCTCGGGTTCGCTTTCGTACTCCCCGCCCAGCCACGCCGGGTCCTGCCTGATTGCCTGGATCGCCATATAGCGCATCATGCGGTTGCGCCCGGCAATCTGCACCGGCAGACACGCAAAGGGAGCCAGGGCATCGGCAAAGTCTGGGTAAGTCTCGCCCCAAACAAAGCTCTCCATGCAGCCCATCGATGTGCCCAGAATCAGCCGCAGATGATCGATCTTCATCGAGTCCAGCATCATCCGCTGGCTGCGTACCATGTCGTCGTAGTCGTAGGCAGGGAAGTGCGCATGCAACGCGTCCGAGGGCTTGGAACTCTGCCCATGGCCGATGTCGTCGGGAAAGATCAGGAAATAGCGCGCGATGTCGAGCGGTGCACCCGGGCCAAAGAGCACGTCGGAAAAAAGAGGATTCAGCAGCGAGCGGGCGCTGCCTCCCGTGCCGTGCAGCAGCAGAATGGCGTTATCCGTGTGCCCGGAAGAGTTGCGGTGCGGCGTGCCTAGCGCCAGGTAGTGCAGCCGCAGCTGAGGCAGCGTTTCGCCCGAACCGAAGCGGAAGTCGTGCAGCACCACCGTGCCGTCCACCGTAGACCACTTGGGAGGTGTGGGCGCCGTCTGACAAAACGCGGAATGGAAAGCGAGCAGACAGACCGAAGCGACGGAGCGGAGAAAGCGCACAGCCATGAGGAAACCTCCCGGCTTTCAGCCTAGCCGATGGCGGCCGCTTCCGGGTTTCCATTTCCAGTGCAGCGCCCGTCGCGATAAAATCAGTGCGTCTTTCATGCGTACGTCTACGGTCATCCCCGCCGCTCCCTTTCTCAAGCGCTTCCGTCGCGGCCGGCCCGACCGTGGACGCGGATGCGCCTGCTGAGTAAGCTATCCCCGACGATTTATTCCGAATTGTGCCCCCGCCCCGAGAGGGAGTGTGCGGCCCCTCGGATACGCACTCCATCTTTCTGACATCATCCGCGTTGAAGCGGATAGAAAGGTTCTCCGATGAACAGCTTTTCGAGCCGCGCCCAGCTTGCCTCAGGCGGCCGCTCTTACACCATCTACCGCCTCCCCGCGCTTGCCGCGCGCGGCTTCAATTTGGGTCGTCTGCCCTTCAGCCTCAAGATCCTGCTCGAAAACTTGCTGCGCCGCGAGGACGGCGTTAACGTGACAGCAGGGGACATTGAGTTCCTTGCCAAGTGGGACGCCAAGGCCGAGCCCAGCCGCGAGATCTCCTACATGCCCGCGCGCGTGCTTATGCAGGACTTCACCGGCGTGCCCGCGGTCGTCGACCTCGGCGCTATGCGCGACGCCATCAAGACCCTTGGCGGCGACCCCGAGCGTGTGAACCCGCTCGTTCCCGCCGAGCTGGTCATCGACCACTCCGTGCAGGTGGACGAGTTCGGTACGCCCGACGCCTACAACCAGAACTCGCTGCTTGAGTTTCAACGCAACCGCGAGCGTTACGCCTTCCTCAAGTGGGGTCAAACCGCCTTCCGCAACTTCTCCGCTGTGCCCCCGGGTATGGGTATCTGCCACCAGGTGAATCTCGAGTACCTCGCACGCGTGGTCTTCACAGCGCAAGTAGACGGCGCTCCGGTCGCGTATCCCGATACCCTGGTTGGCACCGACTCGCACACCACCATGA